>JAFXPV010000105.1 GCA_017527625.1 Bacteroidales bacterium | reverse complement strand
GGCAAGATGCAGGGCGCAGAGACCGTGCAGGTCTATGTGCAGGCTCTTGACAAGGCAGACGCTCCGATCAAGGCCCTCCAGGGCTTCGAAAAGCTCACCATTGCTCCCGGTGCCACTGGCAAAGCCCGCATCACCCTCGACGGCGAGGCATTCTCGTTCTACGACGAGGCTGTGGACGGTCTTTCAGTATCTCCTGGAAAGTACCGCATCCTCTACGGCAGCTCGTCACGCGACGAAGACCTCCAGGCAATTGAATTCCAAGTTATCTAAATATCAGACGAATGATAAAGAGATTGTTAATGACGGCGGCCCTGGCATTCGGCTTCTGTGCTGCCTATGCCCAGTTGCCGGCAGATTTGGACAAAAAACTGGAAACGGCCGTCTCTCCGGTGACGAACGTCAATGCCACAGGATTTCCCAAGATACTGTCTGACAATTCGGTGGTGTTCAAGGTGCGCGCTCCGCAGGCAAACAGCGTTCAAGTCGACCTTGGCGGCCGTCACGAAGGCGTCAAGGATGAGACAGGCACCTGGACCATCGTCACCAAGCCCCTTATGCCGGGCTACCACTACTATTCTCTCGTGATAGACGGCGTGTCAGTGGCTGATCCGGCCAGCCAGTCCTATTACGGCAGCAGCCGTATGTCCAGTGCCATCGACATTCCCGAGCCGGGGATGGATCTTTTCGAGACCCAGGACGTTCCGCACGGACAGGTCCGTGAGTTGGTTTACTGGTCGAAATATACCGAGACCTGGAGACCTGTGTTCGTATATACTCCTCCCGGATATGAGAAGGGCAGGAAGAAATATCCCGTGATGTATATCCACCACGGCGGTGGTGAGGACCATCGCGGATGGATACAGCAGGGCCGCACGGCCACCATCCTCGACAATCTCATCGCCCGCGGCGAGGCAGTTCCGATGATTGTGGTGAGCGTGAACTCCAACGTGCCCCGCAAGGCCGGTATGCCCGCAGGTCAGGGTACTTACAGCTGGGAGGGTATGCAACCCTATCGCGAAGAGCTGCTCGGAAGCATCATTCCGTTCATCGAGAAGACATTCCGCGTCAAGGCAGATCCCAGACACCGCGCAATGTGCGGCCTGTCGATGGGCGGCGGCCAGTCATTCTTCATCGGCCTGCGTGAGCCTGGCATCTTCGCCAACGTGGGAATATTCTCGACCGGCGCGTTCGGAGGCATCAACGGTGCTTCGAACTTTGACCTCGAGGCCAACATCCCCGGAATTCTGACCACTCCCGACAAGTTCAACAAAGATTTTGACTGTCTGTTCATCTCCTGCGGAGAGCAGGATCCCCGACTGCAGTACAACCGCGCCGTAGTTCAGAAGATGCGCGACGCAGGCGTGGACGTCCAGTTCCAGTCATTCCCCGGCGATCACGAGTGGCAACCCTGGCGCAAGTCTGTGGCAGCCTTCGCCCGTATGATTTTCAAATAGAACAACGATATGATCAAGAAATTTTCCATCATTGCTGCAGTCCTCTTTGCGCTGTGTTTCCAGTCAGCTGCCCAGGACCGTCTCTACAGCAACGAATTCCCCATCGGCGATGTCAAGCTGCTTGACGGTCCGTTCAAGCACGCCCGTGACCTTAACGTCGAAGTTCTTCTCCAGTATGACGTAGACCGCTTGCTGGCTCCTTTCAGGGCTGAGGCAAAACTGCCCAAGAAAGCAGAATACTATCCCAACTGGGCCGGTCTTGACGGCCACGTGGCAGGTCACTATCTGACCGCGATGGCTATGAACTGGCAGACAACCGGCAACGAGGAGTGCCTGCGCAGGATGAACTATATGATTGATGAACTGGCAGAAGTGGCTGAAGCAAATGCCCGTAACAATGCATCCTGGGGTGTGGGCTACATCGGCGGCATCCCTCAGAGCGATTCTCTGTGGATTAATTTCAAGGAAGGCAATTTCAGGCGCTATTCATCTGCCTGGGCTCCTTTCTACAACATTCACAAGATGTACGCAGGCCTTCGCGACGCCTGGCTCTACTGCGGCAACGAGAAGGCCAAAGAACTCTTCCTCGGCTTCTGCGACTGGGGTATCAACATCACTGCCGATCTCAGCGATGAGCAGATGGAGCAGATGATGCGCAATGAGCAGGGAGGTATGAACGAAATGTTCGCTGACGCCTACGCAATGACAGGCGACGAGAAATACCTGACTGCCGCCAAGCGCTATTCCCACAAAGTCATCCTCAGGCCGCTGTCTCACGATATTGACAGCCTGGACAACCTTCACGCAAACACCCAGGTGCCCAAGGCCATCGGTTTCACACGCATCGGCGAACTCAGTGACTCTCCGGAATATGCCGAGGCCGGACGCTTCTTCTGGTATACGGTTTCCCACAACCGTTCTCTCGCTTTCGGTGGAAACAGCCGCCGCGAGCACTTCCCCAGTGCCGCAGCCTGCATCGTCTTTGTCAATGACGACGACGGTCCCGAGACCTGCAACTCCTACAATATGCTGAAGTTGACGGAAGACCTCTTCCGCGTGTCTCCGAAGGCCGAGTAT
>JAFXPV010000104.1 GCA_017527625.1 Bacteroidales bacterium | reverse complement strand
AAGAAATTCACGCTTGCTCTTTCAATTGTTATGCTACAATTGCCTTGTACTATTTTTCCAATAGCACTTAGTCTTCCATCTTTTCAATCAACTTTATCCTCCGTTCTTCCGAAACGGGCTGCAAATATAGCCCTTCTTTTTAATCCAGCAAATTTTATTTGAATTTTGTTGATAAAATTTTCAACGGAACCTCAGAGGCATACCTGAACGCTCTCCGGTCAGTTGTCCGTCACGGACTACAAAACGCCCGTTGGCTATCGTGTGGAGCACATTTCCGCTAAGACGTGACACCGGAGTCCATCCGCAGCGTGACGCTGCCGGCTGGACGGCGTGACGGCGACCGGTTGAAAAAACTACCAGGTCGGCATAGTATCCTTCACGGATGAAGCCTCTTTCCTCAACCCCGTACAGACGGGCGGGAGCGTGGGCCATACGTTCCACAACCAATGCAAGCGTGAAACAGCCCCGGTCCGAGAGGTCCAGCATCATAGGAAGGGAATACTGGATGAGCGGGATGCCCGAAGCAGAAAACAGGTATGGTTTGCATTTCTCTTCCATAAGGTGCGGCGCGTGGTCAGTAGAGATATTGTCGATGACACCCGAGCGCACTGCCCTGCGCAGCGCCAGCATATCGCGGTGCGACTTGATTGCCGGATTGCACTTCACCAGCGCTCCGAGTTCTTCATAATCCTTCGAGCAGAAAAAGAGGTATTGGACGCAGGTCTCTGCCGTGACGTTCTTGCGGCGCTTCTTCAAGTCCGCTATAATATCGGTTTCTTCTGCCGTCGAGACGTGCAGCACGTGCAGTCGCGTGCCATATTTTTCTGCCAGGCCGACTGCCTTCCGCGTAGCCTTGACGCACGCTTCTGTCGGTCTGATCTCGGGGTGTGCTGCAAAAGGGATCTGCTCGCCGTACCGTTCGCGAGCCTTCTGCAGGCAGTCCGCTATCACTGCGTTGTCTTCGCTGTGGACGGCGATCAGCGCCGGACACTCGGCAAACAGCCTGTCCATAGCCGTATCATCGTCGAGAAGGAGGTTGCCCGTGGACGAACCCATAAAAACCTTCACCCCGCAGACCTTCGAGTAATCACACGAGAGGACTTCGTCCAGGTTGTCGGCAGTAGCGCCGAGATAGAATGAATAGTTCACCACCGAGTCGCGTGCCGCGATTTCGAACTTGCGGGCGAGAGCCTCCCTGCTGACGGCCGGAGGATTGTTGTTCGGCATATCCATAAAGGATGTGACGCCGCCCAGGGCTGCAGCTGCGCTTTCGGTAGCGATGCAGGCCTTGTGGGTAGCTCCGGGCTCGCGGAAATGCACGTGCGCGTCAATGATGCCGGGAGCGACGTAACGTCCTTCCAGATCAAGGACCGAATCACTGTCTGCGATACAAGCCTGTTCCCTCTCGTGGCCGGAGTGACTGTCGTAGCGGCAGATTGCAGCGATACGCTCATCAACAATAAAGATGCCCGCAGGGAACAGGGCACCTTCATTGATTACAGTGGCGTTTTTGAGATAGCATTTCATTGCACGCGGGGTTTGATCTTCCTGAAACGGAGCTTGATGACGCCCCAGAATGCCTCGCCGAAGATGCTGCTGCTCATCTTGGAAACGCCTTCAGTGCGGTCCACGAAGATGATGGGGACTTCCTTGATCTTGAAGCCCAGTTTATAGGCATTGTATTTCATCTCAATCTGGAAGCCATAGCCGTGCATCCTGATGCGGTCGAAATCTATGGTCTCGAGAACCTTGCGACGATAGCACTTGAAACCTGCAGTACAGTCATAGACCTTCATACCCAGCATCTTGCGGACATATACCGAGGCGTAATAAGACATAATCACGCGTCCTATCGGCCAGTTTATCACGCTGATGCCGTTGCAATACCTCGAACCGATGGCAAGGTCGGCGCCGTCTTCGCTGCAGGCCCGGTACAGGCGGGGAAGGTCATCGGGATTATGGGAGAAATCGCAGTCCATTTCAAAGATATAATCGTAGCCGTGGGCGACGCACCATTTGAAACCGGTGATGTAGGCGGTACCGAGTCCTAGTTTCCCGGACCTTTCGATGATGAATATCCTCTCGGGAAATTCCTTCATAAGGTCTTTCACAACCGCAGCCGTACCGTCGGGAGAGCCGTCATCAATTATCAGCACATTGAACCCGTCCTCAAGGCTCATAACCTTGCGGAGCATTTTTTCGACGTTCTCGATCTCGTTGTAGGTCGGGATTATGATGATTTTCTTGTCGGCGCTCATTTCTTTGGATGGTTATTCCGTAAAGGTAGTTTATTTCCCCTCAATAACCAAACTTAAACCAATGCGCTGACGTTCCAGGTCTACAGAATCGACCTTGACGTGGATGTGCTGGTGGATCTTCAAAACCTCAGAAGGACTGCTGATGCGGCGCTTCGACATCTTGGATATATGTATCAGTCCGTTCTGCTTGATGCCTATGTCGACGAAGGCCCCGAAATCGGTGATATTGGTCACGATTGCAGGCAGTTCCATACCCACCTTGAGGTCTTCGATGGTCTTGATCTCTTCTGAGAATTCGAACACCTTGATGATCCTGCGGGGGTCGCGGCCCGGCTTCGAGAGTTCCTTGACGATATCGTTCAGTGTCAGCAGGCCAACCACGTCGGAGACATAACGGTTGACATCTATGCTTGCGCAGAGCTGTTCGTTGGAAATGAGCTGTGACACCTCTACGCCCATATCGGAAGCTATGCGCTCCACAAGGCCGTAGCGCTCGGGATGCACGGCTGAATTGTCGAGCGGATTGGCCGCACCTGCGATCCTGAGGAAGCCGGCACACTGCTCGAAGACCTTGTCGCCGAGCCTCTTGACCCTCAGAAGATCCTTGCGGGAGCGGAACGCTCCGTTCTCGCTGCGGTAGTCGACTATGTTCTGGGCCAGTGCCGGTCCGATGCCGGAAACATAGCTCAGAAGATGCTTGCTGGCGGTATTGAGATTGACGCCGACGCTGTTCACGCAGCTTTCGACGGTGTTGTCGAGAGTCTCCTTGAGCAGGGTCTGGTTGACGTCGTGCTGATACTGCCCCACTCCTATCGACTTGGGGTCGATCTTGACCAGTTCGGCCAGCGGGTCCATAAGCCTGCGGCCGATGGACACGGCGCCGCGGACAGTCACGTCATAGTCCGGGAATTCCTCACGGGCCACGTCCGAAGCCGAATACACCGAAGCACCGTCTTCAGACACCGAGTAGACCCTGACACCTTCGGGCAGCGCTATCTTCTTTATGAAATACTCCGTCTCGCGGCCTGCGGTGCCGTTGCCGATTGCAATCACCTCAATTTTGTAAGACTCGACCATCTGGGAGATTTTCTTCATAGCCATAGTCTTCTCATTCATCGGCGGATGAGGATATATGGTATCATTGTGAAGCAGATTGCCTTCGGCGTCAAGGCACACCACCTTGCATCCGGTGCGGAAGCCGGGGTCGATAGCCAGAGTGCGCTTCTGCCCCACGGGCGGAGCCAGCAGCAGCTGGCGCAGGTTCTCTCCGAACACCTTTATGGACTCGATGTCCGCTTTTTCCTTGGCGATGGCCAGGACTTCATTCTCTATCGAAGGATGGAGCAGCCTTTTGTAAGCATCTCCCACCGCATCTGAAAGGAAGCCGCGCAGCTGAGAAGAGGGTTTTCTCTTTCCTTTGAAAATGCAGCGTTCCATCCTTTCGTAGGCATAGTCCTCATTGACTTCCATCTTCACTGAGAGGACTTCCTCCGAGGAGCCGCGAAGGATTGCCAGAAGCCTGTGGGCGGGAATCTTGTCGATACGCTGCGAGAAATCCGAATATGTCCTGTACTTTTCGCTTTTCTCATCTTCCTCTTTGCCCCTGGCGACTTTCGAAACTATTGTGCCCCATTTATAATAAAGGTCACGGAGTTCCTGGCGGACAGCCGTATCCTCGCTGACCCACTCGGCAATTATGTCCGAAGCCCCGGCGAGGGCATCGTCCTTGGTCGGCACCGCGTCATTGATGAACGGGGCGGCCGCAGCGTAGATGTCGTCGGCCTGCACTGCGTAGAGCTTCGCTGCCAGAGGCTCGAGGCCCTTTTCCTTGGCGATGGAGGCACGTGTGCGTCTTTTGGGTTTGTACGGCAGATAGATGTCCTCAAGGACCCTTGAGTCCACAGCCGCCTCTATCTCCGCTGCAAGGCTGTCCGTCATCTTCCCCTGCTGCTCGATGCTCTTGACGATGGCCTGCTTGCGCTTGTCAAGGTCGGTCAGGTAGACGTAATAATGCTTGATCTGGGCCACGTAGGTCTCGTCGATGCCTCCGGTGCGCTCCTTGCGGTAGCGGCTGATGAACGGGATGGTTGCTCCCTCTTCGAGCAGTCCGACGCAGTTTTCAACCTGCCAGGCTGCAAGCTGGAGCCTTCCTGCTATGTACTTTATGTAAGAATCAGTCATGGGACACTTGCTGTAGTTGCTCTCTGTATGATGAGAATATCTTGGACTTGGACACGAATCCCATATACAAACCGTTCTTGTCCAGGACCGGCAGGTTCCAGGCGCCGGTGGTCTCGAACTTTTCCATCACCTTCTCCATACGGTCCGACGCAAGCACGGAATCGCTCTCCTTGAGAAGGTCGTATATGAATATCTTGTCGTACATCTCCGGCTTGAACATATACTGGCGGACATCGTCAAGGTAGACGATTCCGAGGAAGTGGTTTTTCTCGTCAACCACCGGGAAGATGTTTCTGTGGGAATGAGCTATCACGTCGGTCAGTTCGCCGAGGGTGCGGTCCACCCTGACGGGGACGAAATCGGTCTCTATGAAATTCGAAAGCTTGAGCAGCGTCAGCACTGCCCTGTCGCTGTCGTGGGTCAGCAGTTCGCCTGAAGCAGCGATACGCTTGGTATAGATCGAGTACTGCTCGGTGGTCCTGATCGTGGCATAAGAGATGGCTGAAGTAATGATCAGGGGGAAGAGCAGCGCATAGCCGCCTGTGATCTCGGCGATGAGGAATATGGCGGTCAGCGGAGCCTGCATAACGCCAGCCATAAGTCCGGCCATACCCACCAGCACGAAGTTCTCCTCCGGCACTGCCGCCAGCCCCAGGATGTTGACCAGCCTGGCAATCACGAAGCCTGCGAAGGCTCCGGTGATAAGCGTCGGACCGAAGGTTCCGCCCACTCCGCCTCCTGAGTTTGTGAACGCAGTCGCAAACACCTTGAGCAGGGTGACAGCAGCAAAGAATATCACTATCGCCCACTTGTTGTCGGGAGATATGAAACTGGCGATGAACCCGCCCTCCAGCGCAACGAGAGCATCTTTGTTGAGCATAGACGTGAGGGAGGTGTAGCCTTCACCGAACAGAGGAGGGAACATAAAAATCAGCACTCCCAGCGATGCAGCGCAGATGGCCCAGCGGGTGAAAGGCTTGCTGACCTTGCGGAGCATATCCTCGGCCTTGAGCGTCATCCTCAGGAAATAGAGCGACAGCAGGCCGCAGAAGATTCCGAGGATTATGTAGAACGGAATGTTGCTCATCGAGAACTGCTCCACTGAATTGGAGAAGGTCACCATATCGCCGAGCACGAAGTACGAAACCATAGTTGCAGTCACTGACGACAGCAGCAACGGCAGGATCGACGACATAGACAGGTTGAACAGCAATATCTCGAAAGTGAACAGCACCCCTGCCATCGGAGCTTTGAAGATGCCAGCCACAGCACCCGCGGCACCGCAGCCGAGAAGTATGGTGATGTTCTTGTACGACAGGCCGAAAGCCCTGGCGACGTTGGAGCCTATCGCCGCTCCGGTGTAGACGATCGGGGCCTCCGCTCCCACCGAACCGCCGAAACCGATGGTCAGGGAACTGGCTGCGATCGACGACCAGATGTTGTGGGGCCGGATGTGGCTTTCATTCTTGGAGATGGCCAGCAGCACCTTGGTGACACCGTGGCCGATCTTGTCTTTGACCACATATTTCACCAGCAGCATCGACAGCAGCATACCCACTCCGGGCAGGATGATGTAAAGAATCCAGTGGACCGCCGCTACCTGTCCGCCGAACAGCAGATGCTGGATCAGCTCTATGAGCTTCTTCAGCACGACTGCCGCAAGCCCGCTGCCCAAGCCTACCAGAACAGACAGCAGCAAAAGCAAGTTGCGCTCAGATATGTACTTTCTGAGCGCAGCTGCAAATCGCAAAATAATATGTTTGCTACTCGTCAATATCGTCTTCAGGCGCTTCGCCGAAGTCTCCTTCGTTTTCAGGAAATTCTGCGTTTTCTCCGTCTGCAACGACTCCGTCGTCATCGTCATCCTTGAAGAGGTCTTTCTCGACGTCTTCGTAATCATCCGTGCGGACTTTCACTTTCACGAGATAGATTGCGTCCGGAATCTCAACTGAAACAGCATAGAAACAAGTGCCGTCCGGCTTGTCGATCTTCACCAGGTCTCCGAGGTAGTCGGCGTAGCCGTGCGGATATTTCTCTTCAAATGCCTCACGCAGTTCATCAGACATATTTTCGTAGCTGATGACAGCTCTTCTTTTATTGGGAATTCTAATTGCCATTTTCCTGTTTGTTTTACCTCGCAATTATAGGCATTTTTTTCAAATACAAACCCTATTTGGATTTATTTGTTGAAAAAAAATGATTTTTGGCGCTTCTTGCGTTCCAGGTTGCGCTCCACGAACAGCGGTCTGAGGGTTTTGGGGTCCAGTCCGGTATAGAACATAACCGAGGACACGGTCATCGGAGTCGGGGTAAAATCCTGCACCTGCTCCATATAGAGGCCCTTCAGATACTTGTTTTTCGACAGGGCGTCCATATCCCTCATCGAGCAGCCGGGATGGCCGCTGATGAAATAGGGAACGAGCTGGTAGCGCAGTCCGTGGCGACGAGTAATCTCGTCGAATTTGCCGCGCAGCACTTCAAAAAGCCTGAAGGAAGGCTTGCCCATAACTGCCAGCACATTGTCCTGGGTATGCTCGGGAGCCACCTTCAGACGGCCGCTGGTATGCTTTGTTATGAGGGCCTCGAGATATGGCTGCGAAGTCTCGTCAAGATAGCCGTTCTCGTCGAGGAAAAGGTCGTAGCTGATGCCGCTGCCGATGTATGCGTTGCGGATCCCCTTTACGGCAAGCACCTTGTCGTAGAGCTCCAGCAGAGCCTTGTGGGAATGGTCGAGATTGCGGCACATCCTCGGAAACAGGCAGCTCTGGCGCGTGCATTTGGCGCAGATCTCCTTGTTCTTGCCTCCCATCCGGTACATATTGGCCGTAGGGGCGCCCAGATCGGAGATGTTTCCGGCGAAGTCAGGCAGGTCGTTGAGCCTCCTGGCCTCTTCCACTATGGACTCCTGCGAGCGGGACTGGATGAATTTACCCTGGTGCGCAGCTATCGTGCAGAAGTTGCAGCCCCCGAAACAGCCGCGGTGGGTCGTGATTGAAAACTTGATCATATCGTAGGCCGGAATCCTCTTGCCTTTATAGCGCGGATGCGGGAGTTTGGTGAACGGCAGGCTGTAGACTGCGTCCAGTTCTTCCGTAGTTGCCGGAGGATAGGGAGGATTGATGCACACGAAATCTTTGCCGGTCTGCTCGACAAGGGTCATCGCGTACAGCGAATTGGCCTCTCTTTCTATGATGTTGAAATTCTGGGCGAAGGCCACCTTGTTGCGCTTGCAGTCCTCGAAGGAGTGCAGGTCGAAATAATCATTGTCGGGAGGAGTGTCGGCCAGATAGCCTATCTGGGGTATCTCCCTTATCTGCTCTTTGGTCCAGCCTTGGGCGAAAGCGTCGGTCAGCGCAGCCATCGGCCTCTCCCCCATCCCGTAAACCAGATAGTCGGCTCCGGAATCCACGAGCACCGACGGTTTGAGGCAATCCTGCCAATAGTCGTAGTGCGTCAGCCTGCGGAGAGACGCCTCGATGCCGCCTATCACAACCGGCACGTCCGGGAAAAGCTGCTTCAGAATCTTGGTATAGACAGTCACCGCGTAGTCGGGTCGGTAACCGGCACGGCCTTCGGGCGTATATGCGTCATTGCTGCGCAGACGCTTCGATGCCGTATAATGGTTGACCATTGAATCCATATTGCCGGCATTGACGGCAAAATAGAGCCGGGGGATCCCCATCTTCTTGAAATCGCGCAAGTCGTCCCTCCAGTTCGGCTGGGGAACGACAGCCACTTTGTAGCCACGGGCTTCGAGGGCCCTTGTCACCACCGCCGTACCGAAAGATGGATGGTCTATGAACGCATCTCCGGTGAAAAGGATCACGTCGGCTGCATCCCAGCCAAGCGCATCCATCTCTTTTTTGGTGGTGGGTGCTATCATAGCTACATTCTCTCGGGCAGTTTGATGCCGAGGATGGTCATTGCTTTGGTAAGCACCTGTGCGATAGCGGCAAGCAGCGCAAGCCTCTGGGAGCGGACTTTGTCGTCATCAGCCTTGAGGACGCTGACATCGTGGTAATACTGGTTGAATTCCTTGGCCAGGTCGTATGCATAGTTGGCCACAAGTGCGGGAGAATGAGCCTCTGCCGCCTCGGCCACCTTGTCGGGGAACGATGCCAGGGCTTTGACGATCTCGATCTCCTTGGGAAGGAATTCCACGCCTGAGGCACCGACAGCGAACTGCTGCTCGGCCGCCTTGCGCAGTATCGACTTGATACGGGCGTAGGTGTACTGTATGAACGGGCCGGTGTTGCCGTTGAAGTCTATGCTTTCCTTCGGGTCGAAGAGCATCGTCTTGCGGGGGTCGACCTTGATGATGAAGTATTTCAGCGCGCCGAGGCCTATGGTCATAAACAGTTCGTCCTGCTCCTTGCTGTCCATATCCTCCAGCTTGCCGAGTTCCAGCGAGGTCTCCTTCGCAGTGGCATACATCTTCGCGATGAGGTCGTCGGCATCGACGACAGTGCCTTCGCGGGACTTCATCTTGCCTTCGGGCAGTTCCACCATTCCGTAGGACATATGGTAGATAGCGTCGGCCCAAGGCATTCCGAGTTTGCCGAGTATGAGCTTGAGCACCTGGAAGTGGTAGTTCTGCTCATTGCCCACTACATATATTATCTCGTCGAAATCGTACTCTTCGTGACGGCGGCAGGCTGTGCCGAGGTCCTGGGTCATATAGACGGACGTACCGTCGCTGCGGAGCAGCAGTTTCTCGTCAAGGCCGTCTGCAGTGAGGTCGCACCACACGGAACCGTCGTCGCGGCGGTAGAAGACTCCCTTCGACAGGCCTTCCTCTACCAGCGACTTGCCGAGCAGATAGGTCTGTGACTCGTAGTATATCTTGTCGAAGCCGACGCCGAGGTCTGCGTATGTCTTGTCGAAACCTTCGTAGACCCAGCCGTTCATCTTCGCCCAGAGTGCGCGCACTTCGGGGTCGCCCTGCTCCCACTTGACAAGCATTGCCTGCGCCTCCTTCATACAGGGGGCCTGCTTTGCCGCCTCTTCCTTGTCAAGGCCGGTCTTCTCCATAATTTCTGCTGTTTCCTCGTTCAGCATATTGTTGAACTCGACATAGAAATCGCCCACCAGATGGTCGCCCTTCTTGCCGGATGACTGAGGGGTCACGCCGTTGCCGCGTCTGAGCCAGGCCAGCATCGACTTGCAGAGGTGGATGCCGCGATCGGTGACGAGGTTGACCTTGACAACGTTGTTGCCGGCGGCTGCCAGCAGCTGCGACACGGACCAGCCGAGCAGTATGTTGCGGATGTGTCCCAGGTGCAGCGGCTTGTTGGTGTTTGGAGACGAAAACTCCACCATCACGGTGCGGCCGTTGGAAGGATGCTGTCCCCAGTCCTTGGCAGCGGCGATCTCGGCGAACACTTCGCCCCAGTATGCGGCTGACATCTTGATGTTCAGAAAGCCTTTCACCACGTTGAAGGATTCGATGCTTGTGGCGTTCGCCTTCATATATTCTCCGATCTCGGTGGCGGTTGCCTCGGGCGACTTGCGGCTGAGCTTCAGCAGCGGGAACACCACCAAAGTCACGTCACCTTCGAATTCCTTGCGGGTTGCCTGGAGCTGCAGTGCTCCGTCTGCGGGTTCCGCTCCGTAAAGGGCCTTGACGGCATCCTTTGCCAGGGCGGTCAACAAATCTATAGAGTTAGTCATCATTTATTTCAGTCCGTTATATTCCAAAAGAGCATCCACAGTAGCGTCGTGTCCGCGGAAATTCCTGTACAGTTCATCAGCTTCGACCTCGTCGCCGCGACGGAGGATTTCGTAGCGGTACTTGCGGGCCATCTCCTGGTTGAAGATGTCGCCGGTCTCCTCGAAAGCCTTGAAAGCGTCGTTGTCGAGCACCTGCGCCCAGAGGTAGCTGTAATAGCCCACGTCATATCCGTGTGAGAAGATGTGCAGGAAGTAAGGAGTCCTGTAGCGCGGCGGGATCTCGCTGATGAGGCCGATCTCCCTGAGTATCCTGTTCTCAGCCGACAGCACGTTGAAATTCTCGGGAATATCGCTGATCGAATAGAGTCCCATGTCGAGGTACATAGCAGCGAGCAGCTCGGTCATAGCGAAGCCCTTGCCGTAGTTCTTCGACTCGACGTACTTGTTGACAAGCTCCATCGGGATGACGACTCCCGTCTCGTAGTGTTTGGCGTATACGTTCAGCACTTCGGGAGCGAAAGCCCAGTGCTCGTTGAGCTGTGAAGGAAGCTCCACGAAGTCGTGGTCGAAATTGGCTATGCCCTGGTATTTGACATCGATCATAAAGCTGGCCAGAGCGTGACCGAACTCGTGGAAGAAAGTCTCTGTCTCGTCGGGAGTCAGCAGAGAAGGCTTGTCACCTACCGGACGGGCGAAGTTGCCGCAGATGGTGACAAGGGGATTGACCTTGTTGCCGTCGGCGTCGTATTTCTGGTCACGGTAGCTGCTGCACCAGGCGCCGTTGCTCTTCTCGCCAGGACGTGCGAACATATCCATAAAAATCACTCCGAGGCTGCTTCCGTCCACATCCTTGCACTCGAAAGCTTCAGCTTCGGGATGAGGCAGCGGCACATTTTCGAGACGTTCGAAAGTGAGGCCGAAGAGTCTTTTGGCAACGTAGAAAATACCGTCGCGCACGTTCTCATATTTGAAATAGGGCTTCAGGGTCTCTTCGTCGAAACTGTATTTCTCAGCCTTGGCCAGGGCTGAATAGTATCTCCAGTCAGCGGCCTGGACGGTCGTGATGCCATCCTGGGCGGCCAGGGCCTTGATATCCTTAAGTTCACGGCCTGCCGCTTCGAGGGACGGTTTCCACACCTGTCCGAGAAGTTTGTAGACATTCTCCGAATTCCTGGCCATACGGTCCTCGAGCTGGAAATCCACGAAAGTGTCGAAGCCGAGCAGCCGGGCCTTCTTCAGTTTGAGCCTGATTATCTCGGCGCAGATGTCCTTGTTGTCCTCAGCATTGTTGTTGTTGCAGCGGTTGAGATATGCGTCGAGCACCTTGATGCGGAGTTCGCGGTTGGCAGCGCTCTGCAGGAAAGGCATTACGCTCGGATTGTCGAGGCCGACGATCCACCTGTCAGACTGACCGGCAGCCTTGGCCCTAGATGCGGCCTCTGCGATAAAGTCGGCGCTCAGTCCGGCCAGGTCGGCCCTGTCCTTGATTTCGAGCTTCCACGCAGCGGTCTCCTTGATAAGGTTCTGGGAGAACTTGAGCTGCAGGTTGGAGATAGCCTCGTTGACCTCTTTCAGCTCAGCCTTCCTGTCATCGGGAAGGGCTGCGCCGCCGCGGGCGAACTCCTTGTAGATATTGTCCACAAGACGGAGCTGCGCCTCGTCGAGACCTAGGCTGTCCTTACGGTCGTATACATACTTTATGCGGTTGAAAAGCGCCTCGTTCAGCTGGATTTCATTGGAATGAGCGCTCATCAGAGGGGTGATCACGTTCGATGCCTCAGCCACTTCGTCATTGAAAGCCATAGACTCCACATTGCCGAATACTCCGTAAACCCTTGAGAGGAGCTCTCCAGAGCGGTCGAAGGCCAGGATAGTATTGTCGAAGGTAGGGTCTTCCTTGCAGTTGACGATAGCAGCGATCTCAGCATTATGGGCCTCAATCGCTTTTTTGACTGCAGGTACATAATCTTCTGTCTTGATCTCCTCGAAAGGAGGTATGCCGAAAGGAGTATCCCATTCCCTGAGGAGGGGATTCTTCTCTGTGCAGGCGCACAAACTCATTGCAGCGATAGCCATAATCAATAATTTTTTCATAATTATGTATGTTTCTGTTGCCAATTCAAATAAAAAAGAGGGTTTCCTTTTGCAGATTCCCTCTTAATTCACCAGATGGGAGACTAACCCAGATAGCTTTTGAGCAGTTTGCTGCGGGCGCTGTGACGGAGGCGGCGGATAGCCTTCTCCTTGATTTGACGAACCCTTTCGCGGGTGAGACCGAAATGCTCTCCGATCTCTTCAAGGGTCATTTCCTGGCAACCGATGCCGAAGAAATACCTGACGACGTCCCTCTCTCTTTCAGTAAGGGTTGAAAGGGCCCTTTCTATCTCCTTGTTGAGGGATTCGTTCACGAGACCTTTGTCAGCGTTGGGAGAGTCGTTGTTGACCAGCACGTCCAGAAGACTGTTGTCTTCACCGTCCACAAACGGGGCGTCGACGGAAACGTGGCGGCCGGACACTCGCAATGTGTCATTGATCTTGTCACGCGGAATGCCGAGAATCTCTGCCAGCTCATCAGAAGAAGGCATACGCTCATTCTCCTGCTCGAACTTGCTGAGAGCTTTATTGATCTTGTTCAGCGATCCAACCTGATTGAGCGGGAGGCGGACGATCCTCGATTGTTCTGCCAAAGCCTGCAGGATTGACTGGCGGATCCACCAAACGGCATAGGAGATGAACTTGAAACCCCTGGTCTCATCGAACTTCTCCGCAGCCTTGATCAGACCGAGATTGCCTTCGTTGATAAGGTCAGGAAGGCTCAATCCCTGATTCTGATACTGCTTGGCTACCGAAACCACGAACCTGAGGTTTGCCCTCGTCAGCTTCTCAAGCGCTTCCTGATCGCCTTTCTTGATACGCTGTGCAAGCTCTACCTCTTCTTCTACCGTGATTAGCTCTTCTCTACCAATTTCTTGCAAATACTTGTCGAGAGATGCACTCTCTCGATTCGTAATTGACTTTGTGATTTTTAGTTGTCTCATTAATCGATAATGATATCAGGCCTTTTGGCCGTAGCGCGCAAATTTATATATTAATATCAAGAAATTACAAATTTACCATAATTTCTTTTTGAACATTGTCGCGCAGGACCGTAACTACCGCTTTTTCACCGGGACGGAGCTTGCTCACCTGAACCTGGACTTCAGAAGCGGTGTTGACTTTATTCAGATTGATCTCCTTGATGATGTCGCCTGACCTGAGACCTGCAGCTGCCGCCGGAGTCTCTGCACGCACGTCAGCGATGGTCACGCCTTTGTCGGTGTCCATCATAGAAATGCCGAGGACGGCACGCTGCACAGAGCCAAATTCGATGAAATCGTCAGTAATCTTCTTGACGATATTCACGGGGACAGCGAACGCATAGCCTGCGTATGAGCCGGTCAGCGAGATGATTGAAGTGTTGATGCCGACCAGCTGGCCGCTGGTGTT
>JAFXPV010000103.1 GCA_017527625.1 Bacteroidales bacterium | reverse complement strand
GTAACAAGGTAGCCGTACCGGAAGGTGTGGCTGGAACACCTCCTTTTTGGAGTTTGATTCCGTTCTGCTTTCACGCAGCTCTTTGTCTTCCATTTATCATATAAGGCCGAAGAAAGTTATTTCTTCGGCCTTTTTTCGTATATTGCAGTTTGTTTATTCCGGTTTTTGCCCAAACTGCCGATGTGGAAGTACATCCGTAAATATCTCCCCTTCGCAATCGCTGCGATTGTGTTTATGGCCCTGGAAGTCTATGTCGACCTCATACAGCCTCAGCTGATGCGGTCGATAGTGGATGACGGCGTGCTCGGAGTCAACAACGGCGGCACCGGAGACCTGCAGATAATCCTGCACAACGGCATCAAGATGATCCTCTTCGTCCTGTCCGGCTGCATCTGCGGTTCGATGAATTCCGTATGCGTCAACCTGACGACCCAGAATATGGGCAACCGCATCCGCAAGGATCTCTTCAGCCGGGTGATGTCCCTGTCTTCCCTTCAGGCAGACAAGTTCTCCACCGGATCCCTCATCACCAGAGTCACCAACGACGTCACCCAGACCGAAAATATGGTCGCCCAGATTATCCGCGGCCTTGTCAGGATGGGCCTCACTACAGTGGGCAGCCTCATATTCCTGCTTCAGATCAACCGGAACTATACCCTGGTGGTGCTTGCTGCACTGCCGTTTATGATAGTCTTCACGATATTCGTCCTCCGCAGGGCGACACCTTTGTTCCTGAAAGTCCAGCAGCAGCTCGACAACCTGAACAATATAATGCAGGAAGATATCACCGGCTTCCGCCTTATCAAAGCCTGCGTCAGGGAAACCTATGAGAAACTCCGTTTCGGCAAGGCATCGCAGGAGATGATCGGCACACAGCTGAAAGTCCTTATCCTGATGGCCTGGATGCATCCAGTGATGACAGTCCTGATGAATGCCACCGTAGCCGGGATCCTCTATGTCGGAAATATAGAAGTCAGCGGCGGCACATCCTCCCCGGGAGGCGTGATGGCAGCCATCACATACACCACCCAGCTTCTGTCGGGAGTCCTCATACTGCTGATGATGTTCCAGTCTATGGCTCGCGGTATGACATCCTGGCGGCGTATCAAGGAAGTGCTCGACACCGAGCCTGCCCTGCCCGAGGGTGACGGAGTCAGCGAAGTTCCCGCTCCCGGCGAAGTCGAGTTCAAGGATGTGTCATTCGCTTTCAGCATTTTCGGCAAGCCGGTGCTTCGCAACATCAACCTGAAGATAGAAAAAGGCCAGACCCTCGCGATAATGGGTATGACAGGCTGCGGCAAGTCGACCCTCGTGAATCTCATCGTGCGCTTCTATGAAGCAAGTGCCGGTCAGGTGCTTGTAGGCGGCCGGAACGTCAAAGATTATACATTCGAAGAGCTCCGCAACCGAGTGTCGTTCGTCCTGCAGAAAAGCGAACTGTTCGGCAAGTCGGTGGCAGACAATATCCGTATGGACTGCGACTGGGCTACCGAAGAAGATATTGCTAAGGCAGCGCGGATAGCACAGGCAGACACTTTCATCGAGCAGCTGCCTCAGAAATATGACACAGTGCTGGCACAGCGGGGTATGAGTCTGTCGGGCGGCCAGAGACAAAGGCTGGCCATAGCCCGTGCCGTCCTTAAGAAAGCCGACGTGCTGGTGTTCGACGACGCCACCAGCGCCCTGGACCTCAAGACCGAAGCAGATCTGTTCGACGCCCTCGGCCGCGAGTGTCCCGATTTGACGAAAGTGATTGTCGCACAGCGCATCGCTACCGTCAAGAGGGCAGACCGCATAGTCGTCCTGTCCGAAGGTCAGATTTCCGGCATAGGCAGGCACGAAGAGTTATTGGAAAACAACGCCATATACAGAGATATTTACGAATCCCAGTTGGGAAAAGACAAGGAGAACTGATGCCCCCAGGAAGACAGCCACATAATTTCAATTACGAGAAACCGGCGGATATCGGCCGTACTTTCCTCCGTATGAAAGAGTATTTCGGCGGAGAGATAGGCCTGCTCGTCGGTATGGCGGCTATGGTCGTGCTTTCCAGCGTCTTCTCCCTGATCAGCCCCAAACTCCAGAGCAATGCCATCGACATCATAGCCGGCGAGAGCCAGGGCGACTTGATGACCGTGCTCTACTGCCTTGCAGCAGTGTTCCTTGCCAGCGCAGCTACAGGCTTCTTCCAGTCGAGGATGAGTGCCTTCCTCAGCCAGAACATCGTACGCAAGATGCGCGACGACCTCTTCGACCGCATCATCGACCTGCCGGTCGGTTATGTAGACAACCATTCCCACGGCGACATCATAAGCCGTATGACCAACGACATCGACAACGTCTCCAGCACCATATCCCAGTCGCTGTCGTCGCTCTTCTCGAGCGTCATAATGATTATAGGTACGATGGCAGTGATGCTGGTATTCTGCTGGCAGCTGGCCCTGTTGAGCTTCATCACGGTGATATTCACCATCGTCGCCACCAAGGTGATGGCAGGCAAGATCCGCAAGTATTCAAGGCTCAAACAGGAAGGCCTGGGTGCCCTCAACGGAGTGGTCGAGGAGACGGTGACGGGCTACCATACAGTTATGGCCTACAACTACCAGGACGATGCGATAGCAGACTTCAATGCCAAGTCCGACGCCCTCAAGGATGCCGGCATCAAGGCCAATGTGCTCAGCGGCATAATGGGGCCCATAATGAACACCATCGGCAACATAGGCTTCGTGATAATCGCTTTCTTCGGCGGACTTTTCGCTATCCGCGGCATCATCTCGGTCGGTATGATTTCGGCCTTCATAGTATATGCGAAGCAGTTCAGCCGTCCCATCCACGGTCTTGCCAGCATATACGGCAACCTGCAGGGGGCGCTGGCCAGTGCGGAACGCGTGTTCGCCATACTTGACCAGCCCAAAGAAGACAAGAGCGGCGAGAGAGATACCGACGGTATGTCCGGCCACGTTTCATTCAAGCACGTCAATTTCTCATACGTGCCCGGCAAGCAGGTGCTCTACGATTTCAACCTTGAGATCGATCCTTGCAAGAAGATAGCCCTTGTCGGAGCGACCGGCTGCGGCAAGACCACGGTCGTGAACCTGCTGATGCGTTTCTATCGTCCCGACAGCGGCAGCATAGAGATAGACGGAGTCGACATCAAGGACATAGACGCCAACGACCTTCGCAACAATATGTCGATAGTGCTGCAAGATACAGTCCTGTTCGCAGATACGGTGCGCCACAACCTCAAGTACGCATCGGACAGCGTGACCGACGAGCAGATGTACAAGGCTATCGCAATCAGTCACTGCGACCGTATGATAGAAACGCTGCCACAGGGCCTCGACACCAAGCTGAGTTTGTCATCGTCCAATATCAGCGAGGGCCAGAAGCAGCTGCTGGCCATCGCCCGCGCGTTTGCTTCCAATCCGAGCATCCTCATCCTCGACGAGGCGACTTCCAATGTTGATACCCGCACCGAAAAGCAGATCCAGGATGCAATGGCCAAAGCGATGGCAGAGCGCACCAGCATAGTCATAGCCCACAGGCTCTCCACCATCCAGGATGCCGACCAGATCATCGTGATGGACCAGGGACATATAGTGGAAAGCGGAACCCACGACGAACTGCTTGCCGCGAAAGGGAAATATTACGAACTTTATATGCGGCAATTTGCCGGATTTGCTACATAATACCGTTATGAATAAAGAAAAGACCGCGAAGGTCAGGATGGTCACCCGCGACTACCTTCTGTCCTTCATCCTTGTCACTCTGCTGTTCCCCTTGTGGGGCTTTGCGAACGACATAACCAACCCTATGGTGCGCGCCTTCTCCAAGGTGCTGCTGATGAGTAATTTCCAGGGCTCTCTGGTGCAGTTTGCCTTTTATGGAGGCTATTTCGCGATGGCTTTCGTGGCTGCATACTTCATCAAGAAACATTCTTACAAGAACGGTATAATAGTGGGCCTCGCCCTCTATGCGACAGGTGCTTTCCTGTTTTTCCCGGCCAGCCTTGGACACGCCTTCTGGCCGTTCCTGGTGTCGTATTTCATACTCACCTGCGGCCTGTCGTTCCTCGAGACCAGCGCCAATCCCTACATCCTTTCGATGGGAGATCCGGCGACTGCTACCCGCCGTCTGAACTTTGCCCAGTCTTTCAACCCTATGGGTTCGCTGCTAGGAATGTTCACTGCCCAGCAGCTGATCCTCAGCCGTCTCAATACAACCGACAATCTGGCTCTCACCAAACTGGAGGCTCTTGACCCGGCGAAGTATGCCGCCCTCACTGTCAATCCCGACAAGATTGACTTCAAGGCCATCCGCGAGGCGGTCAATGCCCTCGATCCTGCGGCCTTCGAGGCTATGCGTTCTACTGACCTTGTGACCATCCGCAATCCCTACCTCGCCCTCGGGGCGGTAGTGCTGCTGGTGATGATAATCTTCCTGATTGCGAAGATGCCGAAGAGTCAGAGTGCGGGCGAGTTCAGCATCAAGGCTACTCTCGGCCGCCTGCTTCGCAACAAACGTTATTACGAAGGCGTCATCGCCCAGTTCTTCTATGTGGGCGTGCAGATTATGTGCTGGACCTTCATCATCCATTATGCGGAGATCGAGCTCGGCATCGACAATGCTACTGCGCAGAAATATAATATAGTGGCGATGCTGATATTCCTGCTGAGCCGTTTCATCTGCACCTTCCTGCTCAAGTATGTGCGTCCCGGACAGCTGCTTAAATTCCTGTCGTTCGGCGGAATGGCGCTGGTGCTCGGTGTCATTTTCATAAAGGGTATGACCGGCCTCTACTGCCTTGTCGGGGTGTCCGCCTGTATGTCGCTTATGTTCCCGACCATCTACGGCATTGCCCTGGAAGGTATCGGCGAAGATGCTGAATTCGGAGCGGCCGGCCTCATTATGGCAATCCTCGGCGGCTCCGTTATGCCTCCGCTGCAGGCTCTTATGATAGACCAGCAAAGCATACTCGGCATCTCAGGCTGCCGCTTCTCGTTCATACTTCCTTTCATCTGCTTCGTGGTTATAGCCATCTATGGCCACCGCAACCGCAAACTTGCACATTAATATAATGGGATTATTAATAGAACACAGAAAGGAAAGAAAGGCCTTCGGGAAGCTCAGTCGCTACGCTCCTTCGTACCCTCCTACTGTCTACTTCGTCCTGCTTCGCAGAACTCGTATCCAGCAGGCAACCTCCCTCTTCCCTGGCCGGGGTGGCCATGTTCCCGAAGGCCTTTCTTTCCTTTCTGTGTCTAGCTGTATGTGATATATTTCTACACGATATGGATAACATAGATTTCATCAATCCGGAGCTGGTACCCAAGGTGACTCTCGCTTCCGGTGACAGGATTCCGGCCGTCGGGCTGGGAACCTTCGGCTCTGACAATTACACAGCTGACGTGATTGCCGAAGCCGTGTACAAGGCTGTCAAAGGCGGCTACCGCCACATCGACTGTGCGGCAGTCTACGGCAATGAAAAAGAAATAGGACAGGCGCTGAAGAAACTCTTCGACGAAGGTGTAGTGAAGCGTGAGGAGCTCTGGATCACATCGAAGGTTTGGAACGACCGTCACGACGACGTGGCAGGAGCCTGCAGGGATTCCCTGTCCGATCTCGGGCTGGACTATCTGGACCTCTATCTGGTGCACTGGCCTTTTCCCAACTACCACGCTCCCGGAGTGAGCGTCGATTCCCGCGATCCGAACGCCAAACCGTATATCCACGAGGATTATATGAAAACCTGGCGTGCTATGGAAGCTTTGAAAGATGCAGGCCTGGTGCGCAACATCGGCACTTCCAATATGACCCGTGCGAAGATGGAACTGCTGCTGCGCGACTGCCGCATCCGCCCTGTCTGCAACGAGATGGAGCTGCACCCGCACTTCCAGCAGCCCGAGCTCAAGAAATATATGGAGGACAATGGCATCAAGGCCATAGGCTTCTGCCCGATAGGCTCGCCGAACCGTCCCGAGAGGGACAAGACTCCCGAGGACACAGTGCCCATCGAAGATCCGGTCATCGTGGAGATAGCCCGCGCCCACGGCGTACATCCGGCGATTATATGCATAAAGTGGGCAGTCCAGAACGGCCAGATTCCCATCCCGTTCTCTGTGAAGCCTGCCAAGTTTATGAGCAACCTGCGCGCGGCGGTCGAAGATCCGCTGACAGCCGCGGAGATGGAAGCCATCCGAGGTGTCGACCGCAACTGCCGCTTCATCAAAGGACAGGTGTTTATGTGGAAGACCGCCCGTTCCTGGAGGGACCTCTGGGACGAGGACGGCATAATAAGACAATAGTATAATTTAACTGACCATATTATGACTAAGACAATGAAAGCAGCCTACCTGCCCGGCAACAGCACGGTAGTGCTAAAAGAAGTTGAAATACCCGAACCCGGCTACGGCGAGGTGCTCATCAAGATGAAATCATCGACCATCTGCGGCAGCGACATCCGTGCAATCTACCGCGAACACACCGGCAAGGGCCCCGAAGGATACCAGAACAAGATCTGCGGACACGAGCCCAGCGGACAGATTGTCAAATGCGGCCCCGGCCTTCGCCGTTTCAAGGAAGGCGATCGCGTGGTCGTTTACCATATTTCCGGCTGCGGCGTGTGCAACGACTGTCGGCGCGGATATATGATCAGCTGTACCAGTCCCTACCGCAGGGCTTACGGCTGGCAGCGCGACGGAGGTATGGCTGAATACCTGCTGGCTGAGGAGAAGGATCTCGTGGCTCTGCCTGATTCGCTGACCTATACTGACGGAGCCCAGATTGCCTGCGGTTTCGGTACGGTATACGAGGGTCTTGAGAAAATCGGCATCTGCGGCAACGATGCAGTGCTGGTAGTCGGACTCGGCCCTGTAGGCCTGGCATCCCTTATGCTGGCCCGCGCAATGGGAGCTACTAAACTCATAGGTGTCGATACTGTTCAGGAACGTCTCGACATTGCCAAGGCGAAAGGCCTTGCCGACGAAGTTTTCCTCTCCGATGCTTCAGCCCTTGACAAGGTGCTCGCGCTGACCGACGGCAATGGAGTCGAAAAGGCAGTGGACTGCTCCGGCAACACATACGGACGCCAGCTCGCTATCCGCGCAACCCGCAAGTGGGGACGCGTGGTCTTCATCGGCGAGGGCGGCACAGTTGAGTTTAATCCGAGTCCCGACATCATCCATTATCAGAAGACCATCTTCGGCTCGTGGGTGACCACTATCTGGAGAATGGAAGAACTCGTGGAACGCATTGCACGCTGGGGAATTCACCCCGAAGACCTTGTGACGAACCGCTTCACTTTGGATCACGCCTCTGAGGCTTACGAACTTATGAATGGCGGCAAGTGCGGCAAGGTGGCAATCGTCTTTGACGAGGAAATCAAGTAATCCGAAATTGTTGACAACTTTTTTTGCAAAAAATTGCAATAAAATTTGTCAAGAATAAAAAGGTTTATATCTTTGCGGTCCCTTTACGGAAGCAGCGATGCTGTGGTAAAGGAAAAGTTCATTGACTTATTGAGAGAGATAACGAGGTAAAGAAAATTTACTGTAAAGAAATCAGATAGTCTGTAATTCACAATATAAGGATTAGGGACTACAATTTCAAAGAGAACACATGGAAGATGAAAGTCTGAAATGGTTCACGAAAAGCGTTACAGAAGAGAGCTGGAAAACAGTTTACAAGCAAAGGTATAGCGAAGCGAAGAAGAGCGAACGGAGGATGCCTAGGCTTTTGGAGACGAGGAAGGACGTGGAAAGCTGCGAAAAGCCCCGGGGAACCGCAAACAGGTATAGATCCGGGGATGTCCGAATGGGGAAACCCGCATGGCTGAAGGCCATGCACACTTCAAGTGAGTCAACGCAGGGAACTGAAACATCTTAGTACCTGCAGGAAAAGAAAGAAACAATCGATTTCCCGAGTAGTGGCGAGCGAAACGGAAAGAGCCCAAACCGGGGTTGTTACGGCAATTCCGGGGTTGTAGGACTGCGACAAGCGACCATCATCGAACCGGAACGATCTGGAAAGTTCGTCCGCAGAGGGTGACAGGCCCGTACGGGTAAGAGAGGTGGTGGCTAGCAGAATCCTGAGTAGGGCGGGACACGAGGAATCCTGTCTGAATTCGCGGGGACCATCCCGCAAGGCTAAATACTCCCAAAAGACCGATAGAGGACCAGTACCGTGAGGGAAAGGTGAAAAGGACCCCGAACAGGGGAGTGAAAGAGAACCTGAAACCGTTCGTTTACAAGCTGTCGGAGCTTCGAAAGGAGCGACGGCGTGCCTTTTGCATAATGAGCCTACGAGTTATTTCATACCAGCGAGGTTAAGTCCTTCAGGGACAGGAGCCGGAGCGAAAGCGAGTCTGACAAGGGCGGATAGTTGGTATGAATAGACGCGAAACCTAGTGATCTACCCTTGACCAGGCTGAAGTCACCGTGACAGGTGATGGAGGGCCGAACCAGTATCCGTTGAAAAGGGTTTGGATGAGTTGAGGGTAGGAGTGAAAGGCCAATCAAACTGGGAGATAGCTCGTACTCCCCGAAATGTCTTTAGGGACAGCCTCGGGATAGCTTCATGGAGGTAGAGCGACTGATAGGATGCGAGGGCTTCATCGCCTATCAATTCCTGACAAACTCCGAATGCCGTGAAGTGTTTTCCGGGAGTGAGTCGCCGGGTGCTAATGTCCGGTGGCGAAAGGGAAATAGCCCAGCCCAACAGCTAAGGCCCTCAAGCATGACCTAAGTTAACAGAACGAAGTGACGTCGCAGAGACAGCTAGGATGTTAGCTTGGAAGCAGCTAATCATTTAAAGAGTGCGTAACAGCTCACTAGTCGAGCGGCGTTGCGTGGATGATAAACGGGTATCAAGGTCATCGCCGAAGCTATGGACTTGCCGGAAGGTGAGTGGTAGGGGAGCATTCCGGTCGGCGTAGAAGGTGTACCGTAAGGTATGCTGGAGCGTCCGGAAAAGAAGATGTAGGCATAAGTAACGATAATGGATGAAGAAACATCCACACCGAAAACCCAAGGTTTCCTGAACAACGTTAAACGGATCAGGGTAAGTCGGGGCCTAAGGATAAGCCGACAGGCGAAGCCGATGGACAAACGGTTAATATTCCGTTACCTGTATGAAAGATTCGATAGGAGGGACGGAGGAATGGCACGCGCGCCTGCTGACGGAATAGCAGGTTGAAGGAGGTAGCTAAACAGACTGGTTAAGAGCTGGTCTGTGGCGAGATCTGACAGTACGCCGAGTCTTCGGACGAAGCGATAGACGCGGTAAGTAGACTCCCAAGAAAAGCTTCACGAGATACATTTCATACAGCCCGTACCGTAAACCGACACAGGTGGGTGAGGAGAGAATCCTAAGGTGCTCGAGTGAATCATGGCCAAGGAACTCGGCAAGATGACCC
>JAFXPV010000102.1 GCA_017527625.1 Bacteroidales bacterium | reverse complement strand
CTATGGAGAAAAACGACTGTGTGATGCATCACACAGTCGTTTTTTTTACCCCCACCGCTCCGCGGAGCGGTGGGGAGAAGAGGTGCTATCTAAAGCCGACGGCTTTAGATAGTGCCTTGCTCGAGCATCGCTGTGGCGACTTTCATAAAGCCGGCGATGTTGGCGCCTTTGACGTAGTCGATGGTGCCGTCTTCTCTGCGGCCGTATTTGACGCACTGCTCGTGGATTGATGACATAATGTGATGCAGCTTGGTGTCAACTTCTTCGGCGGTCCAGCTGATGTGGCTTGCGTTCTGAGTCATCTCGAGGCCTGATGTGGCTACGCCGCCTGCATTGACAGCCTTGCCGGGGGCGAAGAGGATGCCGGCCTTCTGGAATTCGTGGATGGCTTCGGGACGGCAGCCCATATTGGATACCTCGCAGCAGCACCAGGTGCCGTTGGCCAGAAGCTCCTTGGCGTCGTCGCCGGTGAGCTCGTTCTGGAATGCGCAAGGCAGAGCGATGTCGCACTTGATGCTCCAAGATTTCTTGCCGGCGGTGAAGAATGCCTTGTCAGGGAACTTGTCGGCCATCATTGAAACGATGTCGCGGTTTGAAGAACGCATAACAAGCATATAGTCTATCATCTTGGGTGTGATGCCGTCAGGAATATGGCATACGCCGTCAGGACCTGAGATTGCAATCACCTTGGCACCGAGTTCGGTGGCCTTCTTGGCAGCGCCCCAGGCTACATTGCCGAAGCCGCTGAGGGCGATTGTCTTGCCCTTGATGTCCTTGCCGGCGGTCTTGAGCACCTGGTTGGTGAAATAGAGTGCGCCGTAGCCGGTAGCCTCGGGACGGAGGATGCTGCCTCCCCAGGTCATACCCTTGCCGGTGAGCACGCCGGTGTTGTATTCGCGGGCGAGTTTCTTGTACATTCCGGTCAGGTAGCCGATCTCGCGTCCGCCGACTCCCACGTCACCTGCGGGAACGTCGGTGTCAGGACCGATGTTGCGCCAGAGTTCAAGCATAAATGCCTGGCAGAAACGCATAATCTCAGCGTCTGATTTGCCTTTGGGGTCGAAATCACTGCCACCCTTGCCGCCACCCATAGGCAGGGTAGTGAGTGCGTTCTTGAAAGTCTGTTCAAAGCCGAGGACTTTCAGCATTGAGGGAGTTACAGCCTTGTGGAAGCGTAAACCACCCTTGTAGGGGCCGATAGCTGCATTGAACTGGACACGGTAGCCGAGATTGGTCTGAACTTCGCCTTTGTCGTCAACCCATACGACGCGGAAAGTGAAAATCCTGTCGGGTTCCACGATTCTTTCGACAATCTTGGCTTTCTCGAATTCGGGGTGTTGGTTGTAAACTTCTTCAATCGATTCAAGCACCTCGCGTACAGCTTGCAGGTATTCCTGCTCGTGACCGTATTTTTTTTCAAGTGCGGTCATAATTTCAGATACTTTCATGATATTTGATAACTTTTGATTTTGTTTAAAATGTTATACAATTATGCCTTGAATATTTTATAATTATAATCAATATTTGTGAATTATCCAAAAATATCGCAACAAAAGCGTTTTTTTAAAATTATTTACCTTTGCCGATGAATATGGAACTGGACAATGTGATACATCTGAATTTCGCTGAGCAGCAGCCAGATAAGCTGATGCAGTACCGTATCCGCAAGATTCTTCTTGTCTGCTGCAGCTATGATGAATACATCCTCGAAGAGGACGGACATATCGATACCCAGATCAACAGGGAATACAGCGAGCTTAACATAAGCAACCCTCCCACAATCATACACGTGACCAACACCGAAGACGCTCTGGCACATCTCAAGGCCGAGAACGATTTCGACTGCGTCATTACAATGTTCAACGTCGGCGGCGACGGAGACGTATTCACTTTCGCCGAAGAGATCAAGTCCATCAAGCCCAATCTTCCGGTAGTAGTCCTGTCCAGCTTCTCCAAGGCCGTCTACAACAGGATCCACGAGACTTCCAGCACGGCTGTCGACAATTTCTTCTGCTGGCACGGCAGCTCTGACCTTCTGATCGCCATAATCAAACTTATGGAGGACAAGCTCAACGCCGCCAATGATATCCTCGAGAACGGCGTTCAGGCCATACTGCTGATAGAAGACTCGATCCGTTTCTACAGCAGCTACCTGTCCGAGCTCTACCGCATCCTGCTGCTGCAGAACCACGAGTCCATCAAGGACGCATACAACGAAGACCAGCAGATAATGCGCAAGCGTTCCCGTCCGAAAGTGCTGCTGGCTACCAATATGGCGGAAGGCGTCGAGCTCTATAACAAATACAGGGACAACCTTCTCGGTGTCATCTCCGACGTGGGTATGATCCAGAAGGCCGGCGACAAAGTCTATGACGAGAAGAAGGACGCAGGCATAGAGATCGCCAGGATGGTGAAGGCCCAGACCCCGTGGATGCCGGTAATCCTGCAGTCTTCCCAGTCTGAATACAAGCAGGTGGCCGATGAGATGGGCGTCGGTTTCATAGCCAAGAATTCTCCGACCCTGCTTGAGAGCCTCAGGCACTATATCCTCAAGGAGTTCTGCTTCGGCGACTTCGAGTTTGAATCCAAAAGCTTGCCGATGAATTTCGGACACGCCGCCGACCTGCAGCAGATGGAGGACCTCATAAAGATTGTTCCAGACGATGTCCTCGAGTACAACCTCTCCCAGATGAGGCTCTCGAAGTGGTTGTATGCAAGGGGTCTTTTCCCTCTCGCCAAGGTGCTCAGAAGCATCAACAGCAGCGATTTCGAGTCTACTGAGGCGCACCGCAACTCGCTTGTCAAGCTCTTTCACGATTACAGGCGTATGCTCGGCCAGGGCATCGTCGCCCAGTTCGACGAGAAGCACTACAGCGACGCCATCAGCTTTGCGAGGATAGGAGAGGGCTCCATCGGCGGAAAAGCCCGCGGTCTGGCCTTTATGAACGGCGTGCTGGCCAAGCACAACCATTATTTCAAGTATCCGAACGTCAGGGTGATGATTCCCAGAAGCGTGGTTCTCGCCACGGACTGCTTCGATGATTTCCTGAATCTGAACGGCCTGCGCAACATAATACTCGAAGACGGAATGGACGACGATTCAGTGCTGTCCGAGTTCCTCAACAGCGTCGTGCCGCCCTATCTGTACAGCCAGCTGAAAGCCTTCGTCGTCACCTGCACAAGGCCGCTTGCAGTCCGCTCGTCTTCTAAGCTTGAGGACTCGCACTACCAGCCCTTCGCCGGCGTGTATTCGACCTATATGATACCCCGCTGCGAGGATGACGACCAGATGCTCCGTATGCTCATCCGCGCCATAAAGAGCGTTTATGCATCGGTTTTCTACGCTTCTTCGAGGGCTTATATCCAGTCAACCCAGAACGTGCTGTCGGAAGAGAAGATGGCGGTGCTGATACAGGAAGTGTGCGGAACAGAAGACAACGGCTATTATTTCCCGACTCTGTCAGGTGTAGCCCGCTCCCGCAATATGTACCCCATCGGCTACGAGAAGTGCGAAGACGGCGTCTGCAACATCGTGATGGGCCTCGGCAAAGCCGTGGTGGACGGAGAGAAGAGCCTGCGTTTCTGCCCTGTCTATCCGGACAACGTGCTCCAGACATCCACTCCGACGCTCGCTGTCCAGGAGGCTCAGACGGAAATTATGGCCCTTGATATGAATCCCAACAGCTTCAAGGCTTCCACCAACGATGCCGTCAACATTGCCCGTATTTCTGCCACCGAAGTTGAGAAATACCGCAATGCGAAATATACCTGCTCATACTACGACTACCTGAACGACCGCATCAGCGAGGCGGCTCCGTTCGGCTCAGCGTTCCGTGTGATTACCTTCAACCGCATCCTCAAGTACAATTCCTTCCCTCTTCCCGAGATCATCAGAGATATCCTTGCGATAGGGGAGCAGGAACTTCTCTGCCCCGTAGAGATAGAGTTCGCGGTGAATATGGACGTCAATCCGGGCGAAGCTCCGGTGTTCTACCTGCTTCAGATCCGTCCCATCATCCAGAACGACGAGGCCAAGAAGCTAGACTGGAGCAAGATTGACACAAGCGATGCCATAGTCTATTCGGAATCTGCGCTTGGCACCGGCCTGATGAGCGGAATCAAACACGTCATATATATGAAGTTCGACAAGTTCTCGCCCCTCAACACAGAGGCCATAGCTGAAGAACTGCGGGGCTTCAACAAATACCTCAAGGACAACAAGCAGGAATATGTCCTCATCGGCACCGGCCGCTGGGGCTCTACCGACCCTTTGCTGGGCGTTCCGGTACGCTGGGACCACATCTCCGAAGCCAGGGTGATCATAGAGTCAGCGCTGCCCGATTTCAACATCGAGGCCAGCCAGGGCACACACTTCTTCCAGAACGTGACCTCCCTCGGCGTGGGATATCTCTCGCTTGACCCCGGCCACGGCGAAGGGAAGCTGAATCTTGACGTCCTGGATGAGATGCCTGCCGTCAAGGATGGAGAGTATCTGCGGATGGTGGCGTTCGACGAGCCGCTCTACATATATGTCGACGGCCAGTCAAGGAAAGCGTTGATTAAAAAAGGAATTTAGTTTAATACCAAATAACCAGTTATTATGAATGCAAAAAGTTACGTAGACAATTTCATGAATGAACTTGTCACCAAGAATCCGGGTGAACCTGAGTTCCACCAGGCCGTAAGAGAAGTTGTGGAGAGTGTTGCCGACTATATCATCGAAAGTCCCCAGCTTATGAAGATGAAGGTTATGGAGCGCATCGTGGAGCCCGAACGCGTGATAATGTTCCGTGTCCCCTGGGTTAACGATGCCGGCGAAGTGGTGATCAACAAAGGTTACCGCGTGCAGATGAACAGCGCTATCGGCCCCTACAAAGGAGGAGTTCGTTTCCATGCAAGCGTAAACCTCAGCATCCTTAAGTTCCTTGCTTTCGAGCAGACCTTCAAGAACAGCCTTACAACCCTCCCTATGGGCGGCGGCAAAGGCGGCAGCAACTTCGATCCCAAAGGCAAGTCAGATATGGAGGTTATGCGCTTCTGCCAGAGCTTCATCACTGAACTCTACCGTCACATCGGCCCCGACACCGACGTTCCTGCCGGTGACATCGGAGTAGGCGGACGCGAGGTAGCATATATGTTCGGACAGTACAAACGTCTGAGCAACGAGTTCACAGGCACCTTCACGGGCAAGGGCATTTCATTCGGCGGCTCGCTGATGCGTCCCGAGGCTACAGGCTACGGCGCCTGCTATTTCGGAGAGGCTATGCTCGCCACCCGCGGCGACAGCTACAAGGGCAAGAAAGTCTGCATCTCAGGCAGCGGTAACGTTGCACAGTTCGCAGCCAAGAAGGCCACCGAGCTCGGAGCTACAGTTATGACAATGTCAGACTCAAACGGATACATCTACGATCCGGACGGAATCAGCCCTGAGAAACTTCAGTACATCTTCCAGCTGAAGAACGTCCTCCGCGGCCGTATCAAAGAATATGCAGTCAAATATCCTACTGCCAAGTACGTGGCCGACGCACGTCCCTGGGGTGAGAAATGCGACATCGCAATGCCTTGCGCAACCCAGAACGAGCTCAACGGAGCAGAGGCTGATATGCTTCTCAAGAACGGCTGCAAGTGCGTAGTAGAAGGCGCCAATATGCCTACCACTCCCGACGCAATCGCCAAGTTCCAGGCCGCCAAGATCCTCTACTCTCCCGGTAAGGCATCCAATGCCGGTGGTGTTGCAACCTCAGGTCTCGAGATGAGCCAGAACTCAATGAGGCTCGGCTGGAGCGCCGAAGAAGTAGACCAGCGCCTGCGCGGCATTATGAGCAACATCCACGCAGCCTGCGTAAAATACGGCACAGAGTCCGACGGCTACATCAACTACGTCAAGGGAGCCAACATCTCCGGCTTTATGAAAGTAGCTGACGCAATGCTCGCACAGGGTATCGTTTAGTATACCGTATTGTACAGCACTCATTATTGAGGACGGCTATAATAGCCGTCCTTTTTTTGTGGTTGTAAGAAATATTCTTACATTTGTGATATCTTATCATTATAGTTATGGCAAGGACAGTGACTGTGGCTTTAGGTCAGCATTATGAAGAGTTTATAAAGGCAAGCATTGCCGGTGGCAGGTATAATAATGCCAGCGAAGTGTTGCGTGCCGCTTTGCGAAAATTGGAAGAAGACGAGGCTCGTATGGAAGCACTCCGCAGTGCCATTGATGAGGGAGACGCAAGCCCGGATGCCATCGGTTTTGACAGAGATGCTTTTCTTGTGGAGTTGAGAGAGGGGTGGAGGTCTGATAATGGCTGAGTTTATTCTTTCTGAAAGATCCAAGAAGGATCTACGTGACATTACTAACTATACAGTTCAGACTTGGTCTGAAACTCAAGCCGTAACCTATTACAACGTATTGCTCGATGCTTGCGAGTTCATTGCAGAAAGAGTTGGTACGGTTGGCCGTTCATACGAAGAAATACGCTCCGGTCTCTATGGCTATCATACTGGCCGTCATATAATCTTTTATAGAATCCTTTCAAAGGACAAAATCCGTATCGTACGTATTCTGCACGATCAGATGGATTTTCCTCAACATCTGTAATAAAAGAGAGCGACTGATTATCACTGATCAGTCGCTCTCTTTTTAATAAAAAGTTGACCTGTTACTTCACCTCCCAGGTGGAGCCTGAGCGGAGAAGGTCGTCTACGCAGTGGATGCGGGCCTTGGCGGTGACGTCGTTGACCTGGTCCTGGACGTTGATGTCGTAGGTCTTGTCCTGCACGTCGCGGATGACGCCGAGGGCTACGGGCATATCGGGGTACTTCATATCGATGAGCATACTCTGAAGGCCGATGTCGTCGCTGTCTACGTGGTGAGTAAGGATGTCGTCGAGGGTGACGCCGTCTTCACCGATCTTGGCCACGGCAAGCTTGCCGTCCTTGAGGATGAGGCCCTTGTCGTTGTTGGCGCCGAAGAGCATCTTCTCGCCGTCACGCAGGGTGATGGTGCGCTCTGCCCTTACTTCGCGGGCCGCAAAGGCTGCGTGTGCTCCGTCGTTGAAGATCACGCAGTTGGTGAGCATCTCGCAGACAGATGTGCCGCGGTGCTTGGCTGCGGTTACGAAAATCGACTGGTTCAGAGCCAGGTCATTGTCGATGCCGCGGGCGAAGAAGGTGCCGTGTGCGCCCAGAACAAGCATTCCGGGAGTGAACGGGTTCTCTACAGTGCCGTAAGGCGAAGTCTTGGTGATTGTGCCGAACTTCGATGTGGGACTGTACTGTCCCTTGGTCAGACCGTAGATCTGGTTGTTGAAGAGCACGATGTTGAGGTCGACGTTACGGCGGATGGCGTGGATGAAGTGGTTGCCTCCGATGGCGAGAGCGTCGCCGTCGCCGCAGGCCTGCCATACGCACAGCTCGGGATTGGCGACCTTGATGCCGGTGGAGATGGCAGTCGCACGTCCGTGTATGCTGTGGAAGCCGTAGGTGTTCATATAGTAGGGAAGCCTTGAAGAACATCCGATGCCGGAAACGACTACGAATTTCTCAAGTTCATATCCGAGGTCTTCGCTTACCTGGGGAAGAGCTCTCTGAAGCGCTGCAAGAACTGCGTGGTCGCCACATCCCGGGCACCATCTCACTTCCTGGTTGCTTTTGAAATCTTGTGCTGTATATTTCATTGTCTGCTCCTCCTATAAGATTTCCTTGATTGCGTCGACGACTTCCTTGACGATGAACGGCTGGCCCTGCACTTTGTTGTACTGCAGGTAGCTGAACTGGGGCAGCCTGGCCCTCAGGTAGTCGGCGAACTGGCCGCTGTTGAGCTCGCAGACGATGATCTTCCTGAACTTGGCGAAGATGTCAGCTGTGTTCTTGGGCAGCGGGTTGATGTAATCGAAGTGTGCAAGGCTGACCTTGTGGCCCTGTGCGCTGAGCTCGTTGACTGCAGTGAAGAGATGGCCGAAAGTGCCACCCCAGCCGACAACGAGGACGTCACCTTCGCTCTCTCCGATGACTTTCTGCTCAGGGATGCAGTCTGCTACGCGGGCAATTTTCTCGGCGCGGGCTGCGACCATCATAGCGTGGTTCTCGGGATCAGAAGAGATGACTCCTGCAGGATTTTTCTCAAGGCCTCCGACGCGGTGGTTCAAGCCTTTCTTGCCGGGAACAGCCCATTTGCGGACAAAGGTCTCGGGGTCGCGCTCGAACGGCTTGAAGCCGCCTTCGCAAGACTCGATGAACGGCGGTTTGATGGCGGGATAGTCTGCCATTGAAGGGATCTTCCACGGCTCGCTGCCGTTGGCGATGAAGCCTTCTGACATCAGGATCACGGGCATCATATGCTCGAGAGCCAGCTTGCCGGCGTTGAATGCTGCGTCGAAGCAGTTTGAAGGAGAGTGGGCGGCCACTATGCAGACAGGGCACTCACCATTGCGGCCGTAGAGGGCCTGGGCAAGGTCGGTCTGCTCTGTCTTGGTAGGGATACCGGTGGACGGGCCGCTGCGCTGTACGTCAATGACTACAAGCGGCAGTTCGGTGATCATAGCCAGGCCGAGGGCTTCTGATTTGAGGCTGAGGCCGGGACCTGAGGTAGAAGTCACTGCGAAATCGCCGGCATAAGCCGCACCGATGGCGGTGCAGATGCCTGCAATCTCGTCTTCTGCCTGCATTGTTTTGACGTTAAGGTTCTTATGTATGGCGAGTTCCTCAAGTATGGCAGTTGCGGGAGTGATAGGGTATGAACCGCAGAACAACTGCAGCCCGCTCTTTTCGGCGGCTGCAATGAGACCCCAGGCTGTGGCCTGGTTGCCGTTGATGTTGCGGTAGATGCCTTTCTCCTGTTTTGCCGGAGCCACTTCGTAGGTGTTGGCGATGGCGTGGATGTTACTTGCGTAATTGTAGCCGTCGAACAGCACTTTCTTGTTGGGCTCGATGAGGTGGGGTTTCTTCGCGAATTTCTTCTCGAGGTAGGCGTTGATGTACTCCAGAGGCCTGTTGAACATAAAGAAGCACATTCCAAGTGTGAACATGTTCTTCGAGCGGACGATGCTCTTGGCGTCAAGTCCTGAATCTTTCAGGCTCTCCTTGGTCAGGGAGGTGATTTGTGCGCAGATGATGTTGCGGTCTTCGATGCGCAGTTCGGTGATAGGGTTGTCCGTAGTGAAACCGGCCTTCTTGAGACCCTGCTCGTCGAAGGTGTCGGTGTCGATGATGATGGTTGCAGTGGGCTTAGCCCATTTGACATTGGCCTTGAGTGCGGCCGGGTTCATCGCTACGAGTACGTCGCAGAAGTCTCCCGGAGTGTTGACACCCTCGCTTCCGATATGGACCTGAAAACCGGAAACCCCGGAAATCGTGCCGTGAGGGGCGCGGATTTCTGCGGGGTAATCCGGGAATGTCGAAATCTCATTCCCATAGAGGGCAGAGGTGTCTGCAAACAAGGTTCCCGTCAATTGCATTCCGTCTCCGGAATCGCCTGCAAAACGGATAACGACATCTTTAATGTCGATTACTTTGTGTTGCATATGTTTTAGTTGGTTACTGTGGCTTTTGTGCGGGTGCTACTTTTTCAGCAGGGATTCCGAGAGCAGCCTTGGCCAGGGGGAGGATGTTCATACTCTGAGTGTCATCAGTGTAGATGATAGCGCCGGCTGATGTGTCGAAAATGTAGACGAGGCTGTTGTCCTTGCCGATTTTGTTGATGGCTTCCTGAGCCTTCTGGTAGATCGGCATCATCAAAGTCTGCTGCATATTGGCAAGATCCTCCTGGGCTGTCTGCTGGAACTGGTTGAGACGCTGTACGATTTCGCTCAGTTCGTTCTCCTTTGACTCCTTGATGGCAGCTGTCCAGGTAGAGCTCTTCTGCTGATAAGTGTTGAGTTTCTGGTTGTATTCTGTCTGCATAGCATCCATCTCCTCGATGAGCTCATTCTGATAAGCTTCGAGCTGGACCCTTGCTGAATCGGTTTCGGCCATCAGGCTGACAAGCTCGCTTGTGTTGATGTGACCGAACTTCTGAGCATTGGCACCGATGGTTACAAATGCTGCAAAAAACAAGATGAGGATAATTCTTTTCATTACGTTATTTTTTAAGATAATCAATTACTTCGTCAGTAAGGTCGAAACGGCTGTCGCGATAGACGATGCCGGTGGTGATGGCAAGGTCGATGATCAGAGAGCAGTTGAACTTGTAGGCGACTGCATCGATGGCGGTCTGGAGTCTCTCCTTGATCGGAGAGAGCAGTTCCTCAGATTTGTTGGCCATCACGCCGTCTTCGCCGAAATAGGTGTTCTGTTTTGACTTTACGGCTTTTTCCTTGGCTATGATTTCATCTTCCAGCCTCTGGCGTTCAGAAGCTGACAGAGTAGCTTTCCTGTTCTGATAATCCTTATACAGTTTGTCTACGGCTCCGAGTTCATCCTCAAGCGCTGTGCGATATGATTCAGCAAGTTTGTTGAGCTGGTCCTGCACTTTCTGGTACTCCGGGACGGTAGCGAGGATCTCTTCGGTGTCGATGTAGCATACATTCTGGGCTTGCGCACCTATGAAGGCAGCAAAAGCCAAACATAGAGTTAAAGCGATCTTTTTCATGTTCGTTGTACTTTAGAATTGTTGTCCTATCATAAAGTGGAACTGACTTCTTTCTTTTGCATCTTGGGTGTCAAATCCGTAACCCCAGTCGATACCGAGCAGACCGATCATCGGGAGGAAGATCCTCAGGCCGACTCCGGCTGAACGCTTGATCTGGAACGGATTGAAATCTTTGATGTCCGACCAGCAGTTACCGCCTTCGAGGAACGCAAGGGCGAAAATCGTAGATTGCGGCTGCAGCAGGATCGGGTATCTCAGTTCGACAGTGAATTTATCATAGACGTTACCGTTGTAGGCGCCGTTGGAATACGGGGTAAGGGAGTAGTTGGAATAACCGCGCAGCGAGATGATGTCCTGTCCGTATGTGTTGTAGCCGGACATACCGTCACCGCCGACGAGGAAGCCCTCGAACGGAGAGTAACCCCAGTTGCGGTTGTAGTAACCGAGATATCCGAACTGCGCGCGGGTCATCATTACCAGGTTGCCGGCGAGGGTGAGGTAGTTGGCAGCCTTGAGGGTCCACTTGTTGTACTCTATCCACTTGTAGTGTTCCGCGTCTGAAAGAGTGTAGTAGTTGAAATTTTCAGGCTTGTCCTTGCGGAGCAGGGAGTAGGGAGGAGTGAGCTGGAGGGCCAGGCTGATGTCGGAGCCCTGGCGGGGATAAATGGTCTGGTCGGTAGAGTTGCGGGCCAGCGTTATGGTGTAGTTGAAGTTGTGGGACAGACCGTCCTTGAAGATGAAATAGTAGTTCCAGTCCTGAAGGTGGTATGTCTGCCAGCTCAGCGTGTGGTAAAGCACGAAGTAGTTGTCGGGCCATTTGAGACGGCTACCGAGAGAAACAGATGCACCGAAGACTTCCATAAACTGGTCGTTGTTCAGGATCTGATAGTAGGCAGACAGATACGAATTGGTCTGCCTGGTGAAATAGGTCGACAGGCTCAGCGAAGTAGGCTTCTTGCCGAACAGCCAGGGCTCGAGGAACTGGGCTGAAATGGCCCTGTAGTACGAACCGTTGGTCTGGAAGCGGAAGGCCAGCGTCTGGTTGTCACCGAGCGGCACAGGCTTCCAGGCGTCCAGGTCCAGCATATTGCGGGTAGAGAAGTTGCTGAAACTGATGCCGACGGTGCCGACGAACATACCTGCACCCCAGCCGCCTGAAAGCTCCAGCTGGCTGTTGGGTTTCTCCTCGACGTTGTATGTGATGTCTACGGTGTTGTTGATGGCATTAGGCGCGAGTGACCAGCCGACACCTTGCTGTACGATCTTCTCCTGGTCGAAGTTGGACATCGTGCCGAGCTCCCTGATGGAACGTTCGAAGCTCGTCTGGCTGAAGAGGTATCCGGGACGGGTGTAGACGGCGCGGCGGATGACCCTTTCGTTGGTGACGTTGTTGCCGCTGATGATCACGTTGTTGAAACGGGCCTGCTTGCCCTCGACGATTCTGATTTCGAGGTCTACGGAGTCACCTACGATATTGGTCTCAACGGGAGTGACGTTGAAGAACAGGTATCCGTTGTCCCTGAAAAGGCTGGAAACGGATACCGCGCTCTGGTCCTTGCCGCCTCCGTAGAGACGTTCGTTGAGAGTGACGACGTCATATATGTCGCCTTTTTTGACCTGGAGTACATTGCTGAGGTCGGCGGCGCTGTAAATCGAGTTGCCTGTCCAGGTTATGTTCCTGAAGTAATATTGTTTTCCCTGGTCGATCTTGAAGAGGATGCCCAGCTTGGAGCTGTCGTTAGGCATCACGTAGATCGAATCCTTGAGGATCTTCGCGTCGCGGTATCCCTTCTCGTTGAAAGCCTCGATGAGGGACGCTTTGTCGTTGACGTATTCCTTCTCGTTGAATTTCTTGCTGCTGAAGAAGTTGTACCACTTAGCCGACTTGGTCTTCTTCATCGATTTGTCGAGGGTGAAAGTCTTGATGCCGGTCACGCCGTCGTAATTGATCTCCTTGATGCGCACCTTGGGACCCTTGGTAACTGCGAAGTTGACCCTTACTGCATTGTTGATGACGGTATCCTTCGTCTGCTCCACGTCGACGCGGGCGTTGATGAAGCCTTTCTCCTTGAGGAAATCCTTGATGACGCCGACTGAACTGGTGATTACGTAGTCTGAGAGTTCGGTACCCCTGCGCAGTGTGAGGTCTTCCTTGAGGTCGTCCTGCTCACTCTTCTTGAGGCCGGTGAATGTCCATTGTGAAACTCGCGGACGCTCGACGATCTTGATCTTGAAAAAGGCGGTGTCGCGGGATGCTGAAAGGGAGTCGATGTAGAAGCCGACATCTTCGAAATAGCGCTGCTGCCAAAGGCGTTTCACGATTGAAGAAGCGTCATCACCGGGAACTGTTATAGTCTGGCCTGCAGCGAGGCCGGAGAGTGCTATGATCTGGTTGGGGTTGAGGTAATTCGTGCCTTCCACAGTGACTCCTCCGACGACATAGGAGCGGGGGCTGTTGTAGTCCACCTGTATGTCCTGACCGTTTTGTGCTGCCGCTGCAAAAGGAAGTAATGCGAATATTATTAACAGTAACCTGAGTGATTTCATCTGCAGAATTTGTGGCGCAAATTTACAACTATTAATTGATTTCCCCATACCTTCTCTGTCTGTTTTCGAACGAGTCCAGAGCTTTTCGGAACTCGGTTTTGCGAAAATCAGGCCAAAGGACGTCGGTGAAGTAGAATTCGCTGTAGGCGCACTGCCACAGCATATAATTGCTTATGCGCAATTCTCCGCCGGTGCGTATCAGCAGGTCCGGGTCGGGAATGCCGGCGGTGGAAAGGTATTTCTCATATCCTGCTATGTCGATCTGACGGGACGCGTCGACCTTGCCAGCCGCAATGTCCTCGCGGTATCTGTTGACTGCCTGAACGATGTCCCATTTGCCGCTGTAGCTGAACATTACCATAAGGGTCAGCGCAGAGCAGTCCGCAGTATAAGCTTCAAGCTCGGCGATGTCGTGCTGCAGGTCGGCTGAAAGCCTGCTCCGGTTGCCGAGGACCAGGAATCTGACGCCGTTGTCCTTGAGGTTTTTCCTCTCTTTGGCCATTACAGTCAAAAAGAGGGACTTGATGCCGCTGACTTCGGCCTGGGGCCTGTTCCAGTTCTCTTCGGAAAAGGTGTAGAGGCTGAGGTATTTCACGCCGGCTTCGATGGCAGCCTCCAGACAGGTACGGACGCTTTCGGCGCCTTCCTTGTGACCGAAGGTCCTGGGGAGGTGCCTCTGCTGGGCCCAGCGGCCGTTGCCGTCCATTATTATAGATACGTGTGTCGGAATCATTCTATTTGTTGTTGCGGATGTCATCGCCCCACATCAGCTTGTCCCGCAGGGCGTCGATGAAAGTCATATCCCGGAGTGTGACGTACAGGGCTTTGTGCGGCGCCTGTGACAGCGTGATGCTGCTGCCGGAGCTGACCTGGAAGCCGTGGTTGTCGACGGACATATTGGCGGCGCCGTCCTTGCTGCTGAAGTTGATTTGGATCCGGGAGCGGGCGCTGACGACAATAGGCCTTACATTGAGGTTGTGCGGAGCTGTAGGACAGATGATCAGGCATTCAGTGGTGGGAGCCACTATCGGACCGCCGACGCTCAGGGAATAAGCGGTGCTGCCTGTCGGTGTGGCTACCAGCACTCCGTCGGCCCAGTATGTCGGGAGAGCCTTGCCGTCGATTGAAACAGTGATCTGCAGCATCGACGGGCCGAGCCGCATCAGCGAAAACTCGTTGAGGCAGTAGGGATGGACGCCTTCGGGCATTTCGATTCCCGATGCCTGCAGCAGCAGTCTGGGCTCGATGTCGAACCTCTTGCTGACCAGGTCTTCTATCCAGACGTTGTCCCCTTCGTCAACCCTTGCTGTCGTGAGGAATCCGAGCCTTCCGAAATTGATGCCGGCTACAGGGATCTGCCTCCCCTTGAGGAAGTCCACTGCGGCCAGGAAGGTTCCGTCGCCGCCGAGAGAAAGCATCAGGTCAGTGTCGGCAGGAAGTTCGCCGCTGTCGGCCGAAGTGCAGTAGAAAATGTCCGCGCCGAGGGCGGTGAGCCTTCCGGCCAGATAATTCAGTTTCTTTTCGTCGATGTGTGAGGCTTCCCGCCTGAACAGAGCGATTTTCATCTATTCTACAAAATTCAAATTAGGGGCTTCAAATGTACCAAATAATGAGAAATTTGCTAAAAATTTTTACATTTGCCGTTTACAATGACAAATCTAAGCGTAAATATCAACAAAATTGCGACAATACGCAATGCCCGCGGCGGTGACAACCCCAACGTGGTGTCCGCTGCGCTGTTCTGTGAGAAGTGCGGAGCGCAGGGTATTACCGTGCATCCCAGACCCGACGGCCGCCATATCCGTCATTCCGACGTTTTCGAGCTGAAGCAGGTGCTGACCACCGAATTCAACATCGAAGGCAACCCGACTGAGGAGTTCATCGACCTGGTGCTGAAAGTGAAGCCCGCCCAGGTGACGATGGTGCCCGATTCCCCCGACGCCATCACTTCCAATGCCGGCTGGAATACCATCGAGCACAAGGCGTTTTTGCGGACGGTCTGCAACCAGTTCCATACTGAGGGCATCCGTTGCTCGATTTTTGTAGATCCCGACCCCGAGATGGTAAAGCACGCTGCCGACTGCGGCTGCGACCGTGTCGAGCTTTACACCTTCGGCTATGCCGCCCAGTACCCCGAAAGCCCCGAAAAAGCCGTGGCTCCCTATGTGAGGGCGGCGATAGCTGCCCGCGAGTGCGGCATCGGCCTCAACGCCGGTCACGACCTGAGCCTTGAGAACCTCCGTTATTTCCACGGCTGCATCCCCTGGCTTGACGAAGTCTCGATAGGTCACGCGCTTATATGCGACGCATTGTATATGGGCCTGGAAACTTCCGTGAAGGCCTACCTTGAACAATTGAAATAGTACGAATATCAATAATAAAAACAACTCATTCTTTCTATGAAAAAGACACCCACCATCCTTGCGTGCATCGCTCTGCTCGTTTCTGCAGCCGCTCTCGTTATGACTATACTGGCAGGCAACAAGAAGCCTGTTGAAACAGAGCCGGTTCCCGGACAGACTGCAGTGGCCGGAGACATCGTGTACATCCAGATCGACTCTCTGCTGATGAACTATGATATGTACAACGACCTTATGTCAGCGTTCCAGACCAAGTATCAGGCAAGCCAGGATGAACTCCAGAAGAAGAGCCGCCAGCTCGAAAGCGATGCCAAGTCGTTTGAAAACCAGATCAACAAGGGTCTTCTGACACGAAGCGCAGCCGAACAGCAGCAGCAGAATCTTCTCAGGCGTCAGGAAAACCTCCAGAACGAGGCCAACAACAAGCAGCTTGAACTTCAGGAAGAGGAATTCGTCCTCAACAACCAGGTTTACGACGCCATCAAGACGTTCCTCGAGAAATACAATGCGGAGCACCAGTTCGCTCTCATCCTGACTTCTTCGTCAGCCAGCAATACTGTGATCGAGGGCAACAGAGGTCTTGACATCACTAATGAAGTAGTCCGTGGCCTGAACGAAGAATACATACGCAACAGGAATAAATAATGAAAGCTCTTACCCATACTGAGTTTGCATTCCCGAAGCAGACGTCCAAGTACGTCGGCAAAGTGAGGGACGTTTATTCCATCGCCGACAAGTATATGGTTATGATCGCTACTGACCGTATATCGGCGTTCGACGTGGTCCTTCCTGAGGGAATACCCTATAAAGGACAGGTCCTCAATCAGATTGCATCGTCTTTCCTCGACCTGACCCAGGATATAGTGCAGAACTGGAAGATAGCTTCTCCCGACCCTATGGTCACCGTCGGCTACAAATGCCAGGGCCTGCCAGTCGAAATGATAGTCAGAGGATACCTCACCGGAAGTTCCTGGCGCAGCTACAAGGCCGGAGCCAGGCAGATATGCGGAGTTCCTATCCCCGACGGTATGCGCGAGCATCAGAAATTCGAGAAGCCGATAATCACCCCGACCACCAAGGCTGAAATCGGCGAGCACGATGCGGATATAAGCCGCGAGGAAATCATAGCGCGCGGAATTATGTCCCGCCGTGATTATGAGAAGCTTGAGGAGATAACCCTGGCCCTCTACCAAAGAGGTTGTGAGGTTGCTGCCTCGAGGGGCCTCATCCTTGTCGACACCAAATATGAATTCGGCCTGAGAGACGGCGAACTCTATCTAATCGACGAGATCCACACTCCGGACTCATCCCGTTATTTCTACGCCGACAGCTATCAGGAACTTTTCGACAAAGGCCTCCCGCAGCGTCAGCTTTCTAAGGAGTTCGTGCGTGAGTGGCTGATGGAAAACGGCTTCCAGGGCAAGGAAGGCCAGAAGGTTCCCGAGATGGCCCCCGAGAGAGTCGGCATCATTTCCGACCGCTACATTGAATTGTACGAACATATCACTGGCAAGAAATTTGTCAAGGAGCCCTACGACAATGTCGTGGACAGGATAGAAGGCAATGTACGCAATATGTTGTCACGTCTGGCTCTGTAATATATGAAAAGACTTGCGATAGTATTGGCATTGATGATGGCGTTCCCCGTGCTGGACTATGCACAGGTGGATACGCCTTATCAGGCGGCTCCCGTCGAAATATCTGAAGTAAGGACGCGCAAGGGCGACACGTGGTTCTATGTCCACAAAGTCCTTCCCAAGCAGACGCTGTACTCCATCTGCAGGGCCTACGACGTAACCCAGCAGGAGGTATATGAGGCCAACAGGGCTGCCCTGGAGACCGGACTCAAGGCCGGTATGGAACTGCTGATTCCCGTGCACGGAAACATTGAAGCGGAGCCTGAAAGCGCCGCCGCCGCTCCGCAGCAGGAGGTTGCAGTGGCGCAAGTCCAGCCTCAGGACCCGCCGGCTGCACAGCCCTCAGACTCGTACACCATCCACAGGGTCAAGTGGTACGAGACGCTTTATTCCATCGCAAGAAAATATGAGATAAGTCCCGAGTCAATCATCAGGGCCAACCGCCTTACCAGGACGGACCTCCAGACCGGCCAGATGCTGAAGATCCCCTCTGCTGACTATATGAACGCAGTCGAGAGACAGGTCAATGACGATTTTGCAGAGACGCCCGCAGGCGATGACGATGTCATCCCGACAGTCGTTACGGTCGACGACGATCCCCAGTTCGCCGGCAATGACGTTGGAGGACAGCAGCCCGAAGACGATTACTTCTTCAACGAGCCGTTCTCAGGCAAGGCTAAGATAGCCCTGCTGCTTCCCTTCAATTCAAAGAGCAGTTCGCCAAGCTCCAACTACCTTGATTTCTATTCAGGCGTCCTGCTTGCCCTCGAGCGCATCAAGAACGAAGGTACGGACGTCGACCTGAAGGTATTCGATATCTCGGATTACAATGACGTCAGCGTCATCGCATCAGATATATTCCTGGCAGACAGGGATTTCGTCCTCGGTCCGGTGATGAGCGCAGACATCGCAAAGGTCGCCGACTACTGCAATATGCGCGGCATTCCGCTGATCTCTCCGATGGACCAGCAGGCCGAGAAGCTTGTAGAGGCCAACCCCAGCCTCGTGCATACTCCCGTATCGGCTGAAGGCCAGGTGGCAAATATGGTCCGCTCTATGAATTACAGCTCGCCTTCGGACGACAACGTCCTGGTGATCCGCGAGACTGCCGCCGGCGCCGACACGCTCTATTACAACCAGGTCGTGACCGCCCTGAACAAAGCCGGAATTCCCTACAGGACTTTCAGTTACGGCATCCTGCAGGGGCGCAGCATAGACGTTACTCTGCGCAGCTCATATCTCTCTGAAAACAAGACGAACCATATAATCATCGCTTCTGAGAAAGAGTCCTTCGCAAGCGATGCCATCCGCAATATCAGCCTCCTTTCAACTGATTATGACATAGTCGGATACGGCAGCAACCGCCTGAGGAATTTCGAAACCATCGAGCTTGAGGCGTTCCAGAATGTCAATATGCATTTCAGCCTCGGTTATTTCGTGGATTACAAGCTGCCGGAGGTGAAGGATTTCGTGTTCAAGTACAGGGCGATGTTCAGCACCGAACCCGGGGCGTACGCATTCCAGGGATATGACCTGACCTGCTATTTCACTATGGCCCTGCGCCAGTTCGGAAGGCGTTTCACCCGCTCGCTCCCGGAGTTCGATATGAAGCTTCTCCAGTCCAATATGCACTTCGAGAAGGCATCCCCCTTGGGAGGATACCTTAACAAGGCGACACGCAATATCGTCTATCTGGAAGATTATCTAATTGGTTGCGAGTAGGGCTTCTATCTTGCTGATTTTTTCAGGAGTCTCTTTCGAAACTTTCTTGATGAACGAGTTGTCCTCGAGGGGACCGTATGCTGCATTCATCTCGTCTTCGTTGCGGAAAGTGGCCTGACGGAACGGGTTGGTGTAGTCCTTGGCCCTCGACACGGTAACCTGGGTCTCGATGAATCTCAGAATCTCGATTTCGCGCTTGAGCGCTTTCTGCCACTCTTCGGGTCCGATGCGTTTGGCCTGGAACACGAAGCGCATCGACAGGTATGCGTGGCGCAGCTTGTCTTCGGGATAGCGTTTCCAGATCTCGTTGTAGCGGTTGTGGATGTCATCCCAGCTGGCAAGCACTCCGTCGGTGATGTCTTTGCGGAGCTGGTCGACATCCTGCTCGCACATCAGCTGACCGCCGAAGTTGATCCATACCCTGCGGCGTTCGCTCTCATACTTCTCGGTAATCGAAGTCAGAGTAGCCTCAGGGTTCTTGTCGAGATATGTCAGGGCGTTGGTGACTGCGTAATTGATGAGCATATCTGCGTATGCGTGGTATGCGTTCCACACCTTGAGGATGCGCACCTTGCGCTTGCTGTGCTCCATACCCTCGCCGAGGACTTCGAGGCAGTCGACGTCTTCCTTTATGCCGTTCAAAAGATTGTGGCCGATCGACCTGAGTTCCTCGTATGATTTCTCTTCGAAATCCCCGTTTTTGTGAAGCCAGGCCTTTGCCGTCTGGACTTCCAGGAGCTTCATAGCTGCGATCACTTCCTCCATCGAGTCGGGCGCGAACGTGTCGAATTCGATGTTCTGCAACTTGCGCACACGGCTGTCGCGGTTGTTGAACTTCCAGGTGTTGCGCTGCAGGGCGTACATATCATACTGCCACCAGAATGCGGGAGTGATGTCGAGCGAGTCGTTCTTGTAATTGTTGCTGATGAGGGCGAAAGGCAGCGGGATGTTCATCTCGTAGTTGTAGTCTGCCTTGGCGAGCAGCGTGAACGAAGCGAACTTGCAGGAATGTTTGACGCTGCAGCACAGGCCGGGCCAGAAACCTCTTCCGGCAACTATCTCTCCGTCCGGCGTACGGCTGTTGTGGTTCGAGCCGAGGGTGGCGCCGGCGGCGATGTTGCTCTGCCCCATAATTAGCGACGCTATCAGGAAAGAGTTGTTGTGGTGCTGCTCGTGGGCGGGGAAGATGAGGTTGTTGAGCACCTCGCAGCAAGAGATGGTGGAGTTGTCGCCGAGGAAGGAATTGATCAGCCTTGCTCCGTATTTAAGCTTGCTGTTGCTGCCGAGGATGAAGCGGATGGATGTGGTGGAGTAGAATATGTTGCAGCCGAAGCCGACGATGCCGTTCACCATTATCACATTTTCGCCGATCTGCGTGGGCTCCTTGTCGGAGGAGTTGATGGTCACGTTCTTGATCTTGCTGGCTCCCTTGATGTAGCAGCAGTCTCCTATCTTGACATCCTTGATGATGGATGAATTCTTGATGACGCACCTTTCGCCGACTGTGCCGTAGTAGCCGCGGCGGCTGTCGTAGCGGGCCTGGGTGAGCTCCTTGAGCCGCTGCTGGAGCGGGGCGTCGTCGATATATTTGCCCCAGAGGTAGGCATCGGCGGCAATCATTCCGTCGAAGGGACATACCTGGCGGCAGCCTGTCTCGTTCATTATCTCGAGGTATACCCGCACGCTTTCGGGCTCACCTTCCTTGATGATGCCGTTGCCGAACTTGGAGTGGTCGGTGCAGGCCATCTCGTCGATGTTGAACAGCATACATTTGTCTCCGATTATGTAGTGGCTCAGATATCTTACGTTGTGTATGGCTACGTTGTCTCCGAGGTCGCAGGAGTGGATGTAGCTTTTCGAAATGCCGACAGGCAGGCGCAGGTCGTGGTACTGCAGGACGTCGTTTGACATATTGCCCATCCTGATGTATCCAACGAAGACGTTGTCGCGGATCACTTCCGGATCGAAGGAATTGCCGACGAGTATGGAATTCCAGTCTGTGGCTACGTTGTTGTTGCGGATAAGAGTGGCCATCTCGTTCTGGGAGAGATGTCTCCAGCCTCCTTCAGGCTCCTTGGCCTGGGCGTTGCGTAGTGAGTACTTGTCGTTGCCTTCGGGGATGTACTTGGGATCGATCCAGCTGTTGAAGGCGTTTTCAGCCGGGATGATGGTAACTCGTTCCATAGTTATATGATATCTTTGATTACAGGGGAGAGGCGGTAGTTGCCGCGGATGCCTGCGATGTCAGCCAGAGACAGGTGCTCGATCATCCGCTTGCCGACGATGTCGGTCTCGATCTGATCGGCACGGTATCCATAGATCTTGTCGGAGGGGCCGCTTTCAGCCGTGGCGGCGTCGCAGGGGCGGCCGAACTGCAGCGGAATCAGCCTTGTGCCGTTCTTGCAGAGGACTTCGAAATCTCCGTCCTCGGCGAAGTTGTAGGAGCCCAGGAAAGCGGCGACGTCCTGCCAGCTGACCGAGCGTGGCTTCTTCTCCGGGTCGTCCATAGTGTATCCGGCGATGATGTCCGGTTCCGCCAATTCCAGCGGCACCAGTGCTGTTCCGTCTTGGAGCTGAAGTAGCATAGGCTATGATTCCCTCCTCATTTTCAATTCTTTGGTGACGTTTCGGCCGTGACCGAGAAGCACTTCCCAGATATAGGCCTTGATGAAGCCGTAGCCGTAGCAGCAGAGCTGGATGAACGAAGTCACCACAGCCATACAGGCTATCTTGAGGCTCTTTGTCTTGACGAGTGCGCTCAGCCAGAGGGCAAGCACGTATGCCGCCAGGGGCAGGATGGCCCACCATCTGAAGAATGAGCAGACTATCAGGAAGATGCAGCCCAGCAGGAAAAGTGCGGGCAGGCAGTGTACGGCCTTGAGCGATTCAGGCCAGATGAGCTTGAGTCCGACGCGGCCGGTGCCGAACATATAAGTCTGCTTGGCGAAGCGCCTGAGGCTTACGCGGCGTTTGTGGTATACGAAGGCCTCACGTATGAGCCTGGCGGTATAGCCGGCCTTGCGGATGCGTATGCTCAGGTCGAGGTCTTCGGCCAGCATCTCTCGGAAGCCGCCGACTTTCTCCCACACTTCGCGGGAGAAACCCATATTGAAGCTTCGGGGCACGAATTTCTCCATCTGCACCTTGCCGCCCCGGATGCCTCCGGTGGTCAGGAAGGACGTCATTGAGAAATTGATGGCTTTCTGCAGGTCGGAGAAATCGTCGCTTGCGGCGTCGGGGCCTCCGAAGCAAGGTGTGAAATCCTTGCCGAGGGCTTCTTTGAGGGCGGTGAAATAGCCCGGGGGTATGACGCAGTCCGAATCGAAAAATACGAAATACTCCCCGCCGGCACGCTCAAGTCCGTAATTTCTCGCAGCGCTGCGGCCGGCGTTGTCCTTATAGAAATATTTGACGTCGATTCTGCCTTCGAAACTGTCGACGACTTCCTTGCAGGGAATGTCGGAGCCGTCCTCGACAAGGACCAGTTCGAAATCTTTGCAGCTCTGCAGGGCCAGGCTCTCCAGCAAACCGCGGACTTCGTCGGGCCTGTTGTAAACCGGGACTATAATTGAGAAATAAGACATAAGCGGATGGTATTAGCACAAAAATAATAATAATTTCGTACCTTCGCTTATTGCAAAACGTAATGATGAAAAAAATTCTGGTTACTGGCGGAGCCGGATTCCTGGGCTCCCACCTTTGTGAAAAACTTCTCCAGGAAGGGAACGAAGTCATCTGTATGGACAACTTCTTCACCGGAAGCAAGCGCAACATAGTAAAACTGCTGGACAACCCTTATTTCGAGCTTTACCGCCACGACATCACTATGCCGGCAAACCTCGAGGTGGATGAGATTTATAATCTCGCTTGTCCGGCCTCGCCCGTACACTATCAGTACGACCCCATCAAGACTGTCCAGACGTCGGTGATGGGAGCCATCAATATGCTCGGCCTGGCAAAGAGGACTGGCGCCAAGGTACTCCAGGCTTCCACCAGCGAAGTCTACGGCGACCCTTCGGTGCATCCGCAGCCGGAGTCTTACTGGGGCAACGTGAATCCCATCGGCATCCGTTCCTGCTACGACGAGGGCAAACGTTGTGCTGAAACCCTGTTCTTCGACTACCATCGCCAGAACGGCGTGCGCATCAAGGTCGTGAGGATATTCAACACCTACGGGCCCAATATGCACCCCAACGACGGCCGCGTGGTTTCGAACTTTATCGTCCAGGCTCTTAAAGGAAAGGACATCACCATCTACGGCGACGGCAGCCAGACCCGCAGCTTCTGCTACTGCGACGACCTTATAAGAGGTTTCATCGCAATGATGGCGACGGGCGACGATATTACCGGTCCCATTAACATAGGTAACCCCGGTGAATTCACAATCAAGCAACTTGCGGAGCTTGTGATAGAGCTCACAGGAGCCAAATCCAAACTTGTGTACGAACCTCTGCCTTCCGACGACCCCACACAGCGCAGGCCTGTCATCGACAAGGCCCGCGACATACTCGGCTGGGAGCCGACCATCCCTCTTCGGGAGGGCCTTGTGCGTACAATCGCTTACTTTGACGAACTGCTCAGAACTGAAAAATAGCAGCACCTTTTGATGAAGATAGTCTTTCTTGATTCTGCCACTCTGGGGCAGGATGTCTCCCTTGAACCTATCGCAGCTTTGGGAGAGTTGGTCTGTTATGAAAGCACTCAACCTGACAAGGTGCCCGAGCGCATAGCTGACTGCGATGTACTCATTGTCAATAAAATCAAGCTTGGCAAGCCTCAGATAGACGCTGCGCCGAAACTGAAGCTGATCTGCGAAGCAGCCACCGGTGTCAACAACATCGACGTGGACTACGCCGCCTCACGCGGAATCCCGGTGCGCAACGTAGCGGCCTACTCCACCGAGAGCGTCGTCCAGACGACTTTTATGCATCTGCTGACCCTGATTCAGGGGCGGGGCTACTACGACAGTTTCATCAAGGACGGGCGTTATTCCGCTTCCGGGTGCTTTACGTGTATGGACATCGCTTTCCACGAGCTGGACGGGATGCGGATGGGCATCATAGGCCTGGGCACGATAGGCAGCCGCGTGGCGAGGGTGGCGCAGGCTTTCGGTATGGAGGTGTGCTACTATTCCACATCCGGGACGAACCATTCTTCCAACTATCCTTCGCTGCCGCTGGATGAACTTATGGCGTGCAGCGATGTCGTGTCCGTCCACGCTCCTCTGAATCCCCGTACCGACGGCCTTGTGGGCTACCGTGAACTCTCGCTGATGAAACGCCCGGCATATCTGCTCAATATGGGCAGGGGAGGGATAGTCGTTGAGGCTGACCTTGCCAGGGCGCTGGACGAAGGCCTGCTGGCCGGTGCCGGACTTGACGTCTTCAGTTCGGAACCTCTGCCCCCGGGGCATCCTTTCCTGACTATGTCTCATCCCGAAAGGCTGAGCCTGACTCCTCATATCGCGTGGGCTAGCGTCGAGGCAAGAAAGCGTCTGGTTGACGGTATAGCCCGCAATATCGCTTCCTTCGGCGGCAAATAATTCGATTTAATTTTGCCAATGTTTGATTTTTTGCTAACTTGCATAATGATTTTGTGTCTATATACCTGTAAGATAGATAGAAAAAACGAAACGACAAAATCGAAATACTAAAATACTTACCTAATTATTAATCAATTAACAAACAACTTAATCATTAACTTAAAGCATTACTTATGGAAAACAGCTTCAACAAAAAGTCAACTTTCTTTAAGTTACTGTCAGTTGCTTTTGTGCTTTGCGCGTT
>JAFXPV010000101.1 GCA_017527625.1 Bacteroidales bacterium | reverse complement strand
CGTTGTAGAATGTGAGCATCAGCTGCTTGTTCCGATACCATCCGTCGATGGATGCGACTTCCTGCGCGGAATAGTTCTCCCACAGCCCGTCGCTGTCCCTGAAAGTGCTCAGGCCGCTCTCTTTGCTGATTCCGGCTCCTGAAAGTACTGCCAGCTTTTTCATACTGTCTCGTTTTAGATTTTTACCCTCAACAAAATTAACTTTTTTGTGCTATATTTGGAACCTTTACACTAAATATTGAACTATGAAATTCTCTAGTCTATTCCATCCTACATACGGTATCATCCGCAGTATCATAGCTCTGCTCCTCGGCCTGTCCCTCGTTATCTGGCCCGGCGTGGCAGTGGATGCCTTCGTTCGTATCCTCGGAGCGGTGATGATCCTGGTGGGCGGTGTCGCCCTCGGCATCAATTTCCTCGGCAAGGAAAGGCTCGGCTTCCTCTTTGCCTCCACGGGAATCATAGCCGTCGTTTTCGGCATAGTCCTGCTGGCGTTCCCCGATTTCTTCGTGAACCTGCTGTCATACCTGTTCGGCATCCTGATGCTGTTCTTCAGCATAGGGGAGATCGCCACTCTGCTGTCAGCAGGCAAGTATACCAAAGTCAAATTCGGATTCTACATTATTCCCATACTCATCTTCCTCGCCGGCATCTTCCTGATCGTCAGACCTATGGATGCCGCCAAGGCTGTGTTCATCTTCTTCGGCATCTCGATGATTTTCTATGCCGTCTTTGAATTCGTCCTGGCTGTCAAGTTCAGCAAGGTGTTCAAGATGGCGGAGCAGGAAGCTGCCGTCGAGGCGGCGAAGGCTGAGGCCACGGATGTCGAAGTCATTGAGAGCAAGCCTCTCATCGAGGAAGCTGCTGAAGAGCCCGGACAAGATTATTAGTTTCTGTTATGGAAGATAAAGAAATGCAACCCAAGGGCTTGCCGGAGAATGCCTACCGGAAGCTCAAGGAAGGGGAGAGCTATGAGCCTGTCCTTTCACCCAAGAAGAAATACCCCGAGGCCAATGCGTGGAGCGTGACCATTGGAGTTCTGATGACCATCATTTTCTCCGCAGCTGCGGCGTACCTTGGCCTCAAGGTGGGGCAGGTGTTCGAGGCGGCAATCCCCATCGCCATCATCGCCGTCGGCCTGTCAAGCGCCTGCAAGCGCAAGAACGCCCTGTCTGAGAACGTCATCATCCAGTCGATTGGAGCCTGCAGCGGCTCTATCGTCGCCGGCGCCATATTCACCCTGCCTGCGTTGTATATCCTGCAGGCCAAGTTCCCGGAACTGACCGTCGATTTCGGCAAGGTGTTCTTCAGTTCCCTGCTCGGAGGCGTGCTCGGCATATTGTTCCTCATCCCGTTCAGGAAATACTTCGTCAAGGATATGCACGGCGAATATCCCTTCCCTGAGGCCACAGCCACCACACAGGTGCTGGTCAGCGGGCAGAACGGCGGCAAGGATGCCAAGCTGCTGCTGGTCAGCGGCCTGATCGGCGGGCTCTACGATTTCATAGTTTCCACCTTCGGTTGGTGGGCAGAGACCATTTCGACCAAAGTGCTGCCCTGGGGCGCTGCGGTGGCTGACAAAGCCAAACTGGTGCTCAAGCTCAACGTCGGCGCGGCAGTCGCCGGTCTCGGATATATCGTCGGTTTGAAGTATGCCTTCATAATCTGCTGCGGCTCATTCCTGGTGTGGCTTGTAATCATCCCTCTGATGAACCTTATCTGGGGCCCCGACTTGCTTAACATCGTCAGCAACGTGAGCCAGACTGTCGGCTCGATGGCTCCTGAGACCATATTTACAACCTATGCCAGACATATCGGCATCGGCGGCATCGCCACCGCCGGCATCATCGGCATCATCAAGTCGGCCGGCGTCATCAAGAGCGCAGTCGGTCTGGCAGCGAAAGAAATCAAGAGCAAGAAAGGCAGCGCCGACGAGGAAGTGCTCCGCACGCAGAGGGATCTTTCAATGAAGGTCGTGGTTATCGGAATCCTGCTGACTCTCCTTGTGACCTTCCTTTTCTTCGCCCTCGGAGTTGTCAATAACATCTGGCACGCTGTCATCGCCCTGCTGGTGGTAGGGGTCATCGCATTCCTCTTCACTACGGTCGCCGCCCAGGCCATAGCCCTGGTGGGCACAAACCCTGTCAGCGGTATGACGCTGATGACCCTCATCCTTACTTCCGTCATCCTTGTTGCGGCCGGTCTCAACGGCACTGCCGGAATGACTGCAGCCCTCATCATCGGCGGCGTTGTCTGCACAGCGCTCTCGGTGGCCGGCGCCTTCATCACCGACCTCAAGATAGGTTACTGGATCGGCACGACTCCGAAAGTCCAGGAAACCTGGAAATTCTTGGGTACGCTGGTGGCAGCTGCCACAGTGGGCGGCGTCATCATCGTGCTCAACAAGACATACGGATTCACGGGTGAAAACGCCCTGGTGGCTCCCCAGGCCAATGCAATGGCTGCCGTCATCGAGCCTCTGATGTCTGGTGGCGGCGCTCCCTGGCTGCTCTACGGCATAGGCGCAGTAATCGCAATAATCCTTACGATATTCAAGGTGCCTGCCCTGGCTTTCTCTCTCGGTATGTTCATTCCGATGGAGCTCAACCTCCCGCTGCTCGTGGGTGGCGCAGTTTCGTGGTATGTCAGCACCCGAAGCAAGGACGAGAAGCTCAACAACGCCCGCAAGGAGCGCGGAACCCTGCTCGCCAGCGGCTTTATCGCCGGCGGCGCCCTGATGGGGGTCGTAAGCGCCGTTCTGCGCTTCGCCGGCATCAACGTGCTCAATGTCGAATGGCAGAATTCATCTTACGCCCAGGGCCTTGCTCTGGCAGCTTATGTCGCAATCATCACTTATATGATATTCAAGTGCCTTCAGATTAAAAAAGTGGAGGAATAATAATATGGAAAAGATAACTGACAAGTTTTTGAGATATGTATCATACGACACGCAGTCGGATGAAAACAGCAGCAGCCAGCCGTCGACTGCCAAGCAGCTGGTGCTGCTGCGTCAGTTGGTGGATGAGCTCCACGCTATGGGCATAGCCGATGCCTCGCTCGACAAGGACGGCTATGTGATGGCTTCGATAGAGTCCAATGTCCCAGGCAAGGTTCCGGCCATCGGTTTCATCGCCCACGTCGACACCAGCCCCGACGCTCCCGGCAACGACATCCATCCTCAGTTCGTTAATAATTATGACGGCAGCGACATCGTCCTGGGAGAGGGACGCGTGCTGACTGTCGCCGAGTTCCCGGAGCTTCTGCGCTACAAGGGACAGACTCTGATCACCACCGACGGCACCACTCTGCTCGGCGCTGACGACAAGGCTGGCGTGGCTGAGATAATGTGCGCCGCCGAGTACATAATGACCCATCCTGAGTTCAAGCACGGTCCTGTCAAGATAGCTTTCACCCCCGACGAGGAGATCGGCCGCGGCGTAGTGGCTTTCGACGTCAAGAAGTTCGGGGCGGATTTCGCCTATACGATGGACGGCGGGATGGTCGGCGAGCTGGAGTACGAGAACTTCAATGCCGCCTCTGCCAAGATCCATATCCAGGGACGCAACATACACCCGGGTTATGCCAAGAACAAGATGATCAATTCGATGCTGGTGGCAATGGAGCTGAATGCAATGCTTCCCGTGGAGCAGCGTCCTGAATTCACTGAAGGATACGAGGGCTTCATTCACCTTATTTCATTTAAAGGTACGGTGGAGGAGTCGGACATCGCCTATATCATCCGCGACCACGACGCGCAGCTGTTCGAGCGCAAGAAGGAAATGGTTCAGCAGTGCGTGGATTTCATCAATTGCAAATACGGAAATGTCGCAGTTGCTGAAATTAAAAACCAATATCGCAATATGAGGGAAATGGTCGAACCGCATTTCGAAGTCGTCGACATCGCCATCGAGGCTCTGAAGATGGCCTCAGTGGAGCCGAAGGTCCAGCCCATCCGCGGTGGCACCGACGGCGCCAACCTGTCTTTTATGGGATTACCCTGCCCCAACATCTTCGCCGGAGGCCACAATTTCCACGGCAGGCTGGAGTTCGTTCCGGTCGAGAGTATGGAGAAGGCCTCGCAGGTAATTTTAAATATTTTGACGATTTTTTCAAAAAAATACGAATAAAATTTGTCGAAATAAAAAAGATTAATATCTTTGCGGTCCCTTTACGGAAGCAGCGATGCTGTGGTAAAGGAAAAGTTCATTGACTTATTGAGAGAGATAACGAGGTAAAGAAAATTTACTGTAAAGAAATCAGATAGTCTGTAATCATAATTAACAAGGATTAGGGACTACAATTTCAAAGAGAACACATGGAAGATGAAAGTCTGAAATGGTTCACGAAAAGCGTT
>JAFXPV010000100.1 GCA_017527625.1 Bacteroidales bacterium | reverse complement strand
GCTGACGTTGACGTCGGCAAGAACATCGGCGCCGTGCTCCAGATGGACCAGGCCAACGCCGACAAGAACATCGCCCAGGCCCGCGCCGAGGAGCGCCGTGCGATGGCTGTCGCCCAGGAGCAGGAGATGAAGGCGAAGGCTCAGGAAGCCCGCGCCAAGGTGATCCAGGCCGAAGCCGAAGTGCCGCTGGCAATGGCCGAAGCTTTCCGCAACGGCAATCTCGGCATTATGGACTACTACAAGTTCAAGAACATCCAGGCCGACACCGAGATGCGCGAGAATATCGCGAAGAAGTAGCCCTTAAGGCTCCGGATACAGAAAAAGGCTGATTCATCATCAGCCTTTTTTTGTGTCGGGATACTCCGACTCGAACGGAGGACCCCTTGGTCCCAAACCAAGTACGCTAACCAACTGCGCCACATCCCGGACGCGACAAAGGTAGTGATTTTTTTTATTCCCTCACCGGGATTTCTTCGGGCTTCGCCCTCTGACATCCCCACCTCCTCGCCGGAGGGGCCCTGCAAAGCATAGAATGCAGCTGCTGGCCCTTCGGGCCAACTGGCTGTTTCTGGCTTCCATCCCTTACGAAAGATAGCTTTCGACGGGATGAAAACCAAAAACAGCCGGTCGCAAATGCGACCAGCTGCATTCTTTTTTGCGGTGAGGGGGGGATTCGAACCCCCGGTACGGTAAACCCGTACGTCAGTTTAGCAAACTGGTGGTTTCAGCCACTCACCCACCTCACCAAACACCCTCAAATCGCGGATTCCCACGAGGGGGATTGCAAAGATAGGCAAATAATCCTTTTGCGCAAAAAATATTAGAAGCAGTAGGCTACCGTGAGGGTCAGTGCGCTGGTTGACACGCGGTTGACGATGTCGCCCTTGTGGAGATTAAGCACACCGACGTTGTAGTGGAAGCTGACGTCGAAGGCGCCGAATTTGTAGCCGGCACCTACGCGGACTCCGGCATCGTTGGCCAGCTTGACCTTCTTCGTATTGTGCATAGCCCAGAAAGCGCCCAGCGACAGATACGCCGGATCCAGCAGGTAAAGCTCGAGGTCCACCGGCACTGCGACGCTGATGCCCGGCATATAATCGACGGCGCCCGGAGCGAAGAGCACGTCCGCTCCCATCCTGAACGCCACCAGGCGGCTCTTGCGGTACCTTGCCGCGCCCGTAACGACGGCACCCGACTTGAATCCCTTGTCTTCGGAGGTAGTCACCAGTGCAGCTCCTGCGCCGGCCTCAAACTCCCAGCCCTTGTCGAAAGCCTCGCGGTCAGGCACGTTCACATACTTCACGGGGCCTGCTGAAACGGCACTGAACTGCAGGGTCCCGCTTTCGCGCAGGAACCTCATAAAATCATCGGCCTGCATTGCTCCCAGATGACGGCCTTTCACCGCGCCGGCACGGTCCAGAATCACGAAATATGGAATCTGAACCTCCTTGCGGCAGAAGCGCTCCTGGTATGTAGCTCCAATCGGAGAGTCCACATCCACCATAAGCACATTGTAGCCGTTCATCGCCGCAGCCACGGAGTCGATGCTGAAAACATTCTGCTTCATCGCCTGGCACGGAGCGCACCAGTCGGCAGTGAACACCACCAGCACCGGCTTGCTCTTGTCGGGAATGTATTTGGAAGATATGCTCTGGGCAAATGCCGTCACCGACAGCATACTTGCCAGTATAATTGCTAATAATCGTTTCATATCAGATGGTTTCTGTGAAATAAACTGTTCTTATACGCATTGTGTTCTCCTTTCCTGTCAGCACTACAGGAGCCTCGAGACGGATGTCCATCGAAGAAGCGCCCACCTTGACGATGTATTCGCCCGGCGCGATGGTCCAGTGCCAGTCGTCGAAATGGCCGAAGGCCTGGGGCGACATCACCATCTCCACTGTCTTCGTCTCGCCGCTGCGCAGGCTGATGCGCTCGAAGCCCTTGAGCTGGATAGGCTTGAGTGCCTGCGACTTGTCGGTCGGAGAAACATAGAGTTGCACCACTTCGTCGCCGTCCACATCGCCGGCGTTGCGCACGTCGAAGCTGATCTTGATGGCCTTTGCTCCGGTAGACGCTTTCTGTGTCACCTTGAGATTCGAATATTCGAAGCGGGTGTAGCTGAGGCCGAAGCCGAAGGGCCAGGCCACGTCCGGATTCTGCTCGCAAGAATAGTTGTAGCAGAGCGCCCCGGTGCCTTCCACTGCCGGATAGCTGACGGTCAGCTTGCCGGAAGGATTGACATTGCCGAGCAGGATGTCTGCCACGGCATTGCCGCCCTCCTCACCCGGATACCAGGCCTGGATGATGGCGGCGCACTTGTCCTTGAGGGAGCCGATGACCTGCGCGCGACCGCCGAACATCACCAGCACCACCGGCTTGCCGGTAGCCACAAGAGCCTCCACGAAGGCCTCCTGGTCGCCGGGCAGACGGATGCCGCCGCGGTCGCGGTTCTCTCCGCACAGCAGCACGTTCTCACCCATAGCAGCCACGATCACATCGCTCTGCGCAGCAGCGGCAAGAGCTTTGGCCATATCAGTCTCGTCGGGACTCTCAACGCGGCGGCGCATAAAGTAACGCAGCGATGCGGCAGCCCTTGAGTCTCCGGCTGCATTGCCGGCCAGATTGGTGTCGCTCACCCAGTCGCAGCCACGGTTGTAAGTCAGGCTCATACCTGCGGGCAGCTTGCTCTGCAGACCCGCGAGCAGCGTTATGATGTCAGGATTCACAGGGTCGATGTCCACCCTGTTCCAGAAATATTTCATACTGTGGTAGGTATAGTCGCCGAGCATAGCCCAGTGAGAATTGGCATTCGGGCCCACAAGCGCCACCTTGACATCCTTCTTCAGCGGCAGCACACCGTCGTTCTTGAGCAGCACGACAGACTGTGCGGCCATATCGTATGCTGTCTGGCGCTCCTCTGCGGTGTCGAACACGATGCGGCCTTCCTCGTACAGCTTCGGCTCCTTGTCGAGCATTCCGGTGCGTGCCTTCATCGTCAGCACTCTCTTGACAGCCTTCTCCAGGGTTTCCTGGCTGACAAGCCCGCGGTCGATGGCTTCCTGAAGATGGGAGAAACAGGTTCCCTCGGAGAATTCCACTTCGGTGCCTGCGTTGATCGCCGCAGCCGCCTTGCCTACATAGTCGCCGCGGTCCAGCGGAATCTGGTTCACTGCGCTGTAGTCGCTGACGAACATACCGTCGAAGCCGACGTAATCACGCAGGATATCGCCCATTATCTCTTTGTTGGCAACACAGTTGACGCCGTGCACTGCGTGGTAGCCGGTCATTACAGACTTGCTGCCGGCAATCCTTATCACCGCCTCGTGCGGCATCAGGATTTCCTCCATCAGCTCCTTCTGCTCGCTGTTGCCGCCTCCGCCGTAGCCGAGGTAGTGCTTGCTGGTCGTCGCCACTCCGTTCGCAAGACCGCCGTACTGCAGTCCCTGCACGAAAGCGACGCCCAGGCGGGCCGTCAGGTAAGCATCCTCGCCGAAACCTTCTTCAAGACGGTTGAAGGTAGGGTCACGGACCACGTCAAGCATAGGCGAGAGGGCCAGAAAGCCGCCGATCTTGCGCATATCAGCCGCAGTCTGGCGGGTCTTCAGCTCCACAAGGGCCGGATTCCAGGAGCCGGCATAGCAGATCTGCTGGGGATATGCCGTTGCACCTTTAGTCGCGATGCCGCTGATGACCTCGTCGTGGAAGAGGGCGGGGATGCCGCTGGGAGTGCTGCTCATCAGCCACTGCTGGATCTCAGCCACCATATCGCGAAGGTTTTCGGGGTCACGCACCTCGCCGCTGCCGTACTGGCAGATATGGCCGACGCCTGCAGGGATCTTCTGCTCGCAGAGCGCGGGGTCGAGATGGCCGTCGGGGCCCATAAGCTCGCCCGGACGGATGCCGTAGAGCTGGGCGATGCGCTCATCCTGAGTCATCTTCTCATAAAGAGCGTTTACAATTTTGTCTGTGGCGGCTGTTGCCAGGGGCTGGTCCACGGCCGCAAGTTTATAATTCACATTATTGCAAGACATAGTAAGAATAACTGTCGCTACGAGGAAAACATATTTTTTCATACTGACGTACGTTAGTTTGCAGTACAAATATAGCAATAAATGAAAAGGTCGCTCCGGTTGGTGGGGAGCGACCTTACACACACATCACATTTTTAAAAATCAGATTATTTCCTTGTACTGGTCAGCACTCAGAAGCTTATCAAATTCCGACAGGTCGGAACATTTGATCTTGATCATCCATCCCTGACCATAGGGATCGCTGTTCACCAGTTCGGGAGCGCCGTCCAGCTCTTCGTTCTGCTCCAGCACCTCGCCGCTCATCGGCATATAAGCCTCCGCAACTGTCTTTACAGCCTCTATGTCACCGAATTTCTCACCCTGCGCGAGAGTCTCGCCGACCGTGGGGATATCTACGAAAACGATGTCACCGAGCTCGCTCTGGGCGAAATCGGTAATACCTACAGTAGCTACATCGCCGTCGAGGGCGACCCACTCGTGGTCCTTGGTGTATTTCAGTGTCTCAGGAATGTTCATTACGCAATTATTCTTGTACCCGGCAAATATAACAATTTTTACTATAATATCAAAGTATTTTCAATGCTTGTTTGATAAGGTCCTCCAATGAAGTGTCCTTTCCGTCCTTGACGAGCCTGTCGAGAGCTTTTTCGACCGCTGCCTTCGGGAATCCGAGCAGCACGAGGGCAGTCGCGGCCTCCTCGCGGTTTGGATTGCCTGCAGAGGCACCTATGAAGCCCGCATCCTTGCCGCCGCCCTTGACAATCTTGTCCTTGAGCTCCAGCACCAGCCTCTGGGCGCTCTTGAGACCTATGCCCTTGATGCTCTTGATCTTGTTGATGTCTTCCGCCACGATCGCCGCGCTGAGTTCGTCGCTGGTCATCGACGAGAGCACCATCCGCGCAGTGGCAGGGCCTATCCCGCTCACTGATATGAGCAGCTCGAACAAACTCCTTTCGTCCTTGGTGCCGAAGCCGAAAAAGCCTTCGTCGTCTTCGCGCAGATAGTGATAGAGAAACAACTTGACCTCGCTGCCAAGCTTGCTTTCGAGAGCCGAATAGGTCTGCAGGCTGATGAGGATGCGGTAGCCGAAGCCGCCAGCCTCAACGACCGCCTGGGCAGGGTTCAACTCCTCCAGACGGCCTTTTATGTAGTCATACATAAGCGCTTAAATATTAACTAATACAAAAATATATTATTTTTGCCGATTATACCTTAAGGGGTATTCCGAAAAATGGACAAATTGGTAGTTGATTTCCGCAATCGTTTCCCTGCCCTATCACAGCAGGTATACGGCAAGCCGCTGGTCTATTTCGACAATGCAGCCACAAGCCAGAGGCCGGATTGCGTCATCGAGCTGCAGGAGAGGATGACGGCGGGCACCTGTGCGAACGTCCACCGCGCAGTGCACCGTCTTGCCCTGGATGCTACAGAATTGTACCAGCAGGGCCGAGAAGCTGCCGCCGCCTTCATCGGAGCCCCCGCCGCCGAGCAAGTAATCTTCACCAGCGGCACTACGGCAGCCATCAACCTGGTGGCAAGCTGCTTCACCCGCCGTTTCCTGCGCAAGGGCGACCGCATCCTCATCTCTGAGGCAGAACACCACTCCAACCTGGTGCCCTGGCAGCTGGCCTGCGAGATGTACGGCACCGAGCTGCTCGTGGCTCCGGTGAGCGAAGACGGAAGCCTCGATATGGACGCTTTCCGCAAACTGCTCGAGCGCGAGGTGAAGCTGGTGGCCGTGGCCCACGTCACAAACGTGCTTGGAGTTGTCAATCCGCTGCACGAAATCATAACAGCCGCCCACCAGGCCGGAGCCCGCGTGCTTGTGGACGGAGCCCAGGGCATTGTGCACAGCCGTGTGGATGTAGGCAGTCTTGACTGCGATTTCTATGCCTTCTCGGGCCACAAGATATATGCGCCGACCGGCATCGGAATCCTTTACGGCAAACGCGAGCTGCTGGAGGAGATGCCGCCCTATATGGGAGGCGGCGATATGGTCGACCGGGTGACGTTCGCAAAGACCACCTACGGCCCCCTGCCGCTGAAGTTCGAGGCCGGAACCCAGAACATCGCGGCTGCAGCCTGCCTGGCCCCGGCTCTCAAGCTGGCCGGCGAAGTGCAGGACAGCGCCACGCTGCAGGACAATCTGGAAACCACCGACAGACTGCTGGCAGCCCGGCTCGCGACGGTCGAAGGCCTGCACTGCCCCAGCCTTGCCAACCCACGCCGCAAAGGCATATTCAGCTTCTGCATCGACGGCGTACACCCTGCCGACGCTGCGGAAATAATGGACAAGATGGGCGTGGCCGTGCGGACAGGCTTTATGTGCGCCGAGCCGCTCATCAGGAAATATTCAGAACACGGTATGATGCGGGCTTCGCTGATGCCCTACAACACGCCCGACGAGGTCGACATATTTATGGAAGCTCTCCGACGGGCCATAAAAATGCTTAGATAAGCGTTTATAAACGTTTAAAAATGACTATACAAGAGATATCAGAGCAGATTGTCGAGGAATTCTCGATGTTCGACGAGTGGCTCGACAAATATGAATACCTCATCGAGACCGGCAAGCAGATGCCGGCTATAGCAGAGGAAGACAAGACCCCTGACAACCTCATCGAAGGCTGCCAGTCGAGGGTTTGGCTGGACTGCCGGCAGGAAAACGGCCTGCTGCATTTCACCGCAGACAGCGACGCCGTCATCACCAAGGGCATCATCTCCCTGCTTATAAGGGTGTTCGACGGTCAGAAGCCCGCTGATATCGTCGCCGCTGACCTGTCCTTCCTCGACCGCATCGGTCTCAAGGACAATCTCTCGCCGACCCGCGCCAACGGGCTTGTGGCAATGATAACGAAAATAAAAGCCTATGCGCTTGCCTTTTTGCAGAAAGAAGAAAATGAACACTAGCAAAACCGCCCTGGAAGCAAACATCGTAATGGCGCTCCGTCAGGTCTATGACCCTGAAATTCCCGTGAACGTTTACGACCTGGGCCTGATATACGAAATAAATGTCGACAAGGACAACAAAGTCGACATAACTATGACCCTCACGGCTCCGAACTGCCCCATAGCGGACATCGTGGTCGACAGTGTGGCTACTGCCGTTCGCGACGTGCCCGGAGTGACAGACGTGGCCATCCAGCTCGTTTTCGAGCCCGAATGGGACAAGGATATGATGAGCGACGAGGCAAAACTTGAACTGGGAATGCTATGATCTACCTGCTGCTGGGAACCGATATGGGCGATCGGCGCGCCAATCTGGACCGCGCCTGCGAGCTTCTCGGCAAGGAGATCGGCGTCAGCCTGCACTGCTCTCCGTTGATGGAGACTGCTGCCATCGGCTTCGACGGCCCTGCATTCCTCAACCAGGTAGTGTCTTTCGATGCTGACGCAGAGCCATACGACCTGCTGCGCCGCTGCCAGGCCATTGAAGCGGCAATGGGACGGAAGCCCCACGAGGCCGAATACGACAGTGAAGGCCGCCGCATCTACAGCCCGCGCATCATAGACATCGACATCCTGCACCTCAATGGCGTGTGTATGAAGCGAGCGGACCTCACCATCCCCCATCCCCAGGTTTTCAGCCGCCCGTTCGTCAAAGAGCTGCTGGCAATGATGTAAATACAGAAAATTATCAATTATTCGACAATATGACACAGGAAGAAGTTTTCAAAAATCTTACGGCTCACTGCAAGGAATATGGTTTTGTTTTCCAGAGCAGCGAGATTTATGACGGATTGAGCGCCGTTTATGACTACGGCCAGAACGGAGTAGAACTCAAGAACAACATCAAGAGATACTGGTGGGAAGCTATGACACGCCTCCACGAGAATATCGTGGGCATAGACAGCGCCATCTTTATGCATCCCCGCATCTGGGAGGCCAGCGGCCACGTAGCTGCCTTCAACGACCCCCTGATCGACAACCGCGACAGCAAGAAGCGCTACCGCGCCGACGTCCTCATCGAGGATTATCTTGCAAAACTGGAAGACAAGGTCCGCAAGGAAGTCGAGAAAGGCCGCAAGAAATTCGGCGACAGCTTCGACGAAGTCCAGTTCCGCAACACCAACCCCAACGTGCTCCGCACCCAGGCCAAATGGGACGAAGTCCACAACCGTATGGTCAAGGCCCTCAACGACAATGACCTGGCCGAAATGAGGCAGATCATCATCGACTGCGACATCGTCTGCCCCATCAGCGGCACCAAGAACTGGACGGAAGTGCGCAAGTTCAACCCGATGTTCTCCACCCAGCTGGGCAACATCAGCGGCGAAGACGGCACCATCTACCTGCGTCCCGAGACCGCACAGGGCATTTTCGTCAACTATCTCAACGTCCAGAAGACCGGCCGTATGAAAATCCCGTTCGGCATCGCACAGATTGGAAAGGCCTTCCGCAACGAAATCGTGGCCCGTCAGTTCATCTTCCGAATGAGGGAGTTCGAGCAGATGGAGATGCAGTTCTTCATCCAGCCCGGCACGGAACTCGACTGGTTCGCAAAATGGAAAGAAACCCGTCTGAAATGGCACAAGGCAATGGGTCTCGGCGACGAGAAATACCGCTTCCACGACCACGACAAGCTGGCCCACTACGCCAACGCAGCCACCGACATCGAATTTGAATTCCCCTTCGGCTTCAAGGAGCTCGAGGGCATCCACTCACGCACCGACTTCGACCTCGGCAACCACCAGAGGTACAGCGGCCGCAAGATACAGTATTTCGACCCTGAAAAGAACGAGAATTACACCCCCTACGTCATCGAGACTTCAATCGGCCTCGACCGCTGCTTCCTCGCAGTGCTCTCAAGCTCATACCACGAGGAGAAGCTGGAAAACGGCGAGGAGCGCGTAGTGCTCAGCATCCCCGCAGCCCTGGCACCCGTGAAAGCCGCCGTGCTTCCGCTGGTCAAGAAAGACGGCCTGCCCGAGAAAGCCCGCGAGATTATGGATATCCTCAAGTTCGACTTCAACTGCCAGTACGACGAGAAAGACTCTATCGGCAAACGCTACCGCCGTCAGGATGCCATCGGAACGCCTTTCTGCATCACAATCGACCACGACAGCCTCAATGACAACTGCGTCACCATCCGCGAACGCGACAGTATGAAGCAGGAAAGGATCGCAATCGACAGACTCCACGAGATCCTTCAGCGCGAAACTTCGATGACAAGTCTTCTTGTTAAAAATTAATTTGTTTTTTATATTTGTAGAAATCAGATAACTACAAACCAATTAAATACAAATTCACAATGGGCAAATTCGTTATCAAGCTCCGCACAAATGGAGATGTTCAGTTCGACCTCAAGGCCGCTAACGGCCAGGTGATCCTTACCAGCCAGGGTTACAAATCAATGGACAGCTGCCTCAACGGCATCGCTTCTGTAAAGAAAAACAGTCTCGATGACGCCCGTTTCGAGCGCAAACAGGCTAAAAACGGCAAACCTTTCTTCAACCTGGTAGCTACCAACGGACAGGTTATCGGCACAAGTGAGATGTATTCCAACAATTCAAATATGGAAAACGGCATCGCTTCTGTAAAGAAGAACGCCCCGACCGCTGAAATTGTTGACAAAACCAAAGAATAATGACAAATGGTCCTTGCGACCTTTTGATCAAGTGATTTTATTGAAACACAGGCTGCTTTATCGCGGTCTGTGTTTTTTATTATATTTGCGTTGCTAATTGGTTGTTTTATGGCACTAACCCGCGTTTTCGATCTCCTCACCAACCTGGAGCAAATCTGTCCTTACAAGCCGGATATACTTGCCAAACGTATTAATAATCAATGGGTTAAGTATAGCACGAAGGATTATGTCCGGCTGTCTCACGCTACCGCTAGGAGTTTTCTCGCCCTCGGCCTCAAGCCAGGCACAAAGATCATAAGCATCTGCAGCAACCGTCCTGAATGGAATTTCATCGATATGGGCTGCGCCCTGTCCAGGATGGTCCACACGCCGGTGTATCCCACCCTCAGCTACGACGACTACCTATACATCTTCAACCACTCTGAAGCCGAGCTGGTTTTCATCGGTAATGAGTTGTTATACAAGAAGATAGCCCCTGCTGTCGAGGAGATGGACCACCCCGCTAAAATCATCCTCATCGATGACAGCGACAGCCATTACTGCTTCAAGCAGCTGCTGGAAGAAGGCGAGAAAGACAAAGAGGCTCTCGAAGCTGTCATCAGCGACAACATCAAAAATACTCCCAAGGACGAATTCTTCTCCCTCATCTATACTTCAGGAACGACCGGCCAGCCGAAAGGCGTGATGCTGAGCCACTACAACCTGGTGTTCGACTCGCACGGCCACGCTGTCCGCCAGTATCTGGGCAAGGAGAACAAGATGATTTCGTTCCTGCCGCTCTGCCACACTTACGAGCGTTCGATGAACTATCATTATCAGGAGAAAGGCATCAGCATCTATTATGCGGAGATGAGCACTTTCGCCGCAGACCTCAAAGACAGCCACGCAGACGGGTTCTGCGCTGTCCCGAGGGTTCTGGAACTTCTGTACGGCAAGCTGGAAGCAGCCCGCACCAGCCTGAAAGGCATCAAAGCTTTCATCTATCGCCGCGCCTGGAAATTCGCAAACAATTACGACAACTACAACAAGAAGCCCATCTACCAGCTTCGCCGCAGGATTTTCGACAAGCTTGTCTACAGCAAATGGCGCGACAATCTGGGCGGACAGAAGGAAATGCAGGTGATTTCGGGCGGCAGTTCGATCCAGCCCCGTATCCTTCGCTGTCTCACTGCAGCCAATGTACAATGCTACGAGGGCTACGGTATGACCGAGACTTCTCCTGTAATTGCAGTGAACGATCCGAGACACCGCATCCAGGTGCTCGGCACCGTAGGAACCCCCATCGAAGGCACTGAACTCGCGTTCGCCAGCGACGGTGAAATTCTCACCAAAGGCCCCCACGTGATGCTCGGATATTACAAGGCTCCCGAACTTACTGCGGAGATTATTGACGAAAACGGCTTCCTGCACACCGGTGACATCGGCTATCTCCAGGACGGAAAATACCTCAAGATCACTGACCGCAAGAAAGAGATTTTCAAACTTTCAAACGGTAAATACGTCGCTCCGCAGGCCATCGAGACCCGTCTGAAAGAGACATCAGACTTCATTTCGAACTGTATGGTTGTCGGCGAAAACGAGAAATTTGCATCAGCCATCATCATCCCTTCTTTCAGCAAGCTGGCTTCTTATGCCAAATACAAGAAGATTTCATTCAAGGACAATGATGACTTGTTGAAGAATCCCGACGTCCAGAATCTTCTGCACCGCCAGATAGACAAGGTCAACGCAACCCTCGCTCCTCACGAGCAGATCAAACGCGAGCGCTACATCAATGCCGAATGGACTGTCGACAACAAGATGCTGAGCCAGACGCTCAAGCTCAAGCGAGCTAACATCTACGCAAAATACAAGGATACCATAAAAGAAATTTATCAATAGCTATGTTTATATTGGTTCCACGTGGAACTTTTCTCATCGCTCTGCTTACAGTTGTATCACTTCTTACCCCCTCTGGATGTAGCCACAGACCCGATTCTCGCGACGGAGAGATGCTTTTCATAGACACTACGTATACGTCTGATCCCTTTGCCAAGGACGAAAACATCGTCAAGTTCAATGGCAAATATTTTATGTATTATTCTGCATACTACCCCGACAGTGCCGGTGTAAACCGTCTTTGCGTAGGAATTGCGGAGAGCGACGATCTGACGAACTGGAAAAGAATTTCACAAATTCTCCCTCAGCAGAAAGCAGAGACGAATGCAATTTGCGCTCCGGGTGCTATCATCCTCAACGACACTCTCCACCTCTTCTATCAGTCTTATGGCAATTTCGGAACTGAGGCCATCTGCCACGCGACTTCGGTGGACGGCGTGAATTTCGAACACGACCCTAGCAACCCGGTGTTCACTGCGACAGGCGCCTGGAACTGCGGAAGGGCTATCGATGCGGAGGTGGTGGAATTTGGCGGCAAGTACTTTATGTATTTTGCTACACGGGACCCTGCTCAGGAAATCCAGTTCCAGGGTGTGGCTGCCGCCAACAAGAATTCTGGTCTGCACGCCGGCGACTGG
>JAFXPV010000099.1 GCA_017527625.1 Bacteroidales bacterium | reverse complement strand
GGGACGCAGAGGCCGGGTGTTCGAGTCACCTCTTCCCGACAGAGCTTCGCTGCGACGCGAAGCTTTTTTGTATGGAAATTTCTTACATTTGCCCCTACAAATCCGAGCGACGATGAAAAACAACCTTGTACCCGTAGCTACGGCTCGTGAAATTTTCCAGAAAAGCGGCCTGCCCTGCATAGGCAATTCCGGCATCCGCGAAATCAAACGTCTTGCAGAAGATCTCGAAGAAGCCAGCGGAGTCCACTTCATACATATGGAGATGGGCAATCCGGGACTTCCCGCATCCCAGATAGGCGTTGAAGCCCAGATCGCGGCACTCAGAAAAGGAGTCGCAGCCCACTACCCCGACATCGACGGCACCAGAGAACTCAAGAAAGAAGCATCACGCTTCATAAAGAATTTCATAGACCTGGACGTCAGCGGAAACAACTGCCTCCCCACAGTGGGCTCGATGCAGGCAGCTTTCACCTCCTTTATGATATGCAGCAAGACTTTCAAAGACCGCGACACCATCCTTTTCATAGACCCTTGCTTCCCCGTCCATAAATACCAGAACAAGGTGCTGGGCATACGTGTCGACGCCTTCGACATCTATGACTACCGCGGTGAGAAGCTGCGCGCGAAACTCGAGAGCAAACTTGCCGAAGGCCGCATCCACAGCATCATCTATTCGAATCCCAACAACCCGTCGTGGGTCTGCCTGACGGACGAGGAGCTGAAAATCATAGGCGAGCTGGCCACCAAATATGATGTCATAGTAATCGAAGACCTCGCCTACTTCGGAATGGATTTCCGCAAGGATTACGGCCATCCCGGCGTAGCGCCCTATCAGCCGAGCGTTGGAAAATACACCGACAACTACATCCTTCTCATATCGAGTTCCAAGGCCTTCAGCTACGCCGGCGAGCGTGTAGCCATCCTGGCGATTGCCGACAAGCTGGCAAGCCGCCACTACCCCGACCTGCTGCGCTACTTCAATGCAGACACATTCCGCAGCGCCATCATCTTCGGAGGACTGCATACACTCAGTTCAGGCACCTCCCACTCCGCCCAGTATGCCCTCGCCGCCCTTTTCAAGGCAGCCAACGACGGGACCTACAATTTCCGCGAAGAAGTGATCGAGTACGGCCGGAAGGCAAAGCTGATGAAAAAGGCACTCACCGACAACGGTTTTGTCATCACCTACGACAAGGACCTCGATGAGGATGTGGCCGACGGCTTCTACTTCACCTTCGGATATCCCGGCTTTACAGGAGCCGCACTGGTTGAGGAACTGCTCTACTACGGTGTCTCCGCCATCTCGCTCTGGACCTGCGGCAGCACCCGCGAAGGCCTTCGCGCCTGCACCTCCCTCATTCCCAACGAAGACATTCCCGAACTCGCACGGAGGCTGGCCCTTTTCCACGAAGACCATCGCTGATGTGCATTCTTTTTTACGTAAGAAATAAAGCATTCGTTACAAGCGGATGCTTTTTTTTACACGTAATTCGTGAAAAATGCCGACATTTGATACCACTAAAACTAAACCATGGGAAAGTTATATGACCGGCTTGCCAAGGACATCCGTATCAAGGAATGGCTGAAAGCCTGTATGAATTGCGGTGTATGCGTGTCAGTCTGCCCTGCAGCCGAATTTTACAAATACAGTCCGAAAACAATCGTAAATATCGTCCAGAGCCAGGACGATGAGCAGATAGAAGCCCTGCTCAAGAGCGAGACCATCTGGTACTGCGGAGAGTGTATGTCCTGTATGACACGCTGCCCCCGCAAGAACGCACCCGGCCAGATCGTAATGGCTCTGCGCTCACTCAGCATCGATATGGGCTATTTCGCCGAAAGCGAGAAAGGCCGCCAGCAGCTGCCTCTGCAGCGTGCGCTCTGCGGCAACATCCTCAATTACGGCTACTGCGTCTATCCCCGCACCTTCAAGTACGAAGACCACCCCGAGTCCGGCACCATCGGCAAATGGATAGGTGAAAACCTCGACGAAGTCCACAAGCGTCTCGGAAGCAACCTCGACCACGATGGTCCGGGAGTGCTCCGCAAGATTCCGAAAGAATCCTTGGACGAGTTAAAGGCCATATTCGACGTCACCGGAGCTACTGAAAGGATGAATACTGTCGAAGAAGTGTCCCGCCGCAAGGCAGAAGAGATGGGGCTGGATATGGATGAATACTGCAAGAGGGCATTCAACTATGCAAGTGAAGGACACACTAACGAATAGGAGTATCAAAGATGATATATAAAGGAAAACAGAAAATCTGGTCTGATTACCAGAAAGAGATTCCGGATGACCACTGGTTCTATGTGCGCAGCTGCATCCGCCAGAATTTCTTCCCGGCGTCCGAAGTAACCTTCCTGAGGATACTCCGTGACGAACTGGGCAAGGACATATATGAGACCCCCCACCATACCACTTGCGGAGGCATCGCCTACCATCAGGAGTGCATTCCCCAGGAGACACAGATGACCATCATCGCCCGTCAGTTCGCCCTGATGACAGAGGCAGGCTATGAGAACTACGCCTGCAGCTGCATCACCTCCTTCGGACTGTACTGCGAGACCCTCGAGACGTGGCACGAAATGCCCGAGGTGCTTGAGCGCATCCGCGAAAACCTCTGGAAAGCCTGCCGCAGGGAGTTCAACATCCCGAAATACCTCGCACATTCGAGCGACCTGGTATACAAGTTCCGCGACGAGATTGCCGACAGGGCAAAATACAGGCTCGTCAACAAGGATACAGGCGAGCCCCTGAAGGTCGTCGAACATATCGGCTGCCATTACGCCAAGATGTTCCCTTCAAAAGGAGTCGGCGGCGCCGAATATCCCTACGTCCTGGTAGGAATGGCTGAAAGATGGGGCGGCAACGTCATCGACTATCCCGAACGCCGTCACTGCTGCGGCTACGGTTTCCGCCAGTACCACGTCAAGGCCAACCGCGGCTACAGCCTTTCCAACACCTACAAGAAATTCGAGTCGATGGAGCCCTTCCATCCCGACTTCATAGTGACCAACTGTCCGGGCTGCCCTTATTTCCTGGACCGCTGGCAGTATGTCATCGCCGAGCAGACCGGAAAGACCTATGGCGGCGACGGTCAGGGCATCCCAGTACTCACTTACGAAGAAATGGCAGGCCTGGTGCTCGGTTACAATCCCTGGGATTTAGGGATGCAGACCCACCAGATAGCCGTAGAGCCTCTGCTTGACAAGATCGGCGTGGCTTACGACCCTGCTAAAAAATACGAGGGAACCGGCGGCAAACCGCTGCCCGAACCCGAATTTCCAATGAATATCAGATGCTGCTAAATGGCTAAGGACAATGTAGTAGTTATTGGCGGAGGCCCCTGTGGAATCGAGGTCTCACGCAATTTGAGGGATCTGGGATACACCCCTATCCTGCTCGAGCAACAGTCAGAACTGGGTGGACACCTCAGGCGATGGGACAGGCTTTTCCCCGAAGGAGTAGAGGCCCGCAAGGTACTGAAGGACCTCACTGGCGACCTCAAGGGAGTCAAGTGGTTCACTGACGTGAATATCCAGTCGATCGAGAAGTCACGCAAAGGTTACACGGTCAATGTCGACACCGGGATGTCCTTCGAGACGAAGGCGCTGGTCGTAACCACCGGATTCAAGCTCTTCCCTGCCGAGAACAAACAGGAATATGGCTACAATATCTACGAAAGAGTCATTACCAACGCCGACCTGGAGCAGTATTTCCAGACCCGAAAGGATCCGCGCATCCAGAATCCGAAAGTCATCGGATTCGTACATTGCGTCGGTTCCCGCGATGAAAAGGCCTGCAACCGCCAGTGCTCCAAGGTTTGCTGCGCAACCGCCGTCAAGCAGGCTTCCGAGATCAAGGAACTCTTCCCTGACGCTACGGTATACTGCTTCTATATGGACCTGCGTCTATTCGGCCGCAGCTACGAAGATATGTATCTTGCTGCACAAAGGAAATATGGGGTAAGATTCATACGCGGACGTGTTTCCGAAGTCTCTGAAGACATCGACGGGAAACTCTTCGTCAAGGCGGAGGACACCCTGCTCGGAAAACCTCTCAAGATGAAAATGGACCTTCTCGTGCTTATGACAGGAATCCTTCCAGGCGACAGCACCTCTCAGCTTTCCGAAATGCTCAAGATACAGACCGGTGAAGACGGCTTCTTCACTCCAAGGGACACTATCCTTGAGCCTTGCCGCGCCAAGGAGAGCGGTCTTTTTATGGCCGGAACCTGCACCGGTCCCAAAACTATCCCCGAAACACTGAGTGAAGCCCGTGCGGCTGCCATCCAAGTCCATAAATATCTTTCAAAATGATAGATTTCGGCTATACCCTGAGCAAGAGCGGAACTCTCAAGATCGAGAATCTCGACGATTCCCGATACAAAGCCTTGCACAAACTTGAGCCTGACGCTTATAAATGCATAGGCTGCGGCTCATGCACTGCCAGCTGCTCGGCAGGGGTATTCACCGAGCTTAGCCTTCGCAAGATACTTCTCAGCTTGCAGCGCGGAGATGAGAAAGATTATATCAACAAACTGCAGTCCTGTATGCTCTGCGGCAAATGCCAGCTGGTGTGCCCCCGTGGCATAAATACCCGCCATCTCATATTGAGCATCTGCAAAATATATTCGGTCAACAAATGAGGGAAAGGTTTTTAATCGGTTTCGATCCGTTCGTACTGCCGTTTATGCTCGGTATGGCCTTCGTGCTGACCTACTGCATCGTGGGCCTCATAAGGGTTGTTCTTCAGTTGTCGAAGGCTGACCGCCGCAAGCTTGCAGCAAGTCTTTTCAAGCCCGCAAACGCTTGGAAGAACATCCGCGATATGTTCTGCGACTGCCTTTTCCACGTAAAGCTGTGGAAGCGCAACCCCAAGCTCGGATATATGCACTCATCCATCGCTTTCGGCTGGTTTATGCTGATTGTGCTGGGCCACGTTGAAACCTTCGTATTCGTGCCCAAGAAGGCAGGACTCTTCTACTACCCCATCTTCTTCCGATATTTTATGGAGATGGACAACTACAGCCTGAGGGGTTCGTTCTTCTTCTTCGCGATGGACTTCTTCCTGCTGATAGTGCTCAGCGGCATCCTGCTGGCTATGTTCAAGAGGATCCGCAGCCGCTTCTTCGGTATGCGCCGCACCACCCGCCTGTCCATCACCGACCGTGTCGGACTCTATTCCCTCTGGGCAATCTTCCCGCTGCGCTGGATAGCAGAAGGCTTCACTGCAGGTATCGCAGGAGGCAGCTTTATGACGATTCCCATCAATATGCTGCTCAAGAACTTTATGAGCAACCCTGAGAACATCACCGTCGCGTGGTGGCTTTATTCCATTGCTCTGGGAACCTTTATGTTCGCCCTGCCCTTCTCCCGCTATATGCATATCCCGGCAGAGATACTGCTTATCCCGATGAAGAATGCCGGGCTCAAGGTATACCACCCGCGCAAGGGATTCGCCCTCGCCCAGATATATACCTGCCCCAGCTGCGGCGTCTGCATCGACGCCTGCCCTATGAGCGCCAGCCGGCAGAATCTCAAGGACACCACCGTATATCTAGTGCGTCAGATCAAGCGCAACAACGCCCGCCGTATGAACGCTATGACAGACAAATGCCTGATGTGCGGCAAGTGCCAGGAGGTTTGCCAGATCGCCCTGCAGTCTTACGACATCAGGATGCGCATACGAGAGCGTGCCACCTACAATGTCGGCCTCAAATACGATTATCTCGACTCATACCAGCCGGAGCTCGGCAAGAGCAAAGTGCTTTACTATGCAGGCTGTATGTCCTCCCTCACTCCCGTCACAGGGCGTTCCATCAAGAAACTCCTTGACAAAGCAGGTGTGGAATGGACGCAGATGGACGCCGGCGGTGGAGTTTGCTGCGGCCGCCCGCTGATACTTGCCGGAAGACGCAGCGAAGCAGCAGCTTTGATTGAGAAGAACACCTCTGTCATAGAGTCCAGCGGGGCCCGCATCCTGCTCGTCAGCTGCGCAATCTGCTACCGCGTATTCAAGGAAGAGTACAAGCTCAAGGGCATCCGGGTGATGCACTATACCGAATACTTCAATGAGATGATGGAGGAAGGCCGCCTGAAACTCAGCCGAAGCAACCTCAGATATGCCTACCACGATCCTTGCGACCTCGGTCGCGGCTGTGGCATCTATGACGAGCCGCGCGAAGCGCTCTCCCGCGTCGGAATCATCGCTCCGGCCGAAAAGGAACGGGAGCTGAGCGTCTGCTGCGGAGGTTCCGTCGGCAGCCTCACCCTCAACTTCGAGGACCGCAAACCCATCACCCAGGCTTCAGTACAGAATATGCTGTTCTCCAATCCTGACCGTATAGTCACCGCCTGTCCGCTGTGTCTCAACACCTTTGCGAGGTATTCACCGGTCAAAGTCGTAGATTTCGCGGAAGCCCTCTGCGACGGAATCGAAAAAGAAGCAGTGAAAGAACCAGAAGAGGTTCTGGAAGCCGTGGAATTATAGATACTCCCTGCCTGTCAGCACCCTCCACAGGGCGTAATACTTCAGCACTGAAATGGCATTGCTCGCTACCATCTGGTAGCGCAGGTTGCTGCCGCAGTTAAAATAGACGGAGCGGGCCAGGAAATTGCCCACACCTGTCACTTCCGACAAGTCGTAAACTAATTTCTCATTGCTGCCGTCGGGGAATGATATCTCAAGACGGTCGCCGAACAGCGAAAGTGTCGCATCGTGCGAAAGGTCCGATGACACACCGTCAGCAATCCTTGTAACAGAGAAGTGACTGTCAGAGAATATGGGCTGGTTGGTCCTAGCACGCAGAGAATCAGCATTTGCAGCCAGCCATTCCTTCTGGAACTGGTTCCAGTCACGCATCGTGTCGAAAGGCAGCTTCGGCCCCACGATCCGGCCATACTGGTTATAGGTGGCTTTCAACCCGCAACTGCAGCTTATATCATTTCCGGAAGTCTCGATAGTGCCGAAGCGGTGGCAGCAGGGACAGAGGTATGCCGCATACTGCATTCCTTCGGCAAGCCGTTCGCCGCGATACACGTCGCCGTGCAGTTCCTGCTCCTTATATGCGTCGACATAAAGGTCATCGCACATTACCTTGTATACTTCTTCTTCAGTCATCGATGCCAGCTGTTCAGGCGAAAGCTCGTGTACGAGTTCTCCGCGCATCGGCCCTTTGCGCTTGGTCACGGCCCAGCGCGGCTTGAGAAGATATCCACCGGTAATTCTGTAAGTGACGAGCGCAGCGCCGGATTCCCTGGCCATCCGCGCAGTCCTGCGGGAGATGAACTCCGACACTCCGTCCCAGCTGCGGTTGCCTTCCGGGAAAAGCCCGACTGACGCACCGGCGCGCAGGTTATCCTCAATCTGCTTGATTACAACATCTCCCTTGGCGCCTTTTTCCCTCAGTATCAGGCCGAAGAAAAAGACGAAAAGGCGTCCGCCGAATCCTTTGCCGAGCGTTGAATTGGCCACGAAACGCATATGACGGTTGAGTCCTAGCACCATAAGTGCCGGGTCAAGGTTCTGGGTGTGGTTGCACACCACCAGAAAGGTCTTTGCTTTGACCTTGCAGGGTTTGGGATGGAAATGATACAGAAGGAACAGCCAGGGACCAATGAAAATCTGGCAGAAACGGTACATAAATTTCTGCAGGCCAAGACCTTTGGCAAGACTGTTATTCTTTCTGCTCCTCACGTTTTTTAGCCTCTTCTTCTTCGAGGACCCTGTAGGCCACCTTGCCTACAAGTGTCTTGGGAAGTTCGTCGCGGAATTCTATGTCATACGGCATTGCGTATTTTGCGATGTACTTGCGGCAGTAGTCGAGCAGGGTCTGCTTGGTTTCATCATTGGGAGCCACACCGGGCTTGAGCATAACGAATGCTTTCACCTTCTGGATCTTATAAGGGTCGGGAACGCCGATGATGCAGCTCATATGCACGAAATCGTGGGCATCAAGTATGTTTTCAAGCTGAGCGGGATACACGTTATAGCCGGAAGTGATGATCATCCTCTTGATACGGCCCTTGAAATAGATGTATCCGTCCTCGTCCATAGTTCCCAGGTCGCCGGTATGAAGCCAGATGCGGCCGTCCGCGTGCTTGCGCAGCGTGTTGGCTGTCTCTTCGGGTTTATTGTAGTAGCAAGCCATCACGGTGGGGCCTGAAAGGGTGATTTCGCCCTCATCGCCGTAGGGCACTTCGTCGATGGTGCCGGGCTTGACTATCTTGTAGTAAGTGTCGGGGAAAGGAATACCGATGCTGCCCTCCTTGGCCAGGCCGGTCGGCGTGAGGCAGGAAGCAGTTACGCACTAGGTTGTGCCGTAGCCTTCGCGTACCTGGATAGTAGCCTTATGTTCCTTCAGGAATGCGTCGAAACGCTTCTTGAGCTCGATTGATAATGAATCGCCGCCGCTGAAGACGCCTTTGAGGTGGCTGAGGTCTGCCTTCTTCATATTGGGGAGACGGAGCAGAGCTTCGTAAAGCGTGGGAACGCCCGCCATAAAGTTGCATTTGTATTTGGTGATGAGCTTCGAGTAGCTCTTGGCGGTGAAACGGGGCACGAGCACGCAGCGGCCGCCGCTGGCCAGCATCGAGTGGATGCACACGCCGAGGCCGAAGCCGTGGAACACAGGCATAGCGGCCAGCATCTTGTCGCCGGGCTCGAACATAGGGTTGGTGGCAATGATCTGCTGAGAGAGCGCATTGAAGTTTGCATTGGTAAGCACGATGCCTTTGGTGGTGCCTGTAGTACCGCCGGAATACAGGATGACAGCGGGGTCTTCGCTCTTGCGTTCTACCTTATAGTTATAGAAACAGCACTTTGAAAGCTTCATAAAATCATTCCACATAATGACGGGAGCATCATCGGGAATTCTGGCGATCTTGCGGCCTTCAGTGAGCATAAAACCGGTTTTCAGAGGCTGGGCGAGTTCGTCCTTGATCTTGGCGATGATCACGTTGACCACGCTGGTGTTCTTGCGTATCCTTTCAACCTTGCCGTAGAACTGGTCAAGGGTGATGATGGTGACGCTCTTCGACTCATTGAGGTAGAACTCTATCTCCTTCTCGCTCGACAGCGGGTGCACCATACTGGCGATGCCGCCCACCAGATTCACGGCGTAGAACATATAGATTGCCTGGGGGCAGTTGGGCATAGCGATGGTCACACAGTCACCCTCACGTATACCTATGGTTTTGAGCGCCTTTGCGCACATTTCAGTCTTCTTGATGAATTTCTTGTATGGAGTCGACTTGCCCATAAAGTCGAAGGCGATGTTGTTGGGATATTTCTCAGCTATCCAAGATACTTTGTCGAACATCGAACCCTGGAAATAATCCAGGTGGGCAGGAACTCCGTTCAGGAATTTATACCACGGAGTCTTAACAGCGTTTTCCATTTATTGGTTTCAGGTTAGGTTATTACGTACAATAGTGTAAAGGTAATCATAATATCCGAAAAAAACTCCCAAATCAGGGCTGATTTGGGAGTCGTTATGGGGTAATGAGACCTTTAATTGCCTGTGGGGGCTCCGCCAGGTGCGCCACCGGGATAACCGCCAGGTGCACCACCGGGGAAGCCACCCTGGTATCCTGCGGGAGCCTGGCCCTGCTGGCCTTCTGCTGCAGCGGCTGCTGCAGCCCGGGCTGCCATTTCAGCCCTCTTCACTGCTCTTTCGTAACGCACTTCCTTATAATGCTCCCACTTCTCGATCTGCTCGGGAGTCAGTATCTTTTTGAACTGCTTTACGCGCATTCCGTCGTATTTTCTGAGTTTGTCAACGTCGGTGATCATATCTTCTGATGTAGACAGGGGGTCATCATCCTGTTCCTGCTGGACTTCCATTCCGGGAGCACCTGCCGGAGGCATACCGGGACGGCCGCCACCGGTGAAGCCACCGTTCATATTGGGACCGAAAGTGCCACGGGGCATACCGCCGCCGCGCTGGCGGTTGTTGCTCTGCTCTTTGAGGAGGTCCATATATCGCTCATCGGCGACTTTCAGTTCCACCCTGTATATCTTCTTCTGCTGCTTGTCGGAAAGGTCAAGGATTGACTTGAATGCTTCAGCCTGGGCCTTTGCCACCTCGACGCTGCTGAAAGTCGAGACATCCATTCCGAACATACCCATCATCATTCCGGGAGGCATACCGCCGCCGGGAAATCCTCCGCCGGGAAATCCGCCACCACCGGGAAATCCGCCGCCCATAGGAGGTTGGGCAAGAGAAATGGTGCAGATCAGCGCTGCGCCTAATGCAAGGATAAACTTTTTCATTGTCTTTACTTTATTTTATATGATTTGCACTGTTAGACTAACGAGAGAGGATTTGGTTTATTATCTTTGTGTCAAAAGTAGTAAAAATGTCTCTGAAAAAACCTATAGTGGCCCTGATTTATGATTTCGACGGGACGCTCTCTCCTGCCAATATGCAGGAATACGGCCTGATCCAGGCTCTCGGCAACACAGTAGAAGGCTTCTGGAGCGCCAGCAACGGCCTCGGCATCGACAAGTCGATGTGCAGCGTGCTCGCTTATATGAAAGTAATGATAGATGAAGCGGCCAGGATGAACATCCCCCTCACCCGCCCTTTCCTGGAGCAGTTCGGCCCGCAGATCGAGCTCTTCAACGGTGTCAGCGAATGGTTCAGCCTCATCAATTCCTACGGCTTTTCAAAAGGCGTAAAGGTCGAGCACTATGTCATTTCCTCGGGCCTGACCGAACTCATCGAATCCACATCGATAGCCGGGCAGTTCAAGAAAGTGTTCGCCTGCTCGTTCCTCTACGATGCCGACGGCATCGCCAGATGGCCTGCAGTCGCTGTCGACTATACTGCCAAGACGCAGTTCCTCTTCAAGATTTCCAAAGGCATAATGGACATCAGCGACAACAAGTTGGTCAACGACAGCCGCCGCGACGAGGACAAGAGGATTCCATTCACCAATATGATCTATTTCGGAGACGGAGACACTGACGTGCCCTGTATGAAGATAGTCAAGATGTTCGACGGCAATTCAATAGCAATATACCAGAAAGACAACAAGAAAAAGGTCGCCACCGCCCGCAAGCTTCTGAACCAGGGACGCGTCAATTTCATCTGCAACGCCGACTATTCACCTCAGGGCGAGATTTTCGCTACGGTCAGTTCCATCATCGACAAAATAAAGGCTGAAAGCAACTATCACCTTATGCAGAAAAAGACCCGTCAATGAAAAAGCTTTTCACTGTAGTCGTCTCGCTGCTGCTGAGCCTGTCTTTCAACGCTGCCGCACAGTCCATACAACAACTTTTCCAGCCGGCCGCCGATGCTGTATCCGAATATTTCGGCGACAGGACCCAATGGAAGGACACCGTGCGCGTACGGCATTTCTATATCCGCAATTCAGGGCCGGCGGAAGTGCATTTCAACCTCTTTCTGAGCGAGCAGCCGCTGCGCAAGAACGACATAGATGCGATATATGAACTCGTCCGCAAGCATTTTCCTGAAAAATACAAAGCCCACGCAGAAAATTTCGCCATCTACTCGGACGGCAACAAGATTGAAAAGCTTTACAGCCGGGCCTTCCCCGACACTTTCAATGCTGAGCAGGTCAAGGTAGGCAAAGCATCTGAATCGGACTTTGTGAAACACTCCCAGCAGCGCAGCAGGGCCCCGATGACGAGGAACCTGTCGAAAGCCAAGCAGCCGACGGCCGGTCTGCAAGGACGCCACATCGCCCTGTGGCAGAGCCACGGCTACTACTACGAGCAGTCGCTGGAGCGCTGGGAATGGCAGCGGAGCCGCCTGATGACCACCGTTGAAGATATATACACCCAGAGCTATGTCCTCCCCTTCCTGGTGCCTATGCTCGAGAACGCGGGAGCAACTGTCCTGCTTCCCAGGGAAAGGGACCTTCAGAGGAATATGCTCATCGTCGACAACGGCACACAGTATTATTTCGAGGTGGAGGGCAAGAACAGCTGGCGTAGCTCCCAGGCACCCGGATTTGCCGACAGGGAAACCCTGACGGAAGGCGTCAATCCCTTCAAGTCGGGAAGCGCCAGGGTGGTATCCTGTACTTTGGACAACAGTGAGCTGTCGACAGCCTTCTGGAGAGCCAACGTACCCCAGAACGGAGAGTACGCCGTATATGTGTCCTATCCCGAGGACAAAAGCGCCAACAGCAACGCCTACTACTGGGTGAGGCACAACGGCGGCGCCACCCGCTTTGAAGTCAACCAGCAGATGTGCGCCGGCACCTGGGTTTACCTCGGCACCTTCGGGTTCAGTTCCGACTCCACTTCCCACGGAGTGCTTCTGACCAATTTCGGGCCTCCCGAAAAAGTCGTCGGAGCCGATGCGGTACGTTTCGGCGCAGGTATGGGCAATGTGGCCCGCAAGCCGGCCGAAACCGACGAGGACGGCAAGCCGATAGAGCGGGAATACAAAGCCGAAGCCACCACTTCCGGCCTTCCCCGTTTTGCCGAAGGCGCACGATACTACCTCCAGTTTGCCGGTATGGACGAGAGTGTTTACAGTCCCTCTATGAACCAGGATGACTACCGCGATGACTACCGCTCCCGTGCCGAATGGGTCAATGCCTTGCTGGGAGGCACATATCGCATTCCCGGAAGCAAGGGCTACAACGTGCCTGTCGACCTTGCCCTTGCATTCCATTCCGACGCAGGTCTGTCGATGACCGATTCGATCGTAGGCACCCTGGGCATCTACACCGAAACTTCAGAGCGTTCTGTCAAGTACAAGAACGGAGCTGACCGCATCATAGCCCGGGAACTGGTCGACATAGTGCAGAGCCAGGTCGTCCACGACATCAAGGCAACCTACGAGCCGAAGTGGAGCCGCAGGGAGATATACAGCCGCAATTACTACGAGTCCAGGGTTCCGGAGATTCCGACGATGCTGCTGGAACTTCTCTCCCACCAGAATTTCGCCGATATGCGCCTCGGCCTCGACCCGTCTTTCCGCTTCATAGCTTCCAGAGCCGTCTATAAAGGCATACTAAAGTACCTTTCATACATCAACAACGAGGATTACGTGGTCCAGCCCCTGCCGGTCAAGGATTTTGCGATATCGGTCAACGGCAATGCCGCCAACCTGGAGTGGCAGCCCCGGATGGACCGCCTTGAAGACAGCAGCGACCCGACAGGATACATAGTCTACACCCGCATCACCGACCCTGCGGCCGTGTTATACAACGGCAGCGAGCCCGCGGACGGAAAAGACGGCTTTGACAACGGAACCTATGTCCGTGGCAACGGTTATTCGGTGCTGATGAGTCCTGGGAAAATATACAGTTTCAAGGTGACTGCAGTCAATGAAGGCGGTGAAAGCTTCGAGAGCGAGATACTGTCCGCCGGCATCAACAGGAGCAATCCTTCAGACGTCATAATGGTGCTGAACAACTTCACCAGAGTCGCGGCGCCGGCATCTTTCGCCACTGCCGATTCCTCTCGGGCAGGCTTCCTCGATCGCGTGGATGCCGGAGTGGCCTATCACCGCGAAATATCCTATGTCGGCCCGATGACTGAATTCGACAGGAGCCAGCCCTGGGTTGATGACGACAACCCCGGTTTCGGCGCATCCTCTTACGAATACGAAGGAGCCGTCTTCGCCGGCAACAGTTTCGACTACCCGCTGATACACGGTGCTGCCATAATGAAAGCCGGATACAGCTTCACCTCAGCAGCCGCATCTGCGGTCGGGCGGCTGGACCTGAGTTCCTACCCCGCCGTCGACATAATCTGCGGCAAGCAGATCCGCACGGTTGCCGGAGTGGTGCGGGACAGCTCTGCAGCCGCCCTGCAGCAAAGTCTCAGATATGTCGTATTCACTCCCGAGCTGATGTCAGCCCTGCGCAAATACACTGCCGCGGGAGGCAACATCCTCATCTCCGGGGCCAACATAGCATCGGACAGCCACCACTTCATTTACGACATCAAGACCGATGCGGAATACCGCAGGAATGTGCTCGAAAGCGAGATTGCCTTCGCCAAAGAGGTCCTCAAATACAGCTATATGAACTACGACGCCACAGCCAGCGGGCTGGTGAAGACTGTGGACAACAAACTTGGCATACGGCGGGACAGCTTCTACAACATCAACAACCGCCCGGGCAAGGATGTATACTGCGTCGAAATGGCAGATGGCCTCGTGCCTGAGAAAAATGCTTCGACTATCTGCCGCTACGGCGACAGCAACATATCGGCTGGCGTCGCATACAAAGGCAAGGACTACCGCTGCGTCAGTCTCGGATTCCCCATCGAGGCTTTGACTTCGACACGCCAGTGTGACCATATCATAAGCACTATGCTGAACTTTCTGCTGAAAGATTGATATCTTTGCCTCGCAAAACCCTATTCAAATGAAACGCTGCCTTCTGTTTTTGATATGCCTTGCAGCCGCCCTGCCGCTTATGGCTCAGAACAAGGAATATCCCTCACCCGACGGGAAATACTGCCTTGTCTACAACGCCGTCGACAAGGAATACTATATGCACGACAACCGTTTGGACTACTCCTACCCCGTCACCGGCGACGACGTTGACGACTCCTTCGACAACGGCATAGAGCCGGTATGGAGAGTGGATTCAAGATATGTGTACCTTAGCGGAAGCTACGATATATGGCAGATCGACATCACCCGCGCCATCGCTCCTATGAAAATCGACAAGCGCAGGAAAGGCGCCCCGGTCAAGTACTTCCTTGTGCTGCAGAACAACACTTTGCCGGTTGCATCTACCATCTACCTGAAATCCATCAACACAGTCACGGGCGAGGCCGGACGCGCTTCATTCTTCCAGAAGGGCTACAGGTACCGTTTCAGAAATTACAAGGAGAGATAGGCCGGTATGCTTGAATTCCTGATGGAGTGGGGCTACCTCGGCGTCTTCCTGGGCTGCTTCCTGGCAGCCACGGTAGTGCCGTTCGCTTCCGACGCCCTGCTGGTCGGAATGCTTCTGGCCGGTGGCGACGTGTGGCTGACGGTGGCCTGCGCTTCTGCAGGCAACTGGCTCGGAGGCCTCACGACCTACGGCATCGGCCGCATAGGCAAGTGGGAATGGATCGAGAAATGGTTCAAGGTCAAGCGTGAGACCATAGAAAAGCAGAAAAACAAGGTCGACCGATGGGGTCCTCTGCTGGCACTCGCCACCTGGGTGCCGTTCATCGGCGATGTCTTCGCTATAGTACTCGGATTCTACAAGGCGCCGTTCGTGCAGAGCGCCGTCTATATGCTCATCGGCAAGACCGGCAGATTCGTGGTCTGGGCCCTGCTGTTCCTGGCCTTCGGTCAGAATCTTCCCTGGCTGGCCTAATCGGCGTGATAGAGTTTCTTGGTCTGGTATACAGGCTCGCTCGTGAGGTTGACGCCGAGCTTGCGCAGCACACCCATATCCACCTGGGATACGATTACGCTTGTATGAGCCTCGCTGCCGCGCAGGTTACGCAGCTGTTCCATCGCCTTGCGGGCATTAAGGTCGGTCAGGGCGCAGATGGACAGGGCTATGAGTATTTCGTCGGAATGCAGCCTGGGGTTTGAGTTGCCGAGGTGGTCCGTCTTCAGCTTGCATATAGGCTCTATGATGATGGGTGAAATAAGGTCCACATCTTTGGATATGCCGGCCAGGTGTTTCAGTGCGCTCAGCAGCATTGCTGAAGTGGATCCGAGCAGTTTGCTGGTCTTTCCGGTGATAATGGTGCCGTCGGGAAGCTGGATGGCAGCAGCCGGACCGCCAGTCTCCTCCGCCCTTTTCATTGCGGCTATGGTGACGGCCCTGTCGGTGGGCTGAATATGAGTCTGTTCCATAATAAGCTCCAGCTTGGATATCTGCTCCTGGTCGGCATTGCCCTTGCGCACCTGGCAGCAGGTGTTGTAGTAGCGGCGTATGATCTCATCCTTTGCGGCCTGGCTGACGACGGCGTCATCGGTGATGCAGCTGGCGATCATATTGACGCCCATATCTGTCGGCGACTTGTAAGGCGATTCGCCGTAGATGCGCTGGAAGATTGCATTGAGCACCGGGAAGACTTCCACGTCGCGGTTGTAGTTGACTGCCATCTTGCCGTAGGCCTCCAGATGGAACGGGTCGATCATATTCACGTCACTGAGGTCTACGGTTGCAGCCTCGTAAGCCAGATTGACCGGGTGCTTGAGCGGCAGGTTCCAGATCGGGAAGGTCTCGAACTTGGCGTATCCTGCCTTTATGCCGCGCTTGTTTTCGTGATAGAGCTGTGACAGGCAGGTGGCCATCTTTCCGCTGCCGGGGCCGGGGGCGGTCACCACGACGATCCTGCGGGTCGTCTCGACATATTCGTTGCGGCCATAACCCTCGTCGCTGATGATCAGGGAGAGATTTGAAGGATAACCGGCGATGGGATAATGCAGATAAACCTTGAGCCCAAGCTTCTCGAGTTTGTGACGGTAACTTATTGCATTTGCCTGACCTTCGAACTGGGTTATCACGACGCTGCTGACATACAGGCCATAGCCCCTGAAGGCGTCGATGAGGCGCAGCACATCCATATCATAGGTGATGCCGAGGTCTCCCCTGACTTTGTTCTTCTCGATGTCACCGGCATTTATCGCAATGACTATCTCGGCTTCGTCCTTCAGTTTCTCAAGCATCCTGATCTTGCTGTCGGGTTCGAATCCTGTCAGCACCCTTGACGCGTGGTAGTCGTCGAACAGCTTTCCTCCGAATTCGAGGTAGAGTTTGTTTCCGAACTTGTTGAGACGCTTGATAATGTTCTCGGACTGCTTCTCGATATAGGCGTTATTGTCAAAACCGGTTTTGTTCATAGTCAGGCAGGTTTTTGTAATCGAACAAAAATAATTGTTTTTGCAAAGTCTGACATTAACAGGAAGACGTTTTTTACTAACAAATTATAAAACGGACAAAATGTCACCTTTTTGCGGCTGGTATTCTTTTTGCCCTTGTGGCTGCCGGAAAATAAAAACTAAAAAACATATAAAATGACTAAAGGTAAAATAGGAGTAACGACCGAAAACATATTTCCGGTAATCAAGACATTTCTGTATTCTGACCACGACATCTTCGTCCGCGAGATAATCGCCAACGCGGTGGACGCCACCCAGAAAGTCAAGGCACTGGCAGCCGCCGGCACCCTGAACCAGGAACTCGGCGACATCGACATAGAAGTCAAGGTCGACAAGGATGCAAAGACAATTTCATTCATCGACAAGGGCATCGGTATGACTGAGGAAGAGGTTGACAAATACATCAACCAGATCGCCTTCTCTTCTGCCGGCGAGTTCCTCGAGAAATACAAGGACCAGGTGGGCAGCATCATCGGCCATTTCGGACTGGGTTTCTACAGCGCCTTTATGGTTTCAAAGAAAGTGGAGCTAGACACCCTTTCCTGGCAGCCTGACGCCAAGCCCGTAAAGTGGAGATGCGAGGGCGACCCCGAATTCACAATGGTCAAAGGCACCAGGACTCAGCGCGGAACCACCGTCACCCTTTGGCTGGACGATGACAGCGCTGAATTCGCCGATGACTACAAGATTGAAGGCCTGCTTGCCAAATACTGCAAGTTTATGCCTGTTCCCATCGTCTTCGGCAAGGAAAAGGAATGGAAGGACGGCAAGTACGTCGACACCGAAAAGAATCACGTCATAAACAATGTGGAGCCGCTGTGGACGAAGAAGCCTGCCGACCTCAAGGACGAGGACTACCTCAAGTTCTACAAGGAGCTTTACCCTATGGCTGACGATCCGCTGTTCCACATCCATCTGAACGTGGACTACCCTTTCAACCTGACGGGTATCCTGTATTTCCCCAAGATCAAGGACAAACTCGAGCTGAGCCGCAACAAGATCCAGCTGTTCTGCAACCAGATGTTCGTCACCGACTCCGTGGAGAACATCGTGCCTGAGTTCCTGACTCTGCTGCACGGCGTCATCGACTCCCCCGACATTCCTCTGAACGTGTCAAGGAGCTACCTGCAGAGCGATGCCAATGTCAAGAAGATTTCCGGCTACATCACCCGCAAGGTGGCCGACAAGCTCGAAGAAATCGCAAAGAACAGCCCCGATGAGTTCCAGAGCAAATGGGACAACCTCAAACTCTTCATAGAATATGGTATGATCACCGACGAGAAGTTCTGCGAGAAAGCCCTCGGCTTCGCTCTGTTCAAGAATACCGACGGCAAGTATTTCCATCTCGAGGACTACCGCAAGGCCATCGAGCCTGCCCAGACCGACAAGGACAAGAAGGTAGTATACCTTTATACCACCGACCCTGTGGCCCAGTATCAGTATGTCGAAGTAGCCAAAAACAAGGGTTACGACGTGCTCGTTATGGACTGCCCTCTCGACGCCCATTATGTAGGCCTGCTGGAGCAGAAGATCGAGAACAGCACCTTCGCCCGCGTCGATGCCGACACTATCGACGCCCTGATCCGCAAGGACAGCAAGGAAGAGCTCAAGATGACTGACGACGAGAAAAAGCATCTGACTGAAGTGATGGAGGCTCTGCTTCCCAAGGAGAGCAAATACAACGTGAAGATGGACAATCTCGGTCCCGAGTCTGCAGCGATCATCATCACCCAGAGCGAGTTTATGCGCCGCTACCGCGATATGGCGGCAGTCGGAGGCGGAATGAATTTCTACGGAGAGATTCCTGACACATATAACATCACCGTCAATGCCCAGAATCCGGTGATAGAGAAGATCAAGGCCAGCGAACAAGGACTCAGCGCCGACAACAAGCTGCTTAAACAGGTCACCGACCTGGCCCTCCTCGCCAACGGTATGCTCAAGGGCAAGGATCTGGCCGAATTCATCAAACGCTCCGAAGAGCTTCTTTAATTTTTAAGAAAATATTCGATTATTTTTGGGATTTCAAAAAAAAGTCATACATTTGTAATCCCAAAAGTAAGGGAGCTTAGCTCAGTTGGTTCAGAGCGTCTGCCTTACAAGCAGAGGGTCGGGGGTTCGAATCCCTCAGCTCCCACAAAAAAACCGAACATCTCGTTCGGTTTTTTTTGTATGTGCTGGAGCTCCCGAATGATTATACGATATGTGCGGCGTAGATGCCGAGAAGGATTTCTTTCACGCTTTCGGGCATACCTGCCATCTCTTTGTCGATATGGGCTATGAACTCCTCTTTCTGCTTAGGAGTATAATGGTCGCTGAAACGGTCGCTGCCGGTCAGGATATCAGCCGCCATATAGTTGGTGGGCCAAAGTTTGAAAGCCGACATAATGTGGCTGTCGATTATTGACGCAAGCACCCTGAACTTTTCGTTTTTCTCAGCCTTGTCGGCCTCACGGAGCTCATCCAGCGTCAGCGGCTTGCAGAACTCGAGATGTACGTGCCCCTTGAACTGCTTGATGCCGTTGATCATACTGGCAAGGTCCTCCCCCTGCTTCTTATGGTATTCTCCGGCAAGCCTTCTGACCATCAGCTCCTGGGCTTTCATAGCGGCGCAGGTCTCATATTCATAAGACACGGCCATAGGCATTATGCGCAACTGTGCGAAGTCTTCGACGAAAGACCCGGTTCCGGACATACTGAGCATCTTGAGGACACCCTGCTCCGTGGCATCGTGACCATCCTTGCTCCTTCCCTGCTTCTGGGCCAGCCAGATGCTGCACTCCTGGTTCTTCAGTTTCTCCCTGATGTATTCCGACAGCAGGGCCGCAGAATTATACAATTCTTTCGCAGTGCCGCTGCGTTTTACCGTAATCATCCTGTTGGCACGGATAATGTCGCCTACCGAAGGCACGCCTATCAGGTTGTCTCCGGCTGCGATCTCGGTCATAGGGATGCCATTACGGAACATCGCGATCTGCACGAACGCAGGATCAAGCACGATGTCCCTGTGGCTGGACAGCAGCAGGAACTTGCCGAAAGTGCCGTCCTCGTTCCTGAAATTCTCGATGCCTTTGATCGTCAGTCCGGCAGTGGTCATAGAAATAGTCCTTTCTACAATCTGAGCCATAACCTTGGTCTGGAAATCCTCGACACCTTCGATATTCATAAGGATCGATGAAAGGTAGCCGTGGCCTTTGTCCTTGAAGAAGAAATCTTCGAACATATACGTAGTCGGAGAAATAGCCATCCTCTTGGTGGCGGCTACTACTTCTGCGTCATTGTAGGGACGTATCTCGTCGAATTTGCTGTCCATAGCGTTAAATGTTTAGTTCACTGCGGCTGTACAGATCTACGCAGGGCACAGCCATAGCAAGCACCGAAAATGTTAATGCAACTATATACGGTAATTGTTTAAATAAGTACTCCATATCATCTATCTTACAGCAGAGTACTGCAGTAATACAAGCAGTCGCAATCATCAGCCACCCCCTCCATCCGGTAAGCCTCCACAACAGGAATGAAATCGCGATCAGAGAGAATGACACCAGGAGCGGCTTGACGTCGACCTTGAAGATGACGCCCGCAATCAGCAGCAGCGCGGCGACCATCGTTCCTCCGAAAAGCGATGCGTAGTCATACCTGACAATCCCCGCCCCCGCAGCACTTTTGCGCAGCGAATTGGCAGACGCGATCTTGGCGGCTTTGGCTGAGCCGACCATATACTGCACGCCGAAAACTATAAGGGTAACCAGGAAAAACGCAAGGAAGAGAAATTCTGACATCTTAGTGCTTTCAATCTTGTCAGACAAAAGCGATGCACCCCACGCCAGGAGCACACACACACCGCCGAACAGCAGCGTGCGCAGAAACTTTGACACGGCCTCCTGCGCTTTAATACGGCCGGAAACGACAGTAGTCACAAAGAGGAAGCACATAAGAGCGAAGGCCACTGCCAGCCATATCCAGGTCCCACCAACACCGGGTTTGATCCACCCGGTTAGCATTTCAGTGTTGAAAAAGCCCAGAAGGCCCGAGAATGAGGCGAAGCCGACAAGCAGTGTTACTATAGGAATAAGGTATTTCCTGAAATTTCTCATAACAGTCTGAATTTGTGCTGCACCTTCAGCAGAGACGAGTCGCCGTAGCTCAGGAAGCGGTAGCCGTTGTCCATAGCGAAGGCGTACATCTGTTTCCAGCCGGGCCCTACAGCAGCCGCTATAAGCAGCAGCAAGGTACTCTTCGGCTGATGGAAATTCGTCACCATATAGGTTACGAACTTGAATTCATAGGAAGGCACAATAATTAAATTTGTTCTTGATGTAATAGAATTTAATTTATTATTATCCAAATATTTAATCAAAGCATCAACCGCTTCTTTAGGACTATATCCATAACCCTCGTCGCGATAAGGCTCCCACTGCTCAACCACCCCGGGCCCGCCCGCCTCTATACAATGGACGCCCAGATAATAAAGCGACTCAAGTGAGCGGATCGATGTTGTTCCGACCGCCACAAGTTCCTTGCCAGCATACGCAGACAGCTTGCAAAGAAAATCTCTCGTGACAGAAAAAGGCTCACCGTGCATTGCGTGATCGGCAATAAACTCGCTCTTGACAGGAAGAAACGTCCCTGCGCCGACATGCAGGCACAACTTGACACGCTCAATTCCCTTTGCATCGATGGCCGAAAGCTCCTTGTCAGTAAAATGCAGACCGGCTGTAGGGGCTGCGACGGAACCTTCTATCCTGGCATATAATGTCTGGTAGCGTGTGGAATCGATGGGCTGGGTTTCACGGTTCAGGTATGGAGGGATAGGCATCTTGCCGCACATTTCCATCACCTGCGAGAACGAAAGGCCACCGCTCCAGCTGAATCTTACTGTGAATGAGTTAGCTTCCCTCGAAATCAAGTCTGCCTTTAGATTAAGCGCTTTTATCTTCTCGTTGTCAATATGTTCTATATATAACGAAAGAGTGTCGCCTTTCCACTTTTTGGCATTGCCGACTATGGTTTTCCACACACAACTGTCAGTTGCAGCAAAAACCTGCTGATAGTCCGAAGGAGATATGGGTTCGAGACAGAAAACCTCTATCAGAGCCCCGGAATCCCTCTTGAAAAGCAAACGGGCAGGAACGACCTTGGTTTCGTTGAAAACCATCAGGGAATTCGAAGGAAGATAGTCAGCAATATCCTTGAACAGGCAATTGCCGAGCTCGCCGTCCATATTAACCAGCAATTTCGAGTCATCCCTGTGGGCCAGGGGGTATTTAGCTATACGGTCTTCTGGTAGATCGTAGAAATAATCATCGATTCTGATAGCCGGTTTCATAGCTTAGTGTCAGGGATGACAAAGTTAGTGAAAAATAGGGTATATCAAAGACTCTTGCACATTTGAGAAAAGCGCCGAATTTGTTCACAATAATCAACAAAAATAAAGTGGATATTTTCAGTATTGTAAACTTCAGAGTTATCAACACTTGTTTACATTTGTTATTAACACAACTCGCATAGACCGGTATTATTTAATTATAACTTTGTGTTATAGTAAATTTTTTAATATCCTATAAGACTTAAACCCAGTGATTTACGCCCATTCAACTAATCTTTGAACTTAGCTTGGCTTTGTTGTTTTTGGCAGAAAAAGGCTTGTTTTTAGTGTTTACCCACTTAAAACAATATTGAAACCCAGCGAATTATCAAAATAACCTCAATTAATCATACAACATATATTTCAGCGTATTTGCACCATCTGCCCTCCCGATGCTTTTTGCCAGACGTTACAAGTCTGTAGTGCATTCTTGTAACGCCAGGATCTTTTTGAATCTTCATTAATTTTCTTTACATTTGTAATAACCAACAATTCACAAAATGGAACAGCGATTACAGCTCTTTTTGCAGATGGAGCAACTCTCCCAAAGTCAGTTCGCGGACAAAATGGGAATCCAGCGTTCAGGCGTCACCCACCTCCTATCCGGCCGCAACAAGCCAAGCTTTGAATTCCTCACCAGGATGCTCCAGGCCTACCCTTCCCTGAACGCAGAATGGCTGCTGCTCGGCAAGGGAAAACCCTATAAAGATTCAAACGTATCCCCTGAAATACAAACAGTTACAGAGCCCGCACCCGCTCCAGTTGAAGACCAGCTCTTCTCCGAGCCCTTATTTGACGACGCCGCTCCAATCAATGAAACTATCGATTTCGATAACATTCCTCAATCCAATGAAATTGAGGAAATTAAATCTAATACTCAATCTACCGGCGCCCCGAAAGCCATCAAGTCCATATTGATTTTGTACGAAGACGGAACATACGAAAAGAGATAATTGATTACTTTTGTACAGTATGTACAGATTGATCAGACCGATACTTTTCCTCTTCCAACCCGAGAAGATTCACAGAATGACGATGAACCTGCTGAAATTCTGCAGGTACATCCCTCTTTGCCGCACAATTATAAGATGGATATATTCCCCTGGTACAAAGGGACTTGAACGCGAACTTTTCGGTATTACATTCAAGAATCCGGTCGGTCTGGCAGCCGGATTCGACAAGAATGGCGATATGTACAACGATCTGGCGAATTTCGGGTTCTCCTTCATCGAAATCGGCTCTCTCACCCCCAAGCCCCAGGACGGCAACCCTCAGCCCCGCTGTTTCAGGCTCCCCAAGGACAAGGCCATAATCAACCGGATGGGCATCAACAACAAAGGCGCCCGCTATGCAGCCAACAGCCTGATTGCCGAGAAACCGACCAGGTGCAAGATCGCCGCTAGCATCACCAAGAATGCCACAACCCCCAATGAGTCAGCATATAAGGACTACGAGAAGTCCCTCGCAATTCTCTATGACTTCGTGGATTTCTTCGTTCTGAACGTGTCCTGCCCCAACGTGAAGAACCTGACCGAACTTCAGGACATACAAGCACTTGCAGAACTGTTCGAACACGTCAACTCGGTGCGCAGGTACAATGACGTTCATAAACCGGTCCTGCTGAAGGTTTCGCCGGACATCCCGCTGGAGCAGCTCGATGAGATCATAGATCTTGCCCTTCTAAGCGGAATAGAAGGCCTTGTAGCCACTAATACCACCCGGTCGAGGGAGAACCTCGTAACGAACCCTAAAGTCGTAGAATCGATAGGAAACGGCGGTTTGAGCGGTGCTCCTCTCTACGAGCGCTCGAAGACCTTCGTCAGACATATCCACGAAAAGACCGGCGGCATAATCCCGATCATAGCCTGCGGAGGCATTATGACACCTAAACAAGCTCTTGAAATGCTCGATGCAGGAGCTTCACTTATAGAAATATACACAGGCTTTATCTATAATGGACCAGCCTATGTCAAACGTATAAACAAATACTTGGCTAAGGCTTACGCCAAAAGGAAACAATGACAACAGCTTCAATATGCACTATCGGCGATGAGATCCTCATCGGCCAGATCATTGATACGAATTCTTCAAAGATCAGCACCGCACTCAACCGCATCGGAGTCAAAGTCCGCTATATGCTATCCATCGGTGATGATCGCCAAGAGATAATTTCAAATCTTGACAAATGTCTGAAAGATACAGACATAGTCATTGTTACCGGAGGTCTTAGTCCAACTAAGGATGATATTACGAAAGACGCTCTGGCCAGCCTCAGCGGTGCTTCCGGATACAAGGAATCCCCAGAACAGCTAGCCATAGTCAAGAGGATACTCGGTGCCAGACACATCGACCTGCTGGACATCAACCTCGCCCAGGCCCAGGTTCCGGACAGCTGCGAAGTCATTCCCAACAAACTCGGCACTGCCCCCTGTATGAAGTTCCCTTTCGACGAGTCGAGGTACGGCCATCCCGCCGTCCTATACTCGCTTCCCGGAGTTCCTTATGAGGCCGAAGGGTTGCTGGACGATATCCTCGAAGATATAAAGAAACACTTTACGTTAGAGAAGATAATCCACAAAAACATAATTACTTTCGGAGTTCCAGAATCCGTTCTTTCCAAGCAGATCGAGGACTGGGAGGATGCCTTGCCCGAGTGGCTTCACCTCGCCTATCTACCCAACACCACAATAGGCATCAGGCTGCGCTTGTCCTGCTATGGGGCCGACGACCCGGCACGCGTTGAGCGAATGGACAGCGAGATTGAAAAGCTCAAGGAGATACTGGGCCCCACCATATATGGCAGCGGAGACGACACGCTCCAGTCGATTCTTCCCAGACTGCTCAAATGCCCGCCGGAAGCGACCTGCCAGGAAACCATCGCAGTGGCCGAATCCTGCACAGGCGGCCACCTGTCAGAGCTGATAACGTCGGTTCCCGGCTGCTCAAGGTACTATAACGGATCTGTAACCTCATATTCAAATGAGGTAAAGATCAAAGTTCTGGGAGTAGATCCGGCCATTATCGCCAACTTCGGAGCAGTAAGCCAGCAGTGCGCAGAAGCAATGGCCAAAGGAGTCGCCTGCCTGATGGACAGCGACTACTCAATCGCCACCACCGGCATCGCCGGCCCTGATGGAGGAAGCGCAGAAAAGCCAGTCGGAACTTGCTGGATAGCAGCCGTTCATAGAAATAGATCTACAGGAGAAATTGAAGTGGTTTCCAAGAAAATCCTGTCGATGTCCGCATCGAGGGACGTCAACATAAAGCGCTTCGCTTCGAACGCTCTCGACCTGATGAGGCATCTTGCCGGGCAGCAGTTGTTCTAGAATCCTTAACCCCTGTTTTCAAGCAGCCACTTGCGTGCGTTGATAAACATATCAACCCACGGAGTTGCCTCGTCGTGACGTCTTTCTTCGGGATACCAGGCCCAGTTATACGGACGCAGTCCCCTTTCAGGGTGAGGCATAACCGCCAGATGACGGCCATCCTTACTGCAGACTCCGGCTATCGCATATTCAGATCCGTTAGGATTGGCCGGATATGCATCGTAACTGTACCTGAGAGCTACCGAGAATTCCTGGTCCTCGAGCTTCCTGCCGGCAGGAAGACCGAAGCGCCCCTCTCCGTGTGAAACCCAGATACCAAGCGACGCCCCTTGCAGGGAGCTCAGCATAATCGAAGGTGAAGCAGGCACTTCAACTCCCACGAAAGCGCACTCGTGCTTGTGAGAAACATTATGTTTCATCTTAGGAGAAGCTCCTATATGTCCGGGAGTTACAAGGTCTAATTCAGCCATCAGTTGACATCCGTTGCAAACTCCGAGACTCATCGTATCCTTCCTCGAATAGAAGTTCTCAAGAGTCTTGCGGGCCTTTTCGTTATAATGCAATGCGCCGGCCCAGCCTTTAGCAGAGCCAAGCACGTCGGCATTGGAGAAGCCTCCGACGAACACTATCATCCTCACATCCTCGAGAGCCTCACGACCTGTAGTAAGGTCGGTGGTATGAACGTCTTTAACTTTGAATCCAGCCATATACAGGGCCCAGGCCATCTCGCGGTCGCTGTTGGAGCCTTTTTCACGGATGATGGCGGCAACAGGCTTATCCTCCTCCTTTCCTGCGAAAAGTCCCTCTCTCCACAGCTCCTTCTTCGGGAAACGGAAGCGCAAGGGCTGGCTGCCGTAGTTCTTGAATCGCTCATCAGCCATACCGCCGCTGGTCTGGCGCTTGTCGAAGAGATATGAGGTCCTGAACCACTCTTCCCTCATCTTGTCAATATCGAGGCTCAAAGTGCCGCCGGCGTATTTGACGGCAGCCGTACGACCTTCGCAAGTGGTGCCGACAGCAAACCAGGCCACTCCGGCCTTGTCAAGCACAGCCTTCACGGCGGCGCCGTCACCCACCTGCAGCACGACGGCCGGGGTCTCTGCGAAAAGCACATTGGCATCGAAGCCGCTCAGGTCGACATCCACCCCGCCTTCCACATTCGGGAAGCAGCTCTCAAGCAGCGCAGTCAGCAAACCGCCCGCCGAAACATCGTGGCCGGCAAGCAGAAGCTCAGCATCCACCAGCTCCTGAACTGCATTGAAGCATTTCTTGAAATAAGAGGCTTCAACATCCGGACATTCAGAACCGACGGCAGAGAATATCTGTGCAAATGCAGAACCACCGAGAGGATACTTGGCATCTTTGACGAACGGCACATAGAGCAGCTCGGAGCTGCCTGCAGCGAAGTTGGCGTGCACGGTCTTGCTGATGTCCTTGACCCTCGCCACGGTGGAAATGATCATACTGCCCGGAGCCAGCACCTTGGTGCCATCCTTGTATTTCTGGGTCATCGACATTGAATCTTTGCCGGTGGGGATGTTCACTCCAAGAGCGCAGGCAAAGTCGCTGGCGCCCTGTACGGCGCTGTAGAGACGGCTGTCCTCTCCGGGATTCCTGGTAGGCCACATCCAGTTGGCGCGGAGGCTGACAGCATCCAGACCGCCTTCGATGTCGGCCCACACAAGGTTGGTCAGCGCCTCGGCGATGGTGAGCCTCTCACCTGCCGCCGGATCGATCAACGCGGCGATGCAGGCGTGGCCGATCGACGTCGCAATACCTTCGTTGCTGTCATAACCGATGGCCGTGACCGCAACATCATTCAACGGCAGCTGGATCTCGCCGCAAGTCTGCTGGCAGGCGATCAAACCAGTCACGCAACGGTCCACCTTATTGGTCAGCCAGTCTTTGCAGGCCACTTGTTCAAGAGAAAGCAACTGCTTTATCCTAAGATAGATATCCTCTTTTGTCAAAAGTTTTACATCAGGTACTTCGGCAAACTTGCGCTTTATCGTGACATCCTCCATCACAGTCTTCGGAGTCGAGCCGAGCATATCGCTGACCGCCAGATTCATAGGCACCGCGCCCGTCTTGCTGTCCATCAGAGTGAAGTTGTGACGGCCGGTGGTTTCGCCGATCTCATAGAACGGAGCCCTCTCGCGCTCGGCGATAGCCCTGATCTCGGCCACATCAGCCTTGTCCACCACCATACCCATACGCTCCTGGCTTTCGTTGCCTATAATCTCCTTATAGGAGAGCGTCTTGTCGCCGATTGGCAGCTTAGCTATGTCCATTGTGCCTCCGGTGGACTCCACAAGCTCTGAAAGGCAGTTCAAGTGGCCGCCTGCGCCGTGGTCGTGGACAGATATGATGGAATTGCGGCCACTCTCGGCGACAGCCCTGATGGCATTGTATACCCTTTTCTGCATCTCCGGATTCGACCTCTGCACGGCGTTCAGCTCTATAGCGTCGGCGTATTCACCGGTAGCAACCGAAGAAACGGCTCCGCCGCCCATTCCGATGCGGTAGTTGTCACCGCCCATCAACAGCACGGCATCTCCCGCCTTGGGCTCTTCCTTAAGGCAGTCACGCTTCTTGGCATAACCCACGCCGCCTGCCTGCATTATGACCTTGTCATATCCGTAGGTGCCGTTTTCGTCAGAATATTCAAAGGTGCTCAGCGAACCGCAGATGATGGGCTGGCCGAACTTGTTGCCGAAGTCCGAAGCACCGTTCGATGCTTTGATGAGAATCTGCTGCGGAGTCTGGTACAGCCAGCTGCGGGGAGCCTTCTCCCACGGACGGGGATTCTCCTCAAAACGGGGATAAGGAGTCATATAGACGGCCGTACCTGCGATGGGGAACGAACCCTTGCCTCCGGCCATCCTGTCCCTGATCTCGCCTCCTGTGCCAGTTGCTGCGCCATTGAAGGGCTCTACGGTCGTCGGGAAGTTATGGGTCTCGGCCTTCAGGGAAATCACGGTCTGCGCCCTGTCCCTTTCGAAGAACGAAGGCTTGCTGCCCGACTGGGGGTGGAAAAGGTCGAGAGTCGGGCCTTCCACGAAGGCGCAATTGTCTTTATATGCCGAAACGACAATGCCGGGATGCTCCTGGGTCGTCTTCTTGATAAGCTTGAAGAGAGAGAGCTCTTTTGCCTGACCATCAATGATAAACGTACCGTTAAAAATCTTATGGCGACAATGTTCGGAATTGACTTGGGAGAAGCCGAACACCTCAGAATCGGTCAGCGGTCTGCCCAACTTCGCGCTCAGGTTCTGCAGATATGCTATTTCATCGGCCGAGAGGGCAAGACCCTCCTGGACATTGTATTTCTCAAAATCCGTGATGTAGACGATGTCTTCAGGCTTACGGTTGACAGTGAAGACATCCTGGTCGAGGCCCTTGTACATCCTTTGCAGCATCTTGTCGTAAGAGCTGGATTCAGACTCCGCACGGAAGAACTCTTCGATGCGCCCAATAGCCTCAATATTCATATTTTGCGTTATCTCAACTGCAGTAGTACTCCAAGGAGTTATCATCTCCCTTCTGGGGCCGATGAACAAGCCCTCCACACGGTCGGCGTCGAGCGAACGGGCGTCGGAGAACAGCCATTCGAGAGCTTTGATATCGTCTTGACTTAGTGTTTTTCCGCAGCTGACGGCGATGATTGAGTTCTGGTTTGTCTCAAAGAACAGGATATTCCTAACGTGACTCATTGCAATGGTTTTGATTCGGCAAATTTAGGCATTATCAAAAAGCAATGACAGGAATTATTGCCATATTTGCGGACATATTTATCAACAATGGAATATAACGAGCAGATCAAGCGCCTGTACAACCGCTTTCCATCCTACCAGGTGGTCGGAAACCGCGCATATAAACCCGGCATCGAAACTATCAAGGCTCTCGACGAGGCACTCGGGCGACCTCACGAGCGCTTCCGCAAGATCCACGTAGCCGGCACCAACGGCAAAGGTTCGGTGTGCCATCTGCTCGCCTCGGCCCTGGCTTGCAGCGGCCTCAAGGTCGGCCTTTACTCCTCGCCCCACCTCGTAGACTTCCGCGAAAGGATGAAGGTCGTGACCGCCGACGGCTTCCGGATGATTCCCAAAGAGGACGTATCCGCCTTTCTAAGCAAGTGGGACAGCTTTTTCGACATCCACAACCCTTCTTTTTTCGAAATAACCACAGCAATGGCCTTCGATTTCTTCGCAAGGGAAAAGGTCGACATCGCCGTCATCGAAACCGGTCTCGGAGGCAGGCTTGACTCCACAAACATAATCACTCCCGAGTTGAGCATCATCACAAACATCGGCCTCGAGCACTGCGCATACCTTGGCTACACGCTCGAAGAGATCGCTTTCGAGAAAGGAGGCATCATCAAGCCCGGAGTCCCGGTGGTCATCGGAGCTGAGGACAGCCACACCTCACCCGTATTCGAAAGGCTCTCCAAAGAGAGAAACGCCCCGATTTTCCACGCTTGCGACTACGATATGAAAAACGCAAGCATCACTGCAGATGAGCTGGATTTAAGAGGTGATTATCAACAAGAAAACCTTCGTACAGTTTTATGCGCTTTGGAGCAGTTGAAGGCTTTGACACCGGCTGCGATGCAAGGGCTGCGGCGCGCCGCAGCAGTCACCGGCCTTAGAGGCAGATGGGAACGCATCGACCTCGGAGAGGGCTCACCCGCCCTGATATGCGACATCGGCCACAACCCCCACGGACTGAGATGGGTCTTCTCCCAGCTACAGAAAGAAAACGCCGGACGGGTGTTCATAGTTTTCGGAATGGTCGCCGACAAGGACATCGAGTCTGTAGCCGCTTTTATGCCCAAGCCCGGCAAGCGCTTCCGCTACATCTTCACCCAGGCTTCGACCGACAGGGCCCTGAAGCCGAAGGAGCTTGCCTCAAGACTCAGGCCTTTCGGCATCACCGGCCGCTGCATAAAAGGCGTAAAAAAAGCATTGGAATCCGCCCTTGCGAAGGCAGATTCCAATGACCTTGTATTCGTAGGCGGCAGCAACTTCACGGTCGCCGACGCTCTCACAGCTCTGGAAACTAGATAAGGATCTGGCGTGCGAACTGGACGCAATTCTTGATCTCACGCTCCGGCGTAGACCACTGAGGAACCACATATTCCAATTCCACATCACAGTGGATATTAGGATATTTGTCACGCACTAGCTCAAGTATTTCTCTAAGTGGAGTCTCACCCTGCCCCCACACCTGGTTCTGGTTGCTCTGGAACGGATTCTTGAAGCTGGTCTTGTCCTTGATGTGGATGCTGATGATGCGGTCGTGGAAGTACTCGATGAATTCCATAGGATTCAGTTTCGGGCCGTCCTCGTAACCGAAGCCGAAGTAGTGGGGAGCGTCGAAGTTGAGCCTGTTGGCAGGTGACATATCGAGCCATTTTTCAATCTCGCCGATTGTCATATTGGCGTACTGGCCGTGGTTGTGGTATACCGCCAGGGAACCGTTCCTTTGAGCCACTTTTCCGAAAGAAGCGCATTTCTCGGCACTGCCTTCAGTGGTGATTCCAAGGGCGCCGAGGGCATTCGCAGCGGCGAAAGAATAGTCGAGAAGCTCATCGGTTGTGCCGGCTTCGAATTTGAGAAGGTGGACATCGATGCCTGCAGCACGCAGTTTCTTGCCAAGTTCAGTCCAGCCGGCTATGGCAGCGGGGGATTTACGGAATTCCGCAAGCTCCTTGTTGTATTTCTCCATAGCAGCCCTCTGCTCGGGAGTCTGCTGGCCACGGCCCATTCCTCCGCCTTGGGGAGCGCCGCCCTGAGGTCTCTGACCCTGGGGAGCACCCTGCCCCTGAGGAGGTCTCTGGCCTTGCGGAGCGCCCTGGGGTGCGCCGCCTTGCTGGCCTGCGGGACGAGGGGTATTCACCATCTCCCACATCGGACGCACCTGGTTGGGATTGGCGGGACCGCCGATGATAGACTCGAACTGGCCCATATTCCTGAGCTCTACTGAACTGATGTTGGAAGCCACGCAAGCTGCCACGAAGTCATCGAGGGTATTGATGTTGCGGAAGCTGTTGGTGATATTGCCGATCTGCACGCCTGCAAATTTAGAATTGGGCTTGCCGTCGGGAAATACGAGACCGTTGAAGTTTTTGGGCTTCTTTTTCGGCTCGGCAGCACTCAGGTCATTCATCCTGATTATTGAGGGACCCACTAACGCAGCTCCTGAAAGAAGAGCGGCACTGCCAAGGAAACTACGCCTTGACATATTCTTTGAATCGTTCATATAAGGGAGTTTAAATTATTGATTACTATATGTTTTAAAAAATCTCAATTTCAAATCCTTCGTCCCTCAGGGGAGCTGTGATGGCCTGTAGTTCTTCGCGCTCCACCTTCCTCAGTCCCGCCACGGGAGTGTCGCGGTCGAGCGAATATGCCATTATTTTGGAGGGATGAAGCCTTCGCACTATGTCGCTCCAGCCAGCCACCAGTTCCGGCGCGGTAAGGTCTATCTCACGACCGTCAAGGCTGCCTTTGAAGAACATTGTCTGGAGTATGAAGTCTCCGTTGAAACGCTCCAGGTCATCCAGAACTTTCTCAAGTGAAAACTGCCCGGCAGGCCGGTTGATGGCAGCTACCGTCGCGGCGTCGCTGCAGTCCACCTTCATAATGCGGTTGTCCACTTTCATAAGGGCCTCGAACACACCGGGACGGCCGAGTGTGGTCGAATTGGAGAAAACGCTGATGACGGCCTGCGGAAAATACTTGTCCCTGAGCTCGACAACCTTGTCGATGATGGCGGGGAAATCCTTATGGAGGGTGGGTTCACCATTGCCGGTGAAGGAAATGGAATCGACCTTCACCCCTTCCGCGTGCAGGGCTGCAAAGCGGCTTGACATAGCCTCCACCACCTGTTCGAGGGAAGGCATCCTGCGGTCCTTGCGGGGAGCTCCCGACGACAAGTCCCCGCACTCGCAGTAGACGCAGTCGAAGGTGCACAACTTGCCGCACACGGGCAGCAGGTTGATTCCCAGGGACGTCCCCACCCTGCGGCTGTGTATCGGGCCGAAAACTATATCGCTCCACAGAAAGGTAGCCATCGCAATCCTGTCGTTTTATTTGGTTCCGAAAATACGGTCTCCTGCATCTCCAAGACCGGGAACGATATAACCGTTCTCATTCAGATGGTCATCCACGTGCGCGCAATAGATATTCACGTCCGGATGGGCGTTTTTGAGGACCTCAAGACCCTCAGGAGCCGCTATGATGCAGAGGAACTTGATAGCCTTGGGATGGCGCAGCTTGATCTGCGAGATGGCATTGACAGCCGAACCGCCGGTGGCAAGCATAGGATCGAGGACGAAAACCTCCCTCGACTCGATATCAGCAGGCAGTTTGCAATAATACTCGACGGGATTGAGGGTCGTTTCGTCGCGATAGAGGCCGATGTGGCCCACCTTGGCCTTGGGAATCAGCTGCAGCACACCTTCCAGCATACCAGTTCCAGCCCTCAGGATAGGCACGAACGCCAGCGTCTTGCCCGAAATCCTCTGACAAGAAGCGATACCGCAGGGCGTCTTGACCTCCACTGTCTCAAGAGGAAGGTCCCTGGTCGCCTCATAAGTCATCAGACAAGCTATTTCATTGACGAGCGCCCTGAATTTCGACGTTCACGTGCTTTCATCACGCAATACCGAAAGTTTGTGCTGGATCAGCGGATGATCCATTATGACGATTTTCCGTTCCATTTGAAAGTTATGTTATTGTTTCATTATTTTATCCATATCGGCCACAAGCTGCTCCCTGAGGTCAAGTGCCTTGAAAAAGCGCCTGTCCTTGCGGGCCACGAATCCCGACCTGCGGAATCGGTTCACAAGTTTCTTGAGGGCTCCCGTCGAGCGGGAGAATATGATTACGGTGAAGGGAAGCAGGATAAGCGACAGAAGCCCGTACCACCACGTATGGGTCACCAGAGCCACTACCACGGACACAATCAGATACCAGATAGGACCGGTGACGAGAGAACCCACCGCAAAGTGGAATGAAGGGTGCAACAGCTTGTCCTTAACCTTCCTTGTGAATATGAATCCGCCGAAGAAAGGAATCACGTTCAGCAGGGCGCACGCCAGCCATACAGGGATGAAGAGCAGCCATAGTATGGTGCGTACCAATATGCCGATGACAGGATGGCGCCTCTTTGTGAAAATCCAATCCCTCAGCTGGAGTTCTTTCAGCAGGTTGCCATATTCTGCGGCCTTCCCTACCAGGTCCGCATATCGCCCGGGCTCGCCGTTACGCAAATCCCTGAGCCTGTTGGCTATTGCCTGGTCGGCCTTGGTCTCGCTGGTGATGCTGCCAGCCGGCCTTATCTTGTTTGCCTTTATATAATTCTTGCGGTAGACCGTACAAAGCGTCTCAAGTGCCTCGTAGTTGGGAATGTCGTCCAGATTGACCATCAGCTTCTCGACTGCGGCGTGAGCCTTCTGGGCAAGCAGATACCTCGCGCGCTCGGGATGCTCCTTGTATATGTCATAGAGCTCGGTGAACTCGAAAGGCTCTCCGATATTAATATTGAGCTTGGACTGGAAGCGGAAATAGTCGGAATAGTTGTTGGCCATAGGGACTATCTTCAGCTTCATCTTGAAACCGGTCTGCTCTACGGTTTCGAAGGCGATGCGGGCAAATCCCTTCTTGAAAGTACCCAGATAACGCCCGTTTTGATGGAGGGCCTCCGGGAAAAGCACTATCGGGTCTCCTTCCGAAATCACACGGGCGGCCTGACGGAATATCTCCTCGTTCTTGCCGAGCTCGTCGATGCCGTCCCTGACACGGTATGCCGGCATCATCTTGAGCCATCTCAGCAACTTTGCGACGAAAGGCTTGTTGAATATGTCGGCGCGGGCGATGAATACCGGATGCTTGCGTCCCGTAGCGAAGAGGATGCCCAGTGCGTCGTTGAGGCTGTTCTGGTGATTGGAGATCACAAGATAGCCTTCATCTTTGGGAAGATTCTCCCTTCCGTTGACACGGTATTGCCTGTAATAAACGTAATTATGGACAAAATGAAGGTATTTGAATGCTATGTTGTACAGCAAGTCATTTTTGTTTACCCTACTGAAATCCAGTTGTGTTGCCATTATGAAAATACTATAGACAGCCTAAGTTAGTAAAAATCTTCTGAATTCGCTGCACACTACGGCCGCGGCAGCCGACACGTTGAGCGACTCACATCCCGAACCGCTCCTGGGATAAGGCGGAATAAACAAGCGCTTGGACACTGAAGCCGCGAGGTAATCCCTGATCCCGAATGATTCTGAACCCATAATGACCAGCGCGTGTCCTTCGAGTCGGCCGGAGTAAATGTCGTCACCGTCCAGGAAAGTCCCGTAGACGGGGGCGCCGGCGGCGGCGAACAGGCTTGCCGCCTCGACAAGGTCGCAGTAAACCACCTTCTTGCGGAATATCGAACCCATAGTAGACTGGATGGTCTTGGGGTTGTAGAGCTCCACGCTGTCCCTTGACGCCAGGACGGCGTCGATGCCGAACCAGTCGGCGATGCGGATTATCGTACCCATATTGCCGGGATCCCTCACACCGTCCAGCGCAAGACACAGAGCCTTGGGATCGGCGGCCAGCGCAGCCACATCCGACTGCGGAACCGCCGGCATAGCGACTACCGCCAGAGCCGGTGAAGGACTTGCGAGCAAGCTGATGCGGTCCATCGTCTTGCGGTCGACTGCGACTGCCGCAGGATGCGAAACAATCCTTCTGTCCACATCGTCACCTGTATAACAGATGAGTTTCACCTCAAAACCGGAAGATATCGCCTCAGCTACAAGCTTCTCTGATTCAACCACGAATTCACCTGCTTCGGCGCGGGCTTTCTTGTCTTTGAGCGAACTGATGTGCTTGATCTCGGAATTGGTCATTGCAGGGGGTTCTTGCTACACAAAAATAAGAATTAATTACGTATATTTGTATCAATGAAGCTCCTCAGGACCACATTTCTGCTATTTACCGCCATACTCCTGACCGCCGGCTTTTCGTCCTGCGTGTCGACTCAGTATGCGTCGATGGTGCCTGAAGGACAGCACTATCTGGCCAAGAACAAGATAGTGCTCAAGGATTCAAAAAATGACGTCAAGGCCTCAGACCTTAACAAATACCTGGCTCAGAGTCCGGCCAAATCGGCCGGCATCGGCTTCAGCGTGCTGAAGGCCGCCCCGGTCATCTTTGACTCCACATCAGTAGCCACAAGCATCGACGCCATCATCCAGAGGCTTGAATACCTGGGCTACTACAATTCCAAGGCGGAAGCTGTCACCCAATATGACGGCAAGAAGGCCAACGTCACCTACAATGTCACCCTGGGCAAGCAGTTCCCGATGAAAAGCATTTCATACAGCGTGGAAGACAGCGCCCTGGATTCCATCTATGCCGCCGGTCAGTCCAAGTCCCTGCTTAAAGAAGGTGACAAACTCGCCGAGTCCGTCCTCGAACTCGAATCCCAGAGGCTGGCCTCGCTGTATCGCGACAACGGATATTACGGCTTCAGCAAGAACTATTTCTTCTTTTTCGCCGACACCACCGCGACCCCTGACAGCGCACTGCTCTCAGTCGAACTGAGGGATTACACCCGTAATGAAAGCCCCACCGCCGCTAAGCCACACACCAGATATACAATCGGCACCGTGGCGGTTGTACCTCAAGGAAATCTGAAGGTAAAGAGCAAATTCCTCCAATATCTCAATCGAATACAGCCAAATTCACAATACAGCGAGACGGTCATCAACAATACCTACAGCCGTTTCACTTCCAACAGGCTCTTCAGCACCGTGAATATCGAGATGACCCCCCGCGATTCATCCGTCGTGGACTGCGAAATCCTGCTGTCGCCTTCCAAGCTGCAGAGCATAGGTTTCGACCTGCAGGGATCAGTGAACTCTACAGGGCTGTTCGGAGTCAACCCGTCCATATCTTATACCCACAAGAATCTGTTCGGCGGCGGAGAATACTTCAATATGGCAGTCGGCGGCAACTGGCAGTTTATGTTCAAGAGCCCTGCTTTCACGAACGAGTTCACGCTGGCTTCCTCCCTTTCCATCCCGCATTTCGTAGGAGCTCCCTCAAAGTTGTTCAGCGGCCCCGTCCTGCCACGAACCAACATAGCCCTCTCCTACAATCACCAGAAACGTCCGGAATATGACAGAAGCATCATAGCGTCTTCGTATGGCTACAGTTTCAACCCCACCTCCAACATATCGATAGAATGGACGCCGCTCAGGGCGAATGTCGTGACCGTCTATGATATGGATTCTACTTTCTTCAAGAGTCTTAGCAGCAGTTACCTCCAGTATAGCTATATGACTCACGTGGATATCGGAGGCGGAATCAACGCATACTACACCACCAATACTTCCACCAATCCGAAGGAGAGTTACTTCTATGTGCGCTTTTCGGGCAACGTGGCCGGCAACGTGCTCAATATGTTCGACCCCCTGCTCAGGCAGAACAAGGACGGACAGAGCCTGATCCTGGGCGTTCCCTACGCCCAGTACGCCCGCGGAGAGCTGAGCCTCGTAAGGACCACCTTCTTCAACAATTCGCAGGACCTGTCGCTGGCAGCCCGCATATCAGGAGGCATCGGCTATGCCTACGGCAACTCCAGCGCACTGCCTCTCGAGCAGCGTTTCTACGCCGGAGGCGCCAACAGCCTGCGCGGCTGGCAGTCCCGTACCATCGGCCCTGGAATGTCGCCGATAGACACGGCATTCACTATCGCCAACCAGACCGGAGACCTGCGTCTGGAAGCCAACCTCGAGCTGCGCTTCCCTATCTTCAACATCGTCAAGGGTGCGGTGTTCGTCGATGCCGGCAATATCTGGGAACTGCCGCATTACTCGCACGACAAGTCGGAAATCTATAACGAAGACGCTGTCCTTTCCTGGAAAAACCTGCTGAAGTCGACTGCCCTGAGCTGGGGAGCCGGCGTCAGGGTCGACCTGCAGATGCTGGTCATAAGGGTCGATATGGGTATCAAGGGCTATGACCCGGCCGCCCAGGCGTGGAGGATGCCGGGACAGTGGTTCAAGCGGGACGGCACACCCTGCACTTCGGTGTCGGATACCCCTTCTAGAGACATTATGGCCAAATTCATTCTATACCAGCTGCTTGTCAGGGTAATGGGAGATCGTTCGTGGACTCCTGGAGGCGATTATGCAACGAACGGCAGCGGCAAATTCAACGACATCACACCGCAATACCTCGCACAGCTGAAAAAGGACCTGTCTGTCAGTGCGATATGGTACACAGGCGTCCTCGCCCACTCCACCGCGACTTCCTTCGAAGGCTATCCCGCCGACTGCCCGGCGATAGTGAAGGGAAAGGCCGGCAGCCCCTATGCCGTCCGGGACTACTACGATGTCGCCCCCGAACTGGCGCAGGACAGCTCCCGCAGGCTCGACGAATTCAAGGCACTGATCGAGCGCACCCACAAGGCTGGGATGAAGGCCGTCATCGACTTCATCCCCAACCACGTTGCTCGCAGCTACCACTCTGCGACAAACGACTTCACCCAGGCCAATTTTTTCCCGCTCGACGGTCCGCTGGAGCTGCCTGCCAACATCGCCGGACACGAGCTGTACAACGAAGACCCGGCTCTGGCCACCGGCAACAACTGTTTTTCGAGGCATCCCGGCATAACCGACTGGTACGACACCATCAAGCTGAACTACAACTATCGCCTGACCTGGGACAAGATGCTCGACATACTGCTCTGGTGGGCAGGACTCGGAGTCGACGGCTTCAGGTGCGATATGGTCGAGCTGGTAACGCCGGAGTTTTTTGAATGGGCCATAAAAAACGTCCGCAAGGAGTATCCGGACACATTCTTCATAGCAGAGGTCTACGACAAGAAGAACTACACCCGCTATTCAGACGCAGGTTTTGACTATCTCTACGACAAGACAGGGTTCTACGACGCCCTCAAGGCCATCAGCACCAACAGGGAACCTGCATACTGGCTGACTGACGAATGGCAGTTTCTGGGCGACCTGCAGCCAAAGATGCTGAATTTCCTCGAAAACCACGACGAGCAGCGCATCGCCTCCGACTTCTTCCTCGCAGACGCCCGCAAGGCCTATGCCCCCCTGGCCGTATCTATGCTTTTCAACCAGGCCCCCTTTATGATTTACAGCGGGCAGGAATACGGCGAGCGCGGAATGGCCAGCGAAGGTTACAGCGGCTGTGACGGACGCACTTCTATATTCGACTTTTGCACCCTCACCTGGAGGGACAATCCGCCGGCCCTGCGCAAAGAGCTCTACGAACGTTACAGCAGTCTCACGAAGCTTGCAGTCAGCGACATTTTCGCCAAAGGCGGCACCTATGACCTGATGTACGCCAATCCAAGCTCCAGCGATTTCAACGCTCAGCGCGTATTCACCTTTATGCGTGGCTGGCAGGGCCGCACCGCCCTGGTGGCAGCCAACTTCTCCGACAGCCGTATAAAGATAAAAATAAGCGTCCCGAAGGACGCTTATGATTATTTCGGAATCGGAAGGGTCGCTGCGTTCGAAGAGCCTCTGACGCTTGAACCTTTCGACTACACGGTGATTCTAGCAGAATGACGGCCAGTTCAGGATCTTGAAGAAATCGTAGTCCTCAGGATTCTTGACGAACTGTTTTGCAGCCTCATAGTCAGCCTCGGTAATGTACTGGGCTATGTGGTTGTAGATGCCTTTGGCCATCTCGCCTTCGATGTCAACCCTGCGGGGCGGAATCTTGCCGGTCTGAGGATCCTGGAGATCCTTCAGATACAGAGGAGTTACCTTGCCGGTGGTGTCGACGTAAACCATACAGCCGGTTTCACCGCGTGCGAAGAGGTCGTAAACGCCGCAGCCGAGCTGTGAGCAGTACATAAGGTCATAGGCGATGGGAGTCTGGCAGCGGATGTCATAACCGATCTCGATGGGACGGGTCTTGAGTTTGATGCCGAGTTCTTTCATCTTCATCTCGATGAGCTCGCTGAAAAGCTGGGCCTTTGAGATCTTGCCAAGCTCGGGGTGGCCGTGCTCGTCGTAAGTGAACTTGATGCCGGTAGCCTTGAGTTCTTCGTCGTCGAGCTCGTGGAAGACACCCTCAGAAACTACGATACCGCCGTAACGGATGCCGAGGACCTTGCGTTTGAGGATGGCTGAAACGCCGAGGCGGACGATCTTGTCGACAGTGATCTGAGTCTTGTTGAACATCTCGGGGATGATGATCATCGGATAGTGGCAGCTTGCACCGACGTGGAGTGCGAGGTGGCCAGCGCTGCGGCCCATAAGGCTGACGATGAACCAGTTGCCGGAAGTGCGTGCATCTTCGTATACGGTGGTTGCAACGTGTGCGCCCTCAGCCTTGGCTGAGTTGAATCCGAAGGTCGGAGTGTTGGCGGGAAGCGGAAGGTCGTTGTCGATGGTCTTGGGAACGTGGATGTTCTTGATAGGATAATTCTTGGAAACAAGGAACTTGGCGATCCTGTTGGCAGTTGAAGCAGTATCGTCGCCGCCGACGGTCACCAGAAGCTTGATGTTGTTGTCCTGGAAGAGCTTGAGATTGAAGTTCTTGTCAAAATCTTCCTGAGTCGGTTTGAAGCGGCTCATACGGAGGTATGAACCACCCCTGTTGAAGATATTGTCAGCCTTCTTGAAATCCATCTCCTCGATCTCGGCGTCGTGACGGAACAAGCCTTCATAACCTCCGTGCAAACCAATGACTCTGTATCCGCGAGCCACAAATGCCTGTGTGATTGTACCTACTACTGTGTTCATTCCAGGTGCGGGACCGCCGCCGGTGAGAATAATGATGGAATCTTTCATCTTTTTTTGTTTTTATTGTTTGAATTAGTTGTATGTACTGTCAAAATACGGGGGCCAAAAGTAAGAAAAAATAGACTATCTTTGCAACATTGCAATGTCGAAAATTACAAAATCAGCAGCCAGGGAGAGGATTGAATTCCTCCGCAATGAGATAAACGGACATAACTACAATTATTATGTCCTGAACGCCCCTGTCATCTCCGATTTCGAATTCGACCTGATGCTGCAGGAGCTGGCGGCTCTCGAGAAGAAATTCCCCGAATTCGCATCGCCCGACTCCCCCACCGTCAAGGTCGGCAGCGACATCGCCAAAGCCCCCGAAGGGGCGGCAGACGAACGCAGGCCCTTCGAATTCGCCACCCGCACCCACAGATATCCTATGCTGTCGCTCGGCAACACCTACAGCCGTGAGGAACTGTCGGAGTTCAGCGACCGCATCTCCCGAACGATCCAGGAGGAGTGCAGCTACAGCTGCGAGCTCAAGTTCGACGGCACGGCAATCTGCCTGACATACAAGAGAGGTTCTCTGGCCTACGCAGTCACCCGCGGCGACGGAGTCAAGGGCGACGACGTGACGGCCAACGTACTGACCATCCCGTCCATTCCCAAAACCCTTCACGGCGACTATCCCGAAGAATTCGAGATCCGCGGCGAGATATATATGCCCTTCGAGGCCTTCAACCGCCTCAACGCCGAGAGGGAAGAAATCGACGAGAGGCCGTTCGCCAACCCCCGCAACGCTGCTTCCGGCTCCCTCAAGCTCCAGGACAGCAGCGAAGTGGCTTCAAGAGGGCTGGCCTGCGTGCTGTACCATATGCTCGGAGAGAACCTCCCCTTCACCACGCATTCCGAAGCGATTGCCGCTGCAAAGTCGTGGGGACTTCCTGTTTCCGAACATTCCAGGGTGGTCGGCAGCATAGAAGAAGTCAACAGCTACATCGACTATTGGGACCAGGCGCGCCGCAGCCTTCCCTTCCCCATCGACGGCATCGTGATAAAGGTGAACCGCCTCGACTGGCAGAGGAAGCTCGGCTTTACAGCCAAGTCCCCCCGCTGGGCCACCGCCTACAAATTCAAGCCCGACAGGGCCTTGACGCAGTTGCTGAGCATAGACTACCAGGTCGGCCGCACCGGGGCCATCACCCCCGTGGCCAACCTCGACCCCGTTCCGCTGTCAGGCACCGTAGTGAAACGTGCCTCCTTGCACAACAAGGACCAGATGGACCTGCTCGACATCCGCATCGGCGACTACGTATACGTCGAGAAGGGCGGGGAAATAATACCCAAGATCACCGAAGTTGAATTGTCGAAACGACCTGCCCACGCCGTCGTTCCGGACTTTCCAAGATACTGTCCCGACTGCGGCGCCGAGCTCGTCAGGGACGAGGGACAGGCCAAGCACTACTGTCCCAACTCAAATGCCTGCCCGGTGCAGATCAAATCCGGCTTCGTACATTTCATCTCCCGCAAGGCGATGGACATCCTGGCGGGCGACGCCACCATCGACCAGTTGTACGACAAAGGCTACATCCGCCACCTGAGCGACCTTTATTCGCTCACCAAAGAGCAGCTGCTCACCCTGGACGGATGGAAGGACCGTTCAGCCGAAAACCTGCTCTCAAGCCTTGAAAAGTCCAAAAACGTCCCCTTCAACAGGGTTTTCTACGCCTTGGGCATCAGGCACGTCGGGGAGGCCAGCGCCAAGATGCTGGCGGCCCGGTTCGGCAGCATCGACGCCATTATGGCCGCGGACCGCGACACCCTTGTGCAGATAGACGAGGTCGGAGACGTGATGGCAGATTCGATAATCCGGTGGTTCGCCGACCCTGTAAACCGGCAGCAGATTGAAAAACTGCGTCAGGCAGGGCTGAAATTCGAGCAAGAAAAGACAAAAAAGGTATCAGATACACTTTCTGGTGGTATCTTTGTGGTTTCCGGCGTTTTTTCCGTCCCGAGGGATGAAATCAAGCAGTTCATCGAAAGCCACGGCGGCAAGACAACATCGTCGGTGAGCGGTCACACCAGCTACCTGGTGGCAGGTGAAGCCCCCGGCGCGGAAAAGATAAAGAAAGCCGAGAAACTCGGCACCAGAATAATCTCCGAAGAGGAACTTCGGGCATTGGTTGAGCCAAAGGAATGAGTTTTATCACAAGGGTAAAGGCAATCACGAGGACCGTCTCCCACTTTTTGGGCGAAGGGATATGGAATATCGACCTCGCGGGCCTCAGCCCCAAGCGTGGAAAGCTCTACAAACATCTGAAAATCATATTGATAACCCACCGTCACTTCCAGTCGCTCAGATGCGGCCGCGAAGCGGTGGCGCTCAGTTTCTTCACTACGATGGCCACCGTTCCTCTGCTCGCGGTAATCCTCCTGATCGCCGGCAATTTCGGCCTGCTGGACCTTCTGACAAGGATTATTTCGGGTCTTTTCGTGAACAACCCGTCGATGGGCGAAATGGTGATGGGCTGGGCCAACAACATCGTCGATATGACTTCCGGCGGAGGATTCGGGCTGGTCAGCTCGCTGACCTTCCTGTGGCTGGTGCTGTGGATGATGCTGTGCGTCGAGAATTCTTTCAACCATATTTGGGATGTCGGCAAGTCTGCCAATTTCTTCCGCCGCATTATCGTATACATCAGCATCCTCATCCTCTCTCCCTTCGTGCTGGTAATGTTCTTCTACGGCGTGACCTACTTCTTCCGTTTCATCGGATTCCTCGGAGGGTCGAAACTGGTCGGGTTCGTGAATTCATACTTGTTCTGGGTGATCTTCTACGCCCTGTCGGTGCTGGTCATCTCGCTGATGTACAAGTTCATCCCTCACGCCAAGGTGAAATACTCGGCCTGCTTCAAGGCAGCCCTTGTATCAGCCCTCGGCTTCCTTGTAATACAATACCTCTACCTTGAGACACAGATCGTAGTGACAAGGCTCAATGCAGTCTATGGTGCCGTCGCTGCGATACCGCTATATATGATGTGGCTTAACCTGTGCTGGTTCGACATCCTGTTCGGAGTCGACCTGAGCTATGCCTACCAGCACGTAAACGAGTACGATCCTGAAATAGACAGAAGGAGATGAAAACTGACGAATTCACACAGGAAGACAAGGATCTGATACAGCGGGAGTTCGAACCGCTGCGCATAGCCAGCCTCAAACGCTGCGCCGACCAGGAGCAGTACGAGCTTGTGCTGAAGGCGTTCGACTTTGCCAACAAGGCCCACTACGGAGTTCGCAGACGTTCCGGTGAACCATACATCATCCACCCCATAGCTGTCGCAAGGATCGTGGTCCAGGAAATCGGCCTGGGCTGCAAGTCGATCTGCGCGGCGCTGCTTCACGACGTGGTGGAAGACACCGACTACACCGTGGAAGACATCCGCAACCAGTTCTCGGACCGCATCGCCCTGCTGGTGGACGGACTCACCAAGATCAAGACAGCCCTCGACAGCGAGAAAGGAGTCATCGAGGAACGCTCGCAGCAGGCTGACAATTTCAAGCGCATCCTCCTGACGCTCAACGACGACGCGCGCATCGTGCTGATAAAGCTGGCAGACCGCCTGCACAATATGCGCACGATAGAATATATGCCCGCCTACAAGAGAGAGAAGATCCTCAGCGAGACTATGTACATCTTCATCCCTCTCGCCCACAGGCTCGGTCTCAACAACATCAAGAGCGAGATGGAGAACATCTGGCTCAAGAACAAGGAGGCGCAGGCATATCACGACATAGAAAAGATGCTGGCGAAAGCCACGCTGGAGAAGGGCCCCATCATCGACAACTTCATCGCCCCGGTCGATAAGATCCTCAGCGACGCCGGATACAAGTTCCGCATCAT
>JAFXPV010000098.1 GCA_017527625.1 Bacteroidales bacterium | reverse complement strand
ATGGGAAAAATTATCGGAATTGACCTTGGCACCACGAACTCTTGTGTTGCCGTTATGGAAGGCAATGAGCCTGCAGTGATTATCAACAGTGAAGGTAAGCGCACCACCCCGTCAATCGTGGCATTCGCTGACAACGGCGAGCGCAAGATCGGCGATCCGGCAAAACGTCAGGCCATCACAAACCCCAAGAAAACCATCTTCTCAATCAAGAGGTTTATGGGTGAAACTTACGACCGCGTACAGAAAGAAATCAACCGCGTGCCCTATCAGGTAGACCGTGGCGACAACAATACCCCGCGCGTCAACATCGACGGACGTCTCTATTCTCCTCAGGAGATTTCAGCAATGATTCTCCAGAAGATGAAAAAGACTGCCGAGGATTACCTCGGAACAACTGTCAGCGAAGCTGTCATCACCGTTCCTGCATACTTCAGCGACAGCCAGCGCCAGGCCACCAAAGAGGCCGGCGAGATTGCAGGTCTGACTGTTAAACGTATCATCAACGAGCCGACTGCCGCAGCTCTGGCATACGGCCTTGACAAGAAGAACAAGGATATGAAAGTCGCCGTGTTCGACCTCGGCGGCGGTACCTTCGATATCTCGATCCTCGAACTCGGTGACGGTGTCTTCGAGGTTAAGTCAACCAACGGTGACACACACCTCGGCGGTGACGACTTCGACCACAAGATCATCGACTGGCTGGCCGACGAATTCGCAGCAGAGAACGGCGGCCTCGACCTCCGCAAGGATGCGATGGCGCTCCAGCGTCTGAAAGAAGCTGCCGAGAAAGCCAAGATCGAGCTTTCAAGCCAGACCACCGCAGAAATCAACCTGCCGTACATTATGCCGGTCGACGGTATTCCGAAACACCTCGTAAAGACCCTCACCCGCGCCAAATTCGAGCAGCTGTGCGACCCTCTGATCAACGCCACCATCGAGCCTTGCCGCAAGGCCCTTGCCGACGCAGGTCTGCAGGCAAGCCAGATCGACGAAGTTCTGCTCGTCGGCGGTTCAACCCGTATCCCTGCCATCCAGGCAATCGTAGAGAAGTTCTTCGGCAAAGTTCCGAACAAGGGCGTCAACCCCGATGAGGTAGTTGCAGTAGGTGCTGCCATCCAGGGCGGTGTGCTCGCAGGCGATGTGAAAGACGTGCTTCTGCTCGACGTCACTCCCCTTTCTCTCGGTATCGAGACTCTCGGCGGCGTGATGACCAAGCTCATCGACTCCAACACCACAATTCCTACCCGCAAGAGCGAAGTGTTCTCGACAGCCAGCGACAACCAGCCTTCAGTCGAGATCCACGTGCTCCAGGGCGAACGTCCGATGGCACGCGACAACAAGACCATCGGCAACTTCCACCTCGACGGCATCGCTCCGGCTCCGCGTGGAATCCCTCAGATCGAGGTAACCTTCGACATCGACGCCAACGGTATTCTCAACGTATCTGCCAAGGATAAAGCCACAGGCAAGGAGCAGAAGATCCGCATCGAGGCTTCATCAGGTCTGAGTGATGACGAAATCAAGCGTATGCGCGACGAGGCCAAGGCCAACGAGGCAGCCGACAAGGCAAAGAAGGAAATGGTCGACAAGATCAATGCAGCCGACGCAATGATCTTCCAGAGCGAGAAGAACCTCAAGGACTACGGCGACAAGATCCCCGCTGACAAGAAAGGCGTCATCGACTCATCACTCGCAGCCCTCAGAGAGGCCTACCGTGCAGCCAAGGACGAATATGACGCAGGCCGCACTCCGAACATCGAAAGGCTCGACAAGGCCAGCGAAGACCTCAACAACGCCTGGCACGCAGCCTCTGAGGATATGGCCCGCGCAGCCCAGGCCGGCCAGGGTGCAAATCCCGGCGCAGGCTTCAACCCTGGAGCAGGCGCAGGTTTCAACCCCGGAGCAGGCAACCCCGGCCCTGACAGCTCAAGCGACAAGGGCGGCGGTGCCGAAGACGTAGACTTCGAAGAAGTTAAATAAAGACTGTACTCATAGTGCTTAAAGAGTGCGACCATAACCGGCCGCACTCTTTTTATTGCCATTTGTTTTATATCTTTGTGGCAGATGCTTACCGCCCTCGTCATAGTTGCGATTCTGACTGTCGGAATCTCCTTTTTGTGTTCCCTTCTGGAGTCCTCCCTCCTGTCGGCGCAGATTTCATATCTGGCGATGAAGGAAGATGAGGGCTATAAACCTGCCATCCGCCTCAAGGAATACAAGAGCGACATCGACAGGCCTCTGTCATCGATCCTCATCCTGAACACTATCGCCAACACGATGGGTGCCGCAGGCATCGGCGCGATAGTCGGCAAGATGTATGGCAGCGCCGCCGTCGGCATCGCTTCTGCCATCGTCACTGTGCTGATCCTGGTGTTCGCCGAGATTATACCCAAGAGCATCGGCTCGAACTACTGGAGACGCCTTATCGGGTTTACCGCACGCACGATAAGGATTCTGATCATCATCACATATCCCCTGGTGATAATCGCAGAGTGGATCACAGGCCTGATTTCCCCCGACGAACCCGACTACACCGTTTCCCGTGAGGAAGTTTCCGCCATGATCGACGAAGGCGAGGAGGACGGAGTCTTCGAGGCGGACGAAAAACGCATCATCCACAACATCATCCGCCTCGACGACATCACTGCGAAGGAAATCATGACACCCCGCGTGGTGGCGGCGATAGCAGCGGAAGAGATGACCATCCGCGAATTCTTCAAGGAGCAGGTGTTCCACCATCATTCCCGCATCCCTGTCTATAAAGGCGACGACGACGAGTATATCACAGGCTACGTGCTGCTTGTCGAGGCTCTGGAACTTATGGGCAACGACAAGTTCGACATGAAACTGTCGGAGATAAAGCGCGACATCTCTTCATTCAACGAGGCGACGCCCATAAGCGATATCTGGGGCGAACTCGTTTCGAAAAAAGAACACATCAGCGTCATCATCGACGAATATGGCTGCCTGCAGGGCATCGTCACGCTCGAAGACATCATAGAGACGACCGCCGGTGTCGAAATCATCGACGAAATCGACGAAGCCTCCGATATGCAGGAGTACGCCAAGTCCCTCTGGATGAAAAATCGAAAGAAAAAATAATCATACATTATGAAACGCATTCTTCTTATGCTGATCGGGCTGTCGGCAGGCATCTGTGCGATGGCAGCCCCGAAAGACACTATCGCTGTCAATCATTTCCGCTATGCCGGCCCCTTTGATATGGGAACCCCCTATTTCGTCGATACGACCGACGTGAAGGGCAAGGCATACAACGATGCCAAGGCGCTGCTTGATGCCGCCTATTCAACAGACGTCCTTAAAAATGCCGTCTGGGTGGGCACTCTCCCAGCCAAAAGCGACAATATCCAGATTCATTTCGCAAGTTTCAGCGTCGAGACGATGGACTTTGCCAAAGTGGACATCAACGTCGAGGGCATCAAGGACTGCAGGATTTTCGTGGACAGCAAGAAGAATGAGAGCGGCAAGGCCAACCTCGAACCCGGCACGCACGAAGTAGTAATCAAGTACCTGACAGGCAAGGACAGCGCTGAATCAGGCATCGAGGTGTCGCTGGCCACGGAGCAGAGCAAGTCTCTGCGTCTGAGGGAGGACGGCCGCAAGATTTATTCGCTCGACCTCAACACCCAGGGCGACGGCTGCGCCGGTGTCAGCCTTTCTCCCGGAGGCCTTTTCTACACGGTAAGGCATTCGCTCATCAGCGATGACGGAAGGGCTACCTCTTACACTGAGGTATTCGACGCCGCCAGCGGGGAACTTCTGATCCACACTACGGACGCCATCCGCTGGATGCCCGTCAGCGACGAGTATTACATCACCAGGCGGACTGTCGCCGGCCGCGACCTGGTCCGGGTCGATCCCCGCACCAGAAAGGAGACCGTTATCGCCAGAAACGTCCCTGACGGAAGTTTCAGCATCGCTCCGACAGAGGATTATCTGATCTATATGATGAACCAGGAAGGCCCCAAGGAGGGCGAAGTACACCAGATCCTCACCCCTGACGACCGTCAGCCCGGCTGGAGGAACCGCAGCTACATCAGCCGCTATGACATTGCAACCGGTATGATGAAGCAGCTGACTTTCGGATATCACGACAGCTATCCTATGGACATCACCGACGACGGCAGGTATCTCCTCTTCTCGGTCAGCCGCTATGACCTCAGCAAGAGGCCGACAAGTTTCATCTCTGTCTACCTGATGGATTTGCAGACAATGCAGACGGAATGCCTTGTCGAGAAGGACGGCTTCATCCGAAATGCCGCTTTCTCTCCCGACGGCAGGCAGATCCTCTTCTGCGGCAGCCCCGAGGCCTTCGACAAGATTGGAATGGTGCTTCCTGAAGGCAGGATTCCCAATGCTTATGACTATCAGCTCTACATTTTCGATATTGCAAGCCGCAAGGTGACGCCGCTCACCAAGACCTTCGACCCTTCACCGCAGAATATGCAGTGGAGCCGCTACGACGGCAAAATCTATTTCTCCGCAGAAGACAAGGACTGCTACAATCTCTTCCGCCTCAATCCCAAGAATGGAAAAATCGAGCGTCTGGACAACAAGGACAGCCATATCGACTATATCGACATTGCATTGAAGTCACCTGCCCTGATTTACTCCGGAGACAACCTCGACACCCACGACAAGGCATATCTGATGGACACGAAGACCGGAAAGCAGAAGCTCGTCTGCGATTTCCACGAGCTGCGTTTCAGCGACGTGGATGTGGCAGAGGGTGGAGAATATGAATTTACCAGCAGCCGCGGCGACCGCATCAACGGTTTCTACGTGCTGCCGGCCAATTTTGACCCGTCGAAGAAATACCCGATGATCGTGCACTACTACGGCGGCTGCTCTCCGAGCCTTAAGTATTTCGCAGGCTCATACTCGCCCCATCTCTATTCCTGCCAGGGCTACGTGTTCTACGTCGTCAACCCTTCCGGCGCTTCGGGCTTCGGCCAGGAATTCGCATCGCGGCACGTCAATACTGCCGGCGAGGTTGTAGTCGATGACATCATCGAAGGAGTGAAGCATTTCTGCGCCGACCATCCTTTCGTGGATGCTAGCAAGGTGGGCTGCTTCAGCGCCTCATACGGCGGCTTTATGACCCAGCTGCTGCTGGCCAGCACCGACATCTTCGCGACCGGCATCTCCCACGCCGGCATCAGCGACCACACAAGCTACTGGGGCGAAGGCTACTGGGGCTACTCTTACAGCGAGGTAAGTATGGCTGACAGCTATCCCTGGACCAGGAAAGACCTCTATGTCGACCGCAGTCCGCTCTATATGGCCGACAAGATCAAGGACCCCATCCTCTTCCTGCACGGCTCGGCCGACACGAACGTGCCTATCGGCGAGAGCATCCAGATGTTCACCGCAATGAAACTGCTGGGCGTCGAGACGGCATTCGTAGTTGTGGACGGCGAGAACCACGGCATCCAGGATTATGCGAAGAGGCGCCAGTGGCTGCGCACCATCTCTGCCTGGTTCGCAAAATACCTGAAGGACGACAGCACCTGGTGGGACGAACTCTATCCGCCGAAAGAGCTATGATGAGCGGCCGGAAAGCCTTCTGAAGAGGGCGACGGCAGCGGCCGGAACCGGCCAGATTATGATATAGAAGGCGATGAAAAGCAGACACATCGGCACGATGTCGAGCAGCATCATCGCCTTCTCTCCTTTACCTTCGTGAGGGGTGATGACGCGGAAATACAGCCTGCCCAGCTCAACTATATGTTTCCACTGCGAGGCGAGGGCTGCCGCCCATACTATGATGAGGACTATGTACCACATTATGCCTGGCTTCCTTTATGGAGGTAAAGTTGACAATAATTATTAAATTTGTCAAAACTACCAACAATAACATTAACAGATATGTACAGCGATCCGAAAGATTGTCTCTATTGCACGAACAACGAGACGCTTCACAACCTTATGATAGAAATCGCCCATCTGGGCGTGTCACGCGCATTCCTTTTCAAGGAGCAGACCTACCACGGCCGCTGCCTTGTAGCTTATGACGGCCACGTGAACGACCTCAACGAGCTGAGCGACGAGCAGCGCAACGCTTTTATGGCAGATGTGGTGCGGATGACCCGCGCGATGCAGAAAGTCTTCAATCCCGAGAAGATCAATTACGGCGCATACAGCGACAAGCTCTGCCACCTCCACTTCCACCTCGCCCCCAAATATGTCGACGGTCCGGACTACGGCGGAGTCTTCCAGATGAATCCCGGCAAGGTCTACCTCAGCGACGCGGAGTATGCGGATATGATAGAGAAGCTGAAGGCTGCCCTGTAGCAGGTTGGCCAGGTCAAGGCAAAAAAAGACGCCCGCAAGGACGTCTTTTTTTTTGTGCGGATGTCTGTTAGTAGTTCGCCTCGTGGATCTCGAAGAAACTCTTGGGATGAGCGCAGACAGGGCAGATCTCAGGAGCCTTCTTGCCCACTACGATATGTCCGCAGTTGCGGCATTCCCACACTTTGATTTCGCTCTTCTCGAATACGGCGGCAGTCTCGACGTTCTTCAGCAGGGCGCGGTAGCGCTCCTCGTGCTGCTTCTCGATGGCGGCCACGCCGCGGAACTTGGCTGCCAAAGCCTTGAAACCTTCTTCTTCGGCAGTCTTTGCGAAGCTTTCGTACATATCAGTCCACTCGTAGTTCTCGCCGTCGGCAGCTGCTGCAAGGTTGGCAGCAGTGTCACCGATGCCGTTGAGTTCCTTGAACCAGAGTTTGGCGTGCTCTTTCTCATTCTCGGCAGTCTTCAGGAAAAGAGCCGATATCTGCTCGTAACCTTCTTTCTTGGCCACTGAAGCGAAGTAAGTGTATTTGTTGCGTGCCTGCGATTCGCCGGCGAATGCAGCTTCCAGGTTTTTCTCGGTCTGGGTGCCCTTGTACTTGTTTTCCATAATGTGTGTTATTGTTTCGTATGGTGTCAAATTTAAGCAAATTATCTCTTAATTTGCGATTCCGGAAAAAAAAGCTACCTTTGCGGAGCAATGGGGTACTAGCTCAGTTGGTAGAGCGTTTGAATGGCATTCAAAAGGTCAGGAGTTCGATTCTCCTGTGCTCCACTTAGATCGGCCTCTCACACACGTGAGGGGCCGATTGCTTTTCCAGAATGCCTGCATAGTGCCTACATTTTGGCATTTTCGGATAATCGAACTGTAGATGGCCCTGGCGCGGTCCATTTCATCACGACGTATCGCTATAATTGCATATCTTTGTTATATGAAAGTATTGATGATCAACGGAAGCCCCCGTGCAAAGGGTAACACAGCCACAGCTTTGGCGCAGATAGCCGGACAGTTGGAGAAGAACGGCATCGAAAGTGAAATCGTATGGATAGGCAACAAGCCGGTGAGAGGCTGCATTGCCTGCAACAGATGCAAGGACGAGCCGGGCGCCTGCATATTCAATGATGACATCTGCAATGAGATATCGGCCAAAATGAATGATGCCGAAGCCTTTGTTGTGGGTTCTCCCGTCTATTGGGGACAGCCCAACGGAGCTGTCCTGTCCATCATCCAGCGGATGTTCTATTCCAATGGGGCTGCCTTCGCAGGGAAGCCTGCGGCTGCAGTGGCCGTGTGCCGCAGAGGAGGCGCCACGGCTGCGTTCCAGTCGCTCAATATGCCCTTTATGATGATGAATATGCCGGTGGTGACTTCCCAGTACTGGAATATCGTCTATGGCCGCGACGCCGGCCAGGCAGCCCTGGACACGGAAGGGATGCAGACTATGCGTACGCTGGCCAACAATATGGCCGCCCTGCTGAAGTCCACCGGCGGCAAGCCGCTTCCTCCCCGCGAAGAGCCCTGGGAACCGATGCATTTTATCCGTTAAGCCTGCAGGCTGCAGCCGGCAATTCTTTTTTGGATTAAAATTATCCCAGCTACAAATAAATAGTTGCATAGTTAAATTTTTTAGCTATATTTGCAGAAAAAGAAACTGGGATTATGAAACGACTGACCAAAAAGGAAGAGATTATAATGGAGCACTTCTGGGAGAAGGGGCCGCTCTTCGTCAGGGAACTGAGGGAGCTGTATCCTGAGCCCAGGCCGCATTTCTCGACTCTGTCCACGCAGGTGCGCACGCTGCAGGAAGAAGGATTCATCGACCACAAAGCCTACGGCCCCACCTACCAGTACTTCGCCAAGGTGACCAGGGATGAATACAAGCAAAGGTCACTGATCGGCCTCATCGACAAGTATTTCGACAACTCTTACCTGAGCGCCGTTTCGGCCCTGGTGAAGGAGGAGAAAATCTCTGTCGAGGAACTCAAGGAGCTTATCGAACTGGTTGAAAAAGGCGCACAGAAATGATGGATTTCCTGATATATGACGGCAAGGTAGCGCTTGCACTGCTGGTGTTCTACCTTTTCTACCGTTTCCTTTTGAAAAAGGAGACTTTCCACCGCTTCAACAGGGTGGTGCTGGTGGGGACGGCGGCGTTGTCTTTCATCCTGCCTCTGTGCATCATCACTATCCGCAAGCCTATGGAGATGGTTCCGCCTGCGGCAGAGCCCGGGCTTTTGCAGGAGCTTTCTGAGATGGAACTGGTTCCGGCAGCCCAGGGGCCCTGGTGGCCGGTTGCCCTGAGCATCCTGTTCTGGGCCGGTGTCGTCTTCGTTCTGGCCCGGACACTCGTCTCCATCCTCTCCATCGTCAGGATAATCAGCCAGGGTGAGCAGGTCTGCGAGGAAGACGGCTGCAAGATCATCGTCACCAGCCGTGACATCGACCCGTTCAGCTGGATGAAGTATATCGTCCTGTCAAGGAAAGACTGGGACGGCGACCACTCCCCTGTCATCGCCCACGAAAAGGCGCACATTGCCTACGGACATTCCGTAGAAGTGCTGCTGGTGGACATCCTGTCCGCCCTCCAGTGGTTCAATCCTGCAGTATGGATGCTCCGCTCTGACCTTCAGGAGCTACACGAGTACGAAGCGGACGACGCAGTGCTCCGCTCCGGCGCCAACATCAAGGAATATCAGTATCTGCTTATAAGAAAAGCTGTCAGCAAGAGCGGCTACTCAGTTGCCAACAGCTTTAATCACAGTATCCTTAAAAATCGTATTACTATGATGTCAAAATCAAAATCTCCCCTTTCTAAGGGGCTGCGGGCGCTCTGGATGCTCCCGCTCGTGTGCTTGTGGCTTGGCCTCCAAGCCCGGACAGTCTATGTCCCTGCGGACAAAGATAGTGAAATTATTCCGGATACCGGAATTCTAGAAGAAAGCGTTGCAGCCGGCGAGGGTGACGAGACAATGCCGACATTCAACGGCGGCTCGCTGGAGGATTTTGCCAGGTGGGTTCAGGAACACCTTGTCTACCCTCCCAAGAGCATTGCAGACAATGCTCAGGGTCGCGTTTTAGTCTCTTTCACCATCACTGAAACCGGAGATGTCGCAGATGTGAAAGTACTCCGCAGCGCGAACGAGGATCTTGATGCAGAGGCAGTGCGGATCGTATCCCAATCACCTAAATGGACCCCGGGCACAAAGGACGGCAAGCCTGTCAGTGTACAGTACAACATCCCCATCGTTTTCAAACTGAACGGTGCTCAGACAACTCCGTCGACCATTGTTGCGAATGTCCGTCCAGACGGTAGCATTGAAATCTCCGGCAAGGAGATCAGGCTGAACGAGATTGCCGCCTATATCCGTTCTCTGAATGTTCAGGCATCAGGCGCCGCAGTGCAGATCAACGCTGCCGCCGACACTCCGATGGGCGTTATCAATGACTTGAAGGAAGCTCTGCGGGAGGTCGGCGGCGTCAAGATTTACTACGCAAAGCCTGAAGAGATCGAGTCCAACGTACGACACATCTCTCTCACCTTCACCGGCAACAAGCTGACGGTACCAATTTATGACGTGGCTTTGGCAGGTATGACCCCGGATGACGTCTGTGTAGCCTTTATAAATGCCGACAACCGTATCTTCTTCGAATCGGGCGCACACGATGACGAAGCCGACATATTGCGCATAGGCAAGGCATTTCTCAAAAACCACGGGGCAAAGACAAGCTTTATGTTGAGATATGACAAGTCTACAAGCTATGGCGCTTACCAGAAATTGCAAGCCCTACTGTCCCAGATCTATAGGGAAGTAAGGGATGAAAAGGCCAAAGAAATATACGACAGACCATTGACGGATCTGTCTGAAAAGGAGCAGGCAGAAATTTTCAGCCTTATCCCTATGCATATCTTTGAAACAGATATGAAAGGCTGACGGATTACAGCCTACAGCCTACAGCCTCTTTATCTTGATATTGCGGAACAAGGCAGGATAGCCGTGGTCCTGAAGACAGATGTTTCCACTGCGGGCAAGACCGTAGTCGGGAGCATCTGCCCATTTACCACTGTTCTTGCGAGCCTGCCAGTCATCGGTCCAGGCGTCAAATTCAACCGTTACTACACCGTTAATTTTATATATTACGTGCCCGTGATCGAAAATTATCTCGGAATGGTTCCATTCGCCAGCCGGTCTTATAAATGGAGCCGTATCAAAATCAGGGAAATACATAGCGTAATCTACAGCACATCTTTGCCAGGGCTCGAGTATATATCCTCCATTCATTTCTGAATAGTTGACATCATCAATGATCTGATATTCTGGGCCGGTAATATACGGAACAGAATATTGAGAAGACTCTACAACGTGATAGAGCAAACCGCTGTTACCACCTTTGGAAATATTCCAGTCCCACTTTAAGTCAAAATTGTCAAACAACTCATCTGTAACTATGTAGCCCTTCGAATCAGAGCCTATTCCCGATGCAACAAGGTAACCATCTGACACGTACCATTCATCATCAGTAACTGCACCGCCGTTGAAATAATGCCAGCCGTCAAGGGATTCTCCATCGAAAAGAAGCATCCATCCCTGAACCTTTTCGGCTTGTGTAAGTACATTGGCTTTGGGTTCACAAGCAACCAAAAGTGAAGCGGCAATTATTAGAATTAGATACTTTTTCATATTAGATTAAGAAACAAAACGAATTTATATGGCACTATGAAGTATGCATAAGCTCAGAGGGAGAATGACCGAAATAATCCTTGAATGATGCCGACAGATAGGCTGCAGAGGAGAAGCCTGCCTTATGAGCCACCTGCGGAAGCGTCATACCTCCGGCAAGAAGCAATTCCCGCGCAGCCGCCATTCTTTTAGCTTTAATCAATGCTGACGGCGAAACACCGACTTCCTGCTGCAATTTTCTGTTTACGTGTACACGCGAAAGCAGCAGACGTGTAGCAATAGTTTCTACAGAGAATTGAGGATCAGTATAAGACTCTTCGATCATATTCCATACCTTGACAGAAAATGCCGGAGCATCTCCGTCATTCAAGCGATCTATAACTTGTCTCAATTCTACTTTTGGATTGTCTGAATGGGCAGGCGCAGGTTTCTTTATAGTAACAGGAGACGGAGCTGCAACGGACGCAGGAGCGGCTACCGCATCTGATGCTTGCAGCGGATGATGCACTGGATGTTCAGGTAAACCATTGTGCGTTGGAGCATTTTTGACCGAAGAAGGAGAATCTTTGGGAGGAAGAGGGACTATTTCAACGGTTTTAGTATAATTGTCATCACTTCTGCCCTTGTGTTTTCTACGGCCTAACACAAATGAAACTGCACCTACAATAAGAACAAGAGGTATAATCCATACTAAGTTGATACGGCCGGGAAAATTAAAGTCGTTACTGTATACTGTATCGTTTATATCATTCCAGGGGAGCTCCGAAGCTCTGCTTTCTGAAGTCAGCACAGCGATCCCACGGTTCCCGCCAAAGAAGCAGACCGGTTCAGGACCACTTGTTTTATAAGAGCAGAGATACGTCTCGTCGGGAAAATATAATTTAGAATCCGATACATTAGTTTTTGATACATTGAGGCCGACTATACCACTCGCCGTAGCAATCAATATCGAACCTGGAGCATCTTCAACTATGGAATAAATGCGATTGGAAGGGAATCCGTCCGTAGCAGTATAGCGCTCCCACGACGTCCCATCAATACTGTACAGGCCTTGACCTGTTCCCACCCAGAAAACTCCGTCATCAGCTGCAAGCAATGCAGTCGGAAGATCAGGAATCTCAGTTGTTTTGGCCTGAATGCCGCCATTTGCAATCTGCTTGACTATCCTGCTCTTTTCTCCCACAAAATAGATACTGCCATCAGACGCAGTCGATAAAACCGCTACAGGCTCATTTACGGCTTGCACAAGGGCAGTCGCACCGGCGACATCCACTGTATATATTCCACCGCTCCTCGTAGAACATAGAAGTATATCCGAACCATCGAGCTTCAGAATATGACTGATGCCTTCATTAAACAAAGTCACATCGTGGAATCCTTGCGTTGAAGAATACTGTGCGAGCCCGCCGTTTTCATATAGGATATATAGAACAGACGATGAAATGAAGCACATTTCTTTTATGCTGTCGGAAGAGAGATGTCCGGAGGCAACACTATAATGGAGCCTGTTTCCTTTACGGCCTATACGGAGAATACCACCATCTTCGGTTCCTATCCAGAGAGAACCGTCCGAAGGGCTCAGGGCTAGCGACGTCACGGGACCGAAACTCTGGCCTGTTACTGGCTCGGGATCGAGCGGGAAATACTCTTCGCCCAAGGGATTTTGAGCTCCCAGCGCAAATGAGAAAAATATGAGGATAGCGACCGCTATCCTCCTGCAACTATGATTTGTATCTATTTCTAAATGTTTCAATTCCTAAAACGTCCGATTCTTTGAATAGAAAACATACATCAGGCTGACCTCCAGTCTTGTGGGCAAACCCCACATAAAAGTATCCTGTCTCTTCAAGAAGAGGTTGCCTGCATCGTTCATTTCATAGTATTTATAAGGGGTACGCATAGAGCCCATCTCGGCTGAAAGCATCAGTCTCCAGTGTGAACTTTCAGGACCAAGCTGGAATGAATATCCGGCACCGCCTGAAAGATAGAGAAGACTACCTTCAGCTCTTTTTGCCTTTGTGGCAAGATCATAGAAACCGCCGCCGGCATTTGCCGTCACGAACCAACCTTTGAGGCCGGGGCCATCATCTTTGAAATAATAATGAAGTCCCAACTCACCGATCTTCAGCCCCATATGATTTCCAGCACCATAGAAAGGCATATCAGTATATATAGCGTCGGCATTTATCGTCAGATGGCGTCCCAGAGGCACTTCCAAGCCCAAATTGAAGGCTGTGGCAGCATCGTAGAGGAGATTGGTGTAAACGCCGAGGACAGGCCTGGGATATTTGCCGACAGGCTCAACAGGTTCCTCGGGGAGTTCTATAGTCCCGACTGTAATATCTGTGGGTTCTATCTCAATCTCAGCCTCTTCTATCTCAACTTCTTCTTGAGGTATATCTATCTCATTTTCAATGATTTCCGGAATTTCAGGAGCTTCCGGTTCGCTTTCAACCGTAATGCAGCTTACTTCAACGCGACGCAGGTCGGTCATCTGGTCTTTTATCAAAGACTGCCAGGTACGTCCGCCGTCGAGCTTCTTAAGGCTGTTCTCTTTAGCATCCTGACTCAGGGTATCGTCACGCAGAACTCTGAGAACTTCCTCGCGGTCAGAGCCTTCGTAGCTTGATTCAACAGCCTTGGCCAATCCGCTCCAGTCTTCTCCGGCATCCCTGACAGAAATACTGTCAAGCGGAATACCAGTCTGTTTGGACAGATAATTGCGCGCGGCGTCAAGCCTTTTCTTTGATATTGACTGGTTTACGGCTGTCGTTCCTTCGGGTGAGGCATAACCGACGATCTCAAGTTTGTTCGCTCCGCGGCCGACCTCATCCTTGATGCGCTCTATATCCAAGATGTTTCTGTGGAATTCCGGCTTCACGGCAGTGATAGAACGCTCGAAGAAAATGGCCAACGCGCCTTCGCTGACAATCGGTTCGCCGATCCTGGGCGGCCGTTGCCCTTGCT
>JAFXPV010000007.1 GCA_017527625.1 Bacteroidales bacterium | reverse complement strand
GATCAGAAAGTTGAGGACCAGAAAGTCAACCGTCGTAACATCATCATTGTGAGAATCAATATGAACGACCGTATCTTCGCAGGTAACGAGGCAATAGATATCAGCCAGCTGAAAGATAAGATAGTTGAATTCCTTACCAACCCCACCGATGACCCGAACCTTCCCGAGAAGGAAATCAAGGATATCGAAGGCTTTGGACAGTATCCTGTTTCAAAGGGTGTGATTTCTCTGCAGAACGACCGTGGTACTACTTACAGCAAGTACATCGAAGTTCAGAACGAACTCGTACGTGCCGTCAACGAAATCCGCGACAACTTCGCTATGCAGAACTTCGGCAAGAAATATGTCAAGCTCAGCGAAGAGCAGCAGCAGATCTGCCGTGACTGCATCCCGCAGAACATCTCAGAAGCAGAGCCTAAGGATGTTACTAAAAAATAAGGAGTATCAGTATGGCAAAATTCTCTAGAAAAGGCAAAGGCGGACTTCCTGCTATCAGCACGGCGTCCCTTCCTGATATCGTATTTATGATCCTGATGTTCTTTATGGTGTCAACCAGTATGCGTCAGACCGACCGTATGGTGAAAGTTACCCTGCCCCAGGCATCAGAGATCATCAAGCTCGAAAGAAAAGATCTGGCTTCTTACATCTATGTGGGTACCCCGCTGAACCAGTATCAGGCTAAATATGGTACTGACAGCCGTATCCAGCTCAACGACTCATTCCGCACCATCGATGAGATCCGTGACTTCATCGCTGCAGAGCGTGAGAACCTGAGCGAGTCAGACCGCCCGTTTATGACCGTATCAATCAAAGCTGACGAGGACACCCGTATGGGTATCATCACCGACATCAAGCAAGAGCTTCGTCGCTGCTCGGCTTTGAAGATTATGTATGGCGCTAGATAATTCTTATACTCTATGATAAAAAGAGGCTGTCCTGATCGGACAGCCTCTTTTTATTTTATATAATCTTATAACTATTCGGCGGGAGTACCCAGGGCGGCGAGGGCCGCATCCATACGGGCGAGCGTCTCTTCCTTGCCGATGAATTCGCAGATGGCGAAGATGCTCGGGCCCTGGCTTATGCCGAGGATGGCAAGACGCAGGGAGTTCATCATACGGCCAAGCGGCAGTCCGCTGTCGGCAGCCCACTGGCAGATGAAAGGCTCTGTTTCGGCCACTGTAATGGCGTCAAGGCCGGCGAATTTCTCGCGGAGGACCTTGAAGCGCTCAACGTCTTCAGCCTTCCAGAACTTGTTCACAGACTTTTCGTCGTAGCTTTTCGGAGCTTCGAACATATAAAGGGTCAGGGGAAGAAGGTCCTTGAGCAGGACGGCTCTCTCCTTGATCAGCGAAACTGCTGCTGCAGCACGCTCCTCAGTCGCTTCGATGCCGCGCTGGGCAAGCATATCCTTCAGCTGGGCGCCGAGGAACTCGTCGCTGCTGCTGCGGATGTACTGGGCGTTGAACCATTTGGCCTTGTCCTGGTTGAAACGGGCGCCTGACTTGCTTACTTTCTCGAGCGAGAACGCCTCGATGAGCTCGTCCATCGAGAAGATTTCCTGCTCAGTGCCGGGGTTCCATCCGAGAAGGGCCAGCATATTGATGAAGGCCTGGGGAAGATAGCCCTCTTCCCTATATCCGATTGAGACCTCGCCTTCGGCTGAGTGCCACTCGAGGGGGAATACCGGGAAGCCGAACTTGTCGCCGTCGCGCTTGCTGAGCTTGCCCTGGCCCTGCGGCTTGAGCAACAGCGGCAGATGGGCGAAGCGGGGCTGGCTGTCAGTCCAGCCGAAAGCTTTGTAAAGCAGGTAGTGGAGCGGCAATGAAGGCAGCCACTCCTCTCCCCTGATCACGTGGCTGATTTCCATCAGGTGGTCGTCGACTATGTTGGCCAGGTGATATGTGGGCAGGCTGTCAGCCGACTTGTAGAGCACCTTGTCGTCAAGGGTGGAAGTATTGATGGAGATGTGTCCGCGGATGATGTCGTCCATTTCCACAACCTCGTCCTCAGGCATCTTGAAGCGGATGACCCAATGGTTGCCGCTTTCCAGACGGGCTTTCACCTCTTCCTCGCTCAGGGCAAGGGAGTTGTTGAGGGAGCCGCGCACTGCAGCGCCATAGGAAAAGCTCTTACCCTGGGCTTCAGCCTCCTTGCGGAGGGCGTCCAGCTCCTCTGCGGTATCGAACGCATAATACGCATTGCCGCTCTCAACGAGCTGCAGGGCGTACTTGAGGTATATCTCCTTCCTCTCGCTCTGGCGGTAGGGAGCGTGGGGGCCTCCTTCGCGGATGCCTTCATCGAGCTTGATGCCGCACCATTCGAGGGCTTCCATTATATATTCCTCAGCGCCGGGGACGAACCTCTGAGAGTCCGTGTCTTCGATACGGAGGATGAAATCGCCGCCTTCGTGGCGGGCAAAAAGATAATTATAAAGAGCTGTACGGACGCCGCCGATGTGCAGCGGACCTGTAGGACTGGGGGCGAAACGAACCCTTACGCGCCTGTTTTGAGTCATTGCTTGTGTGTTTTATAAAAAAAACTGCCCGTGAGCAGTTTCATTCGTACTCGATAGGAGAATCGAACTCCTATTTAGAGATTGAGAATCTCTTGTCCTAACCGTTAGACGAATCGAGCGTTAGTGGAATGCAAATATAAAACAATTTTGATAAATCCCAGCTTCTGCGACAAATTTTGTTGATCATTGTTTCACAAAGCGGTAGACTATGCTTCCTATCTGGGGGTCCGGAGCAGTCGTCGAGGCAGTGAAGCGGGATTTTTTTGCAGCTGATTCAGCAAAGCTCCACAGCGAAGGGTCGCTCGCCGAGACGCTCTGGATCACCTCTGCCTTGATTACCCTGCCCTTCTGGTTGACATATATCTTGACGCTCACATCTCCGCCGGCATAGCCTCTGTAGGCAGGAACTGGCAGGCTCTGCGCCTTGCGTCCTTCAAGGTCGTATGAAATAACCGACGGACCCGAGTAAGCAGGAGCCTCGTTCTTGTCGCTGTTGTCAGTCTTGTTGTCAAGGCTGGCGTAATAATCTGCATCGGCCGCACTAAGCTGCCTGTCGAGCTGAGCTGCAGCCTCTATGCTGCGCTGCAGGGCGCGGGCATCGTCATAGACCTGCGCCGGATTGGAATGGCGGTCGTCGCGCAGACGCTCGTTTGCGTCGACTGCCACATTGCGGACCTGGCTTGAAGATGAAGAGCGCGCCATAGCTATGAGGTTGTCGACCTGCTCGCTCACCATCTCTTTCATCTGCTTGACTTCCTCTTCCTTCTCCAACTGCTCCTGCTTGGTAAAATCCAGCACAAAAGTGTTCTCACGGCTCATCACGCCCCCTATCGAAGCTATAAGCAGGATGATGATCAGCGACAAATGGAAAATCAGGGTAGAATACAATCCTACCCTATTCTTTTTCTTATTTTCGACGGCGGACACTTTATACGGGGCCGAGGGCTTTTTCTATCCTGGCCAGCAACATATCGATAGCTACCTGATTGTGACCTCCCTGAGGGATGATGATGTCGGCATAGCGCTTGCTCGGCGCTATGAACTGCAGATACATAGGCTTGACGGTATTCGTATACCTCTCAATCACCCATTCCACATCCTTGCCGCGGGACGCAATGTCACGGACGAGGATGCGCATAAAACGGTCGTCATCGTCGGCATCCACGAAAATCTTGATATCCATCTGCTCCACAAGTTCCTTGTGGCAGAATGCCAGGATGCCTTCGACTATTATCACCTCCGCGGGTTCTACGTGCACGGTCTCGGTCTTGGAACGTCCGCAGGTGATGTAGGAATAAACGGGCTGCTCTATGGCCTTGCCGGCGCGGATCTGCTTGATGTGGTCGGTCAGCAATGCAAAATCGATTGCATCGGGATGGTCGAAATTCATCAGCCTTTTCTCTTCTTCCGGCAGATCTCCGTTGTCTTTGTAGTACGAGTCCTCGGGAATCACAACGACACGTTCGCTGAATGCTTCCTGTATCTTACTGACGACTGTCGTCTTGCCTGAACCGGAACCGCCGGCTATACCAATGATGAGCATATCGTTATCCAATTAAAATTCTGCGTTCTTGGGAGTGCGCGGGAAAGGTATCACGTCGCGGATGTTGGACATTCCTGTCACGAACATCAGCAGGCGTTCAAATCCCAGGCCAAAACCGCTGTGCGGGGCGCTGCCGAAGCGGCGGGTGTCGAGATACCACCACAGGTTGCGGGTGTCCATATTGCGTTCTGCGATGACCTTCTCGAGTTTCTCGAGAGATTCCTCGCGCTGCGATCCGCCGATGATCTCGCCGATCTTCGGGAAGAGGACATCCATCGCGCGAACGGTCTTGCCGTCTTCGTTCATCTTCATATAGAAGGCTTTGATTTCCTTCGGATAGTCGGTCAGGATCACCGGTTTGCGGAAGTGCTGCTCCACAAGGTAGCGTTCGTGCTCGCTCTGAAGGTCGATGCCCCAGCCGACGGGATATTCGAACTTCACACCTTTTGCGACAGCCTCTTCGAGGATCTTGATGCCTTCAGTGTAGGTAAGCCTTACGAAGCTGTCCTTGAGGACACCCTGCAGGCGCTCGATGAGTTCCTTGTCGAACATATCGTTGAGGAACTTGATGTCGTCGGCGCAATGGTCGAGAGCATACTGCACGCAGTATTTAATGAACTCCTCTGCGAGGTCCATATTGTCTTTGATGTCATAGAACGCCATCTCGGGCTCGATCATCCAGAATTCGGCGAGGTGCCTCGGGGTGTTGGAGTTCTCGGCGCGGAAAGTCGGGCCGAAGGTGTAAATCTCACCGAGTGCCAGAGCGCCCAGCTCACCTTCGAGCTGACCGCTGACAGTGAGGGAAGTCTGGCGGCCGAAAAAGTCAGAAGAATAATCTACTTTGCCGTCTTCGGTGCGGGGCACGTTGTCAAGGTCGAGCGTGGTGACCTGGAACATCGCACCTGCGCCTTCTGCGTCACTCGCAGTTATGAGGGGTGTATGCAGGTAGTTGAAGCCTTTGCTGTTGAAGAAATTGTGGATGGCGAAAGCCATTGCGTGACGGATTCTCAGCACGGCGCCGAAAGTGTTGGTACGGGGGCGCAGGTGAGCTATCTCGCGGAGGAATTCCATACTGTGGCCCTTCTTCTGGAGGGGATAGCTGGCGTCGGCGGTGCCGTACACCTCGATTTCGTCAGCCTGTATCTCTACGGCCTGGCCGCTGCCCATCGATGCCACAAGACGGCCCTTGACTGCCAGGCAGGCGCCGGTACCAATCTGTTTCATCAGTTCTTCGTCGAATTTGGCGGCATCGCAGACTATCTGGATGTTGAATATGGTGGAGCCATCGTTCAGTGCGATGAACGACACGTTCTTGTTTCCTCTTTTCGTCCTTACCCAACCCTTTGCAAGGACATCCTGTCCGGGTTCCAGTGCAAGGAGTTCCTTTACTTTCATTCTTTTCATTGCAGTATTACAGTTTTCTCTTGACCTCTACAATTGTGTATGCTTCTATGACATCGCCTATCTTGATGTCGTTGTATCCATCGATGTTGAGACCGCAGTCAAATCCTGCAGCCACTTCCTTGACATCGTCCTTGAAACGTTTCAGCGAACCGAGGACGCCTGTGTAGACCACGATGCCGTCGCGGATCACGCGGATCTTGGCAGCGCGGGTAAGCTTGCCGTCGCGGACCATACAGCCGGCGATGGTGCCCACCTTCGATATCTTGAAGGTTTCGAGGACCTCTGCGGTGGCTGTGATCTCTTCCTTCTCCTCAGGAGCAAGCATACCTTCGATACCGTCCTTGACTTCGTTGATCGCGTCGTAGATGACTGAGTACAGACGGATCTCGATGCCTTCCTTCTCCGCCATCTTGCGGGCGTTGGCGCTCGGACGCACCTGGAAGCCGATGATGATGGCGTTGGATGCAGCGGCCAGCAGGACGTCGCTCTCCGAGATGGCACCGACGGCGCGGTGGATCACGTTGACCTTCACCTCTTCGGTAGAAAGTTTGATTAGGGAATCGGTGAGGGCTTCGATAGAGCCGTCCACGTCGGCCTTGAGCACGATGTTGAGCTCCTTGAAGTTGCCGATGGCGATACGGCGGCCGATCTCCTCGAGGGTGATATGCTGGGTCGTCTTGATGCCCTGGATGCGGATGAGCTGCTCACGCTTGTTGGCGATGTCCTTGGCCTCTTTCTCGTCGTCCAGCACGTTGAAATTGTCACCTGCTGTAGGAGCGCCGTTGAGACCGAGCACAGAAACGGGAGTAGAAGGGCCTGCGGCGTCGATCTTCTGTCCCCTTTCATTGAACATTGCCTTCACCTTGCCGGTATAGCAGCCGCTGAGCATCACGTCGCCCACGTGCAGCGTGCCGCCCTGCACCATAATGGTGGCCAGGTAGCCGCGGCCTTTGTCGAGAGACGACTCGATGACGCTGCCGACAGCCTTCTTGTTGGGATTGGCCTTGAGTTCGAGCAGGTCAGCTTCGAGCAGCACCTTGTCGAGCAGCTTGTCGACGTTGATGCCTTTCTTGGCCGAGATTTCCTGGCACTGATACTTGCCGCCCCAGTCCTCGACGAGGATGTTCATATTGGCGAGCTGTTCCTTTATCTTCTCGGGGTTGGCTCCGGGCTTGTCTATCTTGTTGATGGCGAAAACCATCGGCACACCTGCGGCCTGGGCGTGGTTGATGGCCTCTATGGTCTGGGGCATCACTGCGTCGTCGGCAGCCACGATGATTATGGCGATGTCGGTGATCTTGGCGCCGCGGGCACGCATCGCCGTGAAGGCTTCGTGACCGGGAGTATCAAGGAAGGTGATGTGGCGGCCGTCGGGAAGCTTCACGTTGTACGCACCGATGTGCTGGGTGATACCTCCTGCCTCGCCGGCAATCACGTTTGTCTTGCGGATATAGTCGAGCAGCGAAGTCTTACCGTGGTCTACGTGACCCATCACGGTGATGATCGGCGGACGCTCGACGAGCTCTTCGGGCTTGTCCTCTTCCTGGGCGATGCTGCCCTGGGTGTCGGCATCCACGAATTCGATCTTGTAGCCGAACTCCTCAGCCACAAGCACGAGGGCCTCGGCGTCAAGACGCTGGTTGATGGACACCATCAGTCCGAGGTTCATACAGGCTTCGATGACCTTGGTCACCGGAGTGTTGTTCATCAGGATGGCCAGGTCGTTGACCGTCACGAACTCGGTAACCTTGAGGATGTTGCTCGAAGCCATCTCCATACGGTGCTCTTCTTCCATCTTCTGCTCGAACATATCCCTCTTCTCACGACGGTGTTTGGCGCCTTTGGTCTTGCCCTTGCCCTCAGTCATACGGGCGTAGGTCTCTTTGATCTGTTTCTGAATCTCTTCCTCGTCAAGCTCGGCTTTCACGAACTTGAAAGTATCCTTGCCACGGCCGCGGCCTGCGTTCTGTCCGCGACGGCCGTTCTGGTTGCTGCCGTTGTCGGGCCTGTTGACATCGACCTTGTTGGCTCCGTTCTTGTGGATGCGCTCCCTCTTGCCCTTGTTGCCACGGGCTTTGTTCTTGTCGGACTGGTCGTGCTGCTGGCTGTCTTTGTCCTTGTTCTGGTTCTGGGACGGTTTCTTCTCGAACTTGCTCAGGTCGATGGTACCGCTGATCTTGGGGCCCTGCAGCTTTTCGACCTTGGTCTCGATGTACTCGGGGACTGCAGGTTTGGGCGTCTCGACGGGCTTGGGGGCCTCGACGGGGACAACCGGCTGCTGAGGTTTCTCTTCGGGCTTCTCCTCGGGCTTCTCGGGAGCCTTGGGGGCGGCCGGCTTGTCAAGATCGATCTTTCCTATAACCTTGATGTCAGGGCGGTCAGAAGGGACGGGTTCGGGAGTTTCAGGCTCTTCGGGCTTGGCTACAGGTTCGGGTTTCTTGACTTTCGGCTTTTCTGCAAGCACGTTTGTCTTGATAATGATTTCCTTCTCAGGCTCAGCGTCCTCGGCGTTTTCGCGGCTGTGCTCCACCTTGTCGGTGATCTCCTTGACGGTGATGGCCACTTTCCTGGACTGCTCCTTGATGAGCTGCTCCTTGCTGAACTCTTTCTCGACAAGGGCAAAAGCTTCGGCACTGATCTTTGCACCGGGGTTCGGCTCTACGTCGACCCCTTTCTTCTTCAGGAATTCGACAAGGGTCCCGAGACCGATGTTGAAGTCCTTCATTATCTTACTTATTCTGATCGTTCCTTCTGACATATATTGATTTCTCCCGTGTTGTTTTTAATTATTCTTCGAATTCTGCCCTGAGTACCTTCTGAACATCCTCTACGGTTTCTTCCTCAAGGTCGCTTCTGCGGGCAATCTCATCAACCGGCAAAGCCAGCACGCTCTTGGCTGTGTCCAGACCGATGCTCTTGAGCTGGTCGATGATCCACTGCTCGATTTCGTCGCTGAACTCTTCGAGCATTACGTCTTCTTCGTCAACCTGCTCGTTCTCGTCCACCTCGCGGTAAGCCTCGATGTCGTAATCTGCGAGCATTCCGGCCAGCTTGATGTTGCTGCCGCCCTTGCCGATGGCGAGGGATACCTCAGAGGGTTTGAGATATACGTTTACGCTCTTGGTGGCCTCGTTGAACTCCATTGAAGAGATCTTGGCGGGACTGAGCGCGCGCTGGATGAGCAGCTGCTTGTTGGAAGTCCAGTTGATGATGTCGATGTTCTCGTTGCGCAGCTCGCGGACGATGCCGTGGATACGTGAACCCTTGACGCCTACGCAGGCTCCTACAGGGTCGATGCGCTCATCGTATGACTCTACGGCCACTTTGGCCCTCTCGCCGGGGATGCGGACAACTTTCTTGATTGTAATCAGTCCGTCGAAAATCTCAGGCACTTCCTGCTCGAACAGTCTCTCCAGGAAGACGGGAGAAGTACGCGACAGAGTGATCACCGGGGTGTTGTTGCGCATCTCGACGCTGATGATGACGGCCTTCACGGTCTCGCCCTTGCGGAAATGGTCCGTGGGGATCTGCTCGGTCTTCGGAAGCACGAGCTCGTTGCCGTTCTCGTCCATCACGAGCACCTCTTTCTTCCACGACTGGTATACCTCACCTACGATGACGTCGCCCACGCGGTCGCGGTAGCTGTTGTAGAGATTGGCTTTCTCGATGTCCATTATACGGCCTGACAGGTTCTGGCGCAGGTTGAGGATGCCGCGGCGGCCGAAGCTTGACAGCTCCACCTTCTCGGTGTAGTCCTCACCCACCTCGTATGAATCGTCGATGGCCCTCACCTCTTCGAGCGAAATCTCAGTTGCGGGGTTTTCCACGGTCTCGACAACCTGGCGTGTCCTCCATATCTCGAAGTCGCCCTTGTCGATGTTGATGATGATGTCGAACTGGGCATCTTCTCCGTACATCTTTTCCAGCTGGGTGCGGAATACATCCTCCAACACGCTCATCATTGTGGGGCGGTCGATGCTCTTGAGTTCTTTAAATTCAGCGAATGTGCTGATAAGGTTCAAACCTTCCATATCTTACAATTATATATTTTTAAAATTTTATTACAGCTTTTGCGGACTTGATGTCGGCATAGTTCAGCGACTCGCGCACGCTCTCGCGGACTTTTTTCTTCTTTCCCTCCACCGGCACCAGCCTTTCGTAAGAGATTTCGAAAGACTCGTCGCCTGCGCTTTCCAGAAGGGCTTTCTGGCGATGTCCGTCGCGGAAAGTCACTTCTATCGTGCTGCCCACGAACTTGCGGTACTGCCTCGGAATCCTGAAGGGTGCCGTAAGGCCTGCCGAGCCCACGGTCAGCGAGAAATCTTCCACGTCACGGTCCAGGCGGCTCTCGACGAAGCGGCTCATCTCGACGCAATCGTCAAGGGTCACGTCGCGGATGTCAGTCTCGATTGTGATGTCGATGTCGTTGTCGGCCGAAACCTTTATGTCGACTATGAAGAGGTCTTTCCCTTCGACATAATCGGCAGCGGCCTTTTCAAGTTGTTCTTTCTGCTTCATAAAACAAAAAGAGAGGACTTTCTGTCCCCTCAAATCGAGCGCAAATATAGTTATTCCGAGCTTTATATCAAATTTTTATTGCCGATTATTCAGCAAAAAGGGTTTTCTTTGCATAATATTTGCGGGCAATCACACCGCCACTCGAATCACTATGGAGATTACAGCACGGGAAATAGCGCAGAAACTGAACGGAGAGATAGCCGGAGATCCTGAAGTCAGGATTTCAGCCCCTGCCCGCATAGAGTACGGCAAACCCGGCAACATTTGTTTCTTCGCCAATCCGAAATACGAGCACTACGTCTACACCAGCAAGGCTTCCGCCATCCTGGTGAACCGTTCTTTCGTGCCCGCCCGCCCCGTGTCCGCCACAATGATCAAGGTCGACGACGCCTACCAGGCCGTCGCCGTGCTGCTAGAGTATTATCAGTCGTTGAAGAAAAGCCGCCGTCGCGGCGGACTGCTGTCCCGTCTTTTCCCGCGCTACAGCAAAGGTCGCGGCACCCACATCGGCAAGGGAACCTGGATAGGTGATTACGTGACGATAGGCCGCAATTGCACCATCGGCCGCAATTGCACCATCCATCCCAACGTTTCCATAGCCGACAACGTGACCATAGCAGACGACACGGTCCTCTATGCAGGCGTACGTATCTACAGCGACTGCAAGGTAGGAAGCAGATGCATCCTCCACGCGAACTGCGTCATCGGCAGCGACGGCTTCGGCTTCGCTCCGCAGGATGACGGCAGTTACAGGAAGATCCCCCAGATGGGCAACGCAGTGATAGAAGATGACGTCGAAATCGGAGCCGGAACCTGCGTCGACCGCGCCACTATGGGCTCCACAATTGTCCACAGCGGAGTCAAACTCGACAATTTGTGCCAGATAGCGCACAATGTCGAAGTCGGCGCCCACACCGTTATGGCCGCCGAGAGCGGAGCCGCCGGCAGTGCGAAAATCGGAAAATACTGTATGTTCGGCGGCAATTCGATGGTCGTCGGCCACATTTCTGTCGCCGACCATACGACTCTTGCGGCCGACAGCGTGATTACAAAGACCATACGCAAGAGCGGCCAGACCCTTATGGGATATCCGGCGATGGACGCAGACAAATACAAGAAAGCATACGTCAGATTCAGACAGGCGGCAGAGGAGAAAGAATGAAGCAGCATACTTTAAAGAAGAGCTATGAATTCAGGGGAAAGGGCCTTCACACAGGAGCGCCCGGATGCTTGCGCATAGAGCCAGCCCCTGCGGGCCACGGCATCCTCTTCCAGCGCACCGACATCGATGGCTGCCCCACGGTCAGGGCCATCGCCTCGAATGTGGGCGACGTCTCTTTCAACACCACCCTCGAAGAGAACGGTGTCAAGGTAGTACTGGTGGAGCACATCCTCTCAGCCCTCGCCGGACTCGGAGTCGACAATGCCCTGCTGAAGATTGACAACGTGGAGGTGCCTGTGCTTGACGGCAGCGCCGCTCCCTTCGCCGAAGCCATCGCTGCCGATGGCCCGCTGGAGCAGGATGCCGACAGGCGTTTCCTTGAAGTGAAGGAAGCTTTCACCCACCGCGACGACCGCTCCGACGCCTGGGTCAGGGTTGAGCCCTGCGACCGTTTCGAGGCCAGCCTGACCATAGACTTCAATTCTCCCGTAGTGGGAGTCCAGACCTGCGTCTTCGACCCCACGGTGGACTACCTCACCCAGATTGCCCCTTGCCGCACTTTCTGTTTCTTCAGCCAGCTCGAGCAGCTCGCCGCCGCAGGGCTTGTCAGGGGCGGTGATATGGACAATGCGATAGTCATCGTCGACAGCGAGGCGGACGAAGCCTCGGTGCAACGCGTCGCGCGGATTTTCAATGCCCGCGACATCGAGGTGAGGCAGGGCTACCTGAGCAACGTGGACCTGCATTTCGACAACGAATGCGCAAGACACAAGATGCTCGACCTGGTCGGCGACTTCTCGCTGCTAGGCGCCCCCCTCAAGGCAAGGATAACTGCCTTCAAGACCGGCCACCGGGTCAACAACGCGGTTGCCAACATACTTTTGAAACAATTCACACAGGACACACCAGTATTATGAGCGATATGTATTATGTTCACCCCGACGCCAAGGTCGGACAGGATGTCACCATAGAACCTTTTGCCTACATTGCCGCTGACGTAGCCATCGGCGACGGCAGCTGGATAGGCCCGCACGCAGTCATATTCGACCACGTCAGGCTCGGAAAGAACTGCAAGGTATTCCCCGGGGCAGTGGTCGGCGCCATCCCCCAGGACCTCAAATTCCACGGTGAGGTGACTTATGTGGAGATTGGCGACAACACGACCATCAGGGAGTGCGCCACCATCAACCGCGGCACCGCAGCCAGCGGCAAGGCGCTCACCAAGATCGGCAACAACTGCCTTGTGATGTCCTACGCTCACGTGGCACACGACTGCCGCATCGGCGACAACTGTATCCTCGTCAGCCACTGCGGCATCGCAGGAGAGACTGACATCGACGACTGGGGCATAGTAGGCGGAGGTACGATGATTCACCAGTTCTCGCGCATCGGCGCGCACGCAATGGTCGGCGGAGCCAGCGCAGTCAACAAGGACATCCCTCCCTACATCCTGGCCGCCCGCAATCCCATCGCCTACGAAGGCATCAACATCGTCGGCCTGCGCCGCCGTGGATTCACGCTCGCAGAGATCGACACCATCAAGAGGGTGTACACGATCCTCTACGACGCAGGCAACAACGTCAACGACGCCTGCCGCATCATCGAGGAGATGTTCCCCGACGACAAGCACGCCAGGACCATCGTCGACTTCGTAAAAGCTTCCAAACGTGGAATCGTCAGGTAACGCCGGCATTCCGCTGCTGGGCACTGCTTACTTCCCGCCCATTGAGTACTTCCACATCCTGGCCTGCTTCCCGGCTGTGGCCGTCGACGCTTGCGAGAGCTATCAGAAACAATCCTGGCGCAACCGCTGCGCCATCTATTCCGCCGGGGGAGTCCAGGCCCTGCAGATTCCGGTCTGCCACGACAACATACGCAGCGGCAGCGTGCGTGACATCCGCATCGACTATTCCCGCGAGTGGCTTCACCAGCACCGCATCGCAATCATCTCGGCCTACCGCTCCTCCCCTTTCTTCGAGTATTACTGGGACGGCATCGACGCCATCCTGCAGTCGCGGCCCGAGAAGCTCTTCGACCTCAACACAGCCCTCACCCGGCATATCGCCGCGGAGATGGAGCTGAGGTGCGAGATACTCACCACTGACAGCTTCGTCAAGGACGCCGGCCAGCTGGATTTCCGCAGCAGGATCCATCCCAAGTCAAAAGAAAATCCAGTTTTCGAAACCAAGCCCTATTACCAGATTTTTTCGGGCAAATCCGGATTCATATCCAACTTGTCTATTTTGGACCTGCTGTTCCACGAAGGCCCGCAGGCAGCCGACTTCCTGAAGGCTTAAGCCGTCCCCGATTCTGTAATCAGAAAAATCACCGCCGGCTGACGATGCAGGTCGCGGCCGACATTGCATCTGTCGCTATCTTGCAGTATGGAAAGAAGCGAACTGGGACATAACGGAGAAGACGCGGCACTGGACTATCTGCAAAAAATGGGAATGGCTCTGCTTGCCCGCAACTGGCGCAGCGAACATTATGAGATCGACCTCGTGATGGATGACGGCAGCTCCATACGCGTCGTCGAAGTCAAGAGCCTCGACGAGCGCGACGGCTTCGACCCCCTCGACAATATGACGGCGGCCAAATGCGGCAAACTGGTCAAGGCCGCCCGCCGCTTCATAGCCGAGAACCCCACCGGCAAAGAAATATTCTTCGACGTCGTAACCGTCCTGTTCTGCAGCGACGGTCCCCGCATCACCTATATCCCCTCCGCCTTCCTGCCGGTGAAGCCACTGCCGAGCTGCAGCCCGCTTGGCCGGATCTGTTACTGACAATCTTCAAGCAATGAAACGTAAAATAATTGGGAAGAAGGAGAGGAACGTGGCGGTGTACAGTTGTGAGCTAAGTGCAGCAAAGTCGTATTTGAAGGCCAGGAATCCGATTCTGCTTGCCTCGCTCGCGCATTTTGGATCGGGGCAGCCCGCCGCATTATTGCCGACCAAGAAGTGACAATCTTTCAAAACCCGTCATCGGCTCAAAGTCAATATCCTGATTATCTGCCTGCTGCAAATTGGGACAATAAAAATAATCTAACAGATTGCCGACTAGGGTGACAAATCCGAAGTATTTGCCGTAACTTTCATAGTTGCATTATTGCATTTTTATGAAACGACAGATTGCCTCCTTTTTCCTGTTTTTTCTTGCAGCGCTCACTGCCTGCAAATCCTCCGATATCCGGAACAGTCTTGATGAAATCGACAGCTACGTCGATGCTGACCCTCAGGCAGCGCTTGCGGCCATAGACGGACTTGATATGAGTGGCGTCAAGGCCGAGAGCATCAAGGCTCACTATTCTCTTCTTCACAGCAAGGCTCTCGACAAATGCTACATCGACACCACCGACGTCTCTGTGATAATGGATGCCGTGAATTACTACTCGAAGCATGGCGACCCGGACCAGAAGATGCAGAGCTATTACTATCTCGGACGAATCCACGGTAATGCCGGCAGATACACCGAATCCATCCTCGCCCTCACTCAGGCCCTCGAGGATGGACAGACGTCTTTCGATGACAAATACAAAGGCAGAGTCTACATCGCCATGGCGGACGCCTACAACCGCAACTACAATGTTGTTGAGGAAGGACGTTGCGTGGACGAAGCTTTGAGATATTTCGAAGCATCGGGGGATTCTTCGCTTATAAGAGGCGCCACATACAGAAAAGCTATTAGCTGTATGAACCTAAAGGAGTATGACCAGTCCGATTCATTATTTCAATCGCTGCTTGCCATTCCGGATTTAAGGCAGTCTTTAAAGGCCAAAAGTCTCTATCATTATGCATATTTGCTGGCATTGCGCGATGTCTCAGATTATCAAAGGACAAAATCATTGTTCGAAGATGCCATAAAAGCAGGAGCGAATCTTACAAAAGAGTCGGCAGCCGCCTATGCATACACATTATGGTGTTGTGGCAATGAAACTGAATCAGAAGCTCTGTTCAAAGCATTGGAACAACAAGATTCAACCATTACAGGAATCATAGCATCGTGGATGGGCAAGATTAAGAAGAAAGAAGGATTATATCAAGAAGCATACGAATACCTTAACGATGCCATGACTTATGCGGCAGAGGTCGAGGAACAAGTACTCCGTCAGTCCCTATCAATAACCCAGAGAGATTATTATTTGTCATTAGCTGCTCAGCAGAAAGCGAAGGCCGACAACAATAAATTGATATCTGTACTGATTAGTATGACATCATTCTCTCTTATTCTCCTGCTTATAGGCATTGGATTATTTATTATCAAGCGGTATAGAGAACGGCATTTACATGTCCTCTCGGATCTTGAGTATATCAAAGAAAAGGTGGCGGCAATTCAAAAAACTGCTGATGATAAGATAGACAATCTTCAGACTAAGATTTTTGGCATGTTCCGGGAACGTTTTCAAGAATATGCCAAAATATATGAAACCTACGATAGAAATATTGTCAGCGGCGTCAAAGGAATCGCAGCCTACAATCATATACAAGAAATATTCAAAGTAATAAAAGGAGAGGAAGAAACAGAACACAGATTCGAGAAAATCATTGATAAAGAAACAAATGGAATCATAACTATTTTCCGCAAAGACTACCCGAATCTTACTGAGATTGAATATCAGTTATTCTGTTATTACGTCGTCGGTTACGACACCAAAACCATATCTATACTTCTTTCAGAAAAGACTCCTGATGCTTTATATATGCGCAAGAGTCGTCTCAAATCAAAGATTGAAGCTTCAGATGTAAAGGATAAAGAAAAATACCTCAAATACTTCTGATCCGGCGCTCCAGTTGGGGCTTGTTAGATTTTCGTTTTGGACTCATTTCGCAACATACTGAACAACAAGATGTTGCCCTCCTCTTTGTTGGTTTTTTGTTAGATTGATGTTAACCCATCCGGCTAACATTCTGCCTAACTTTGCTAAAAGCAAACCCACAAAACACATGTTACCATGAAATCTTATTTTAAGTCACTATTAGCAACCTTTTTAGTTATTTTCTTAACTATCAGTTTGGCAGCAAAAACAGATGGTGAGTTGCCTGTTATTATAATATCAGATCCCGACTCAGGCGAAACCCGTTCACCCGAGCAGATTCCTTTCTATGCCCAAATTCAGGGTTCCTATGTAATACTCAGCTGCTATTCTTCGATAGGGAATGCGAATGTAACACTCACCTCAACTGCCGGTGATGATTATGAGACAGTCTTCGACACCTCATTCGGCGTAATCTTCATCCCCATCAGCGGTAATTCCGGATTATACCGACTGGATATCGTCCTCCTTTCCGGGCAGTCCTATTATGGTGAATTCATTCTTTGATTAAGTACCGATTCTTGATTAACCAATTAAAACCAAAGACTATGAAAAAGTTATTCTTTGTTGTTATGTCATTTGCAGCAATGCTGCTGATGGCCTGTAATGGTATCGAAACTACCGGTCTTGATACAGAATCTGTTGGTGTTAATAAGAAGACATCTTCAATTGTCCGCGATGTTAATGTCACTCAAAACGAAGCAATCGGAATAGCAAATATGTTTGCCCGTTCCAATGGTGGTGACATTCCTCAAACTAAGGGTGCATTCTCAAGCACGAAGATGATCAGTTCTTCTGAGACAATCAGAGAGGATGGCCAGAATCTCATGTATGTCTTCAATTATGAGGGAGGCGGCTTTGTTATTGTTGGCTCAACAAGAAACTATTATCCTATCCTGGCCTATTCAGACGAAGGATCTTTCATCCTTCAAGATGATATGGGCCCTGTTGATGTGTGGCTGGATGAGACGAAAGTCGGCATCAAGAACAGCAGTTCGCTTGACAATGCGACGAAAGCACAGATGCAGGATCTCTGGGCAAGATATGATGGTACCTTCGTTGATCCAGCACAAGAACTTCTTGCTGCCCGCCGGCCGCAGACCCGTAGCATCGGCGAGGATTATTGCTGGGATCGCATAGATTCGCTCCAACAAGTATATGGTAGTGACGGCTGGGTATTCCTCCCAGTGAGTTTCGTTGAAGATTTATTTACAGACTTGGATTTAGAGAGCTATTATGAAGCGATCTGTTATTCCGCAGAACAAAACCATTCGGCGTTGAATGAAACTCTGATCGGTTATAGGCTTTATAATGAAGTAACTCAAAGTGGACCATTACTTAATACGGAGTGGTATCAAGAATCACCATTTGGTGATTCTTGCCCTAACTCAATTGCAGGATGCGGTGCAGTTGCTGCAGGGCAAGTGATGTATTTTCACCGCTTTCCTGTTACACTGACATGGAAAGGTGAAGTTTTTTATTGGAGTCAGATACCCCGTCTTCCAAGTTGGCATTCGTATCATAGGCAGCCGCAATTGATGGGAATGTTAGGCCAGAAATTCCAAATGGTCTACAATTCAGATAGCACTTCTTCAACCACAATTACTAAGCTATGTACAGGGTTAGATTCTTTGGGATACAATGTATCTTCTGTAAGCCACAATTATAATAGAGTAAGAGATACTCTCTTATGTCATGGCAATCCTGTTATAATGCAAGGGAAGGATCCTACTCATCCTACGGGCCATTTTTGGGTTTGCGACGGCGTCCGCGAAAGTCTTATGAACCAAATACAATTCTTTTCGGAAAATCAACCGTACGGTGCGGGATCTTTTACCCAAGGAATGTATTCATTAAGCAATCCAGGAATAGATGGTGGAATTGTTAGTATTCATTTCCATATGAATTGGGGTAAAGGATCCAACAATACATGGTATTTAGGCGATAGTGTCAATAGTCCTTATGGTAACTATCAGAATTTACGGCATGATATATATGTCAATGTCCCATAGATAAGGCGAATTTTATTCACAATATGCAACGAACACATAATCATTTGCATCTTAGCTAATAAAACCGAAAATGAAAACAGTTCAATACGTAGGTGTCATTATCATTATCTTTTTATCTCTGTCTTGTTGCAGTAAGGTTGATATGGAGGTTTCAGAATCTTTCCCACAGGATTTTTACTGGCTTACAATTAGTTTTAGGGATGCTGCAGGGAAAGATCTGATTGTTCCGTTAGCCGAAGAGAGATGGATGATGGAAGAAGACAAAGATTTGCTGGTGTGGCCTGGAACCATCAATCCAGAAAGATATAACTTAGATATAGTATTATCCAATCCTGATAATTCTTGGGATAACACCATCTATAACTACAAGGCTACAAAGGATTTCACGCCCGATGTTTATCGTCCATATTTTACAATTGCAAAATTTAACGAGCAATTCGTGGGGACATTAACCTACTGTGGGGAAGAAGATTCAGTAAAAGATGGTTATTGCTACCTGTTTAGTCAGTTTATTATTCCTGCAATAAATGGTGTTCAAGAATATCTTACATATAAAATCACATGTCCAACATTATTCGGTGACGATTCGACGCATGAAATAGTGGCATTTTGGAACAAGGATCCGTTTACTGTGGGACAATCAAAAGACAGAAAAAAGGGGGCTTTATATCCAGAATGTACAAAGGCTTTATTTGATGGAAATGTAGTATCTGTCAAGAAAGCAGTCGCTCATTCCGCAAAGACTAAAGATTATTATAGCTACTTCATCGACATTGTCATCGACAGGTAAACTTGCGGAGCGGGCGGTTGTTTAGTCTGGATCCTGGAAAGAAATCGCCCTGATGCCCATCCTACCCAAACCCAACTTTCACGGATTAATCCGTGAAAGTTGGGTTCTGGCGAAAAGTGTGCGCCGCCGATAGCATCGCGGGCCGCAGGAGCATTCCTCTTCACCTTTTGCTTCGGATTCCGTAAAAAAAAGCTCGACAAGGTGACGTATTTCAGGGTTTTGGGGGTTATCTTAGCAGAAGTGTAAACATATTACTATGAAACGTTTAGCAATTATCGCAGTGTTCGCAGTTTTCCTGTTGGGAAACGTTTCTTGCGAGAAGTCAAGTGAATCATACATTGATTACGAGGAAATACTCAATGCTGGAGATAGGAGGTCCAAAGATGATAATCCCTATAAGTCGCTGGAGCTTTCGACTAAATCTGCCGATTTCCTTAAAAAAGGCAACACTTTCACCTTTGAACTACTTGACAGAATCAACAAGGGGAGCAAAGAGGACTTCATCATTTCCCCTCTTAGTGTTCAGTTCCTTCTTGGGATGGTTTTGGATGGAGCTCAGGGTAAAACGGCAGACGAGATCTGCAATGTACTCGGCTATGGATCCGGCGAAGTGGATTCTGTCAATGAGTTCTGCATGTCAATGCTGAAACAATTGCCAACCCTTGATAAGCAAACGACTCTTTCCATTGCGAATGCAATCGTGGTGAATCAAAAGTATTCCTTGCATGACGCCTACAAGACAACAGTAAGCAAGTTCTATGAAGCGGAGGTATCCAATATGGACTTTACAGACAGACTTGGCACAGCTGATAAGATTAATGAGTGGTGTTCTGACCAGACAAACGGCCTTATACCGGAAATCATCAAGGAAGTGAATCCCGATATGCTCGTCTATCTTATGAATGCCGTTTATTTCAATGGAGAGTGGGCAAAGAAATGCAAGTTCCAGAAGGAGAATACTTCGACAGAACCTTTTACTCTTGAGAATGGAGAGAAGAAGAATGTCCAGATGATGAAGAATAATATAGAACTATATTGTCTGGGCAATGATGTCTTTACTGCAGTGAAAATCCCTTATGGAAATGGAGCGTTCAATATGATGATAATCCTCCCCGACGAAGGGCACTCGCTCGAGGATGTTACGGACTCACTCAAAGGTAAGACTGTGAAAGACTTCTCCCTTCGCCATTATATGGTAGATTTATGGCTTCCGAAATTTGAAACACAATTCAGCTTCGAACTGAACGATATTTTATCTGCTATGGGAATGCCTTCTGCCTTTAATGAGCATACGGCTGATTTCAAGGCAATGACGGATACTGACATATTCTTGAGTTATGTAAAACAAGATGCCTTCATAAAAGTAGATGAAAATGGTACTGAAGCCGCAGCTGTTACCTCGGCCGGAGGCCTTACTACATCTCTTCCGGCAGGCCCTATCGTTTTCCACGCTGACCGGCCTTTCCTTTACCTTATTGTTGAATCAAATACAGGTGTCGTCCTCTTCGCCGGAAAATACAGCGGAAAGTAATATTTTTTCTATTGTATCAATGCTTAATAATCACGCTAATTAATAAGCTAATCAATTATCGCCCGCCGCACCTACTGCAGCGGGCGATTGCTGTATCCAAGACTCAAGTAAAGAAATCGCGAAAGGGTTTCCTGGAGAAAATTAATGCTCTGACAGAAGAAGAAAGAATCATCCTGCAGCCAGGCAAGAGAAGTTCGGCCTCAATATGTCCGCTCCATTCGTATTTATTTTCTATTTGCACGCAGTATTTTGTATTTTTGAGAGTTATAAGAATAAACACATCTATTTGACAGAACTATGAAGCGTTTATTTTTCACCATTTTCACCATTGCATTAATTGCGACATCTTGCAGCAAGGATGGCTACATTTCTCCGGAGGAGCTTTTCAAAGACAGCTCGAAAGCGGCAAAGACTACCATAACCACCAAAGGTGAAAAGCCAGAGACTGCAGTTGCAACTTTCAAGAGCCCCGTCATAACGAAGAGGAGCGACATTGCCGGTCAATCCCATCTTTGGGCAAGCAGCGGGGGTAAGATGGTATACGATTTTTTCATCTTAAGCATTTACTTTGAAAATGTTGACAACTTGAAGGTTGGAGATACGATTAATCCAAGCAGATTTATGTTTTCTTTCCCTGCATCAAGCAACAGCGAGGCCACAACCCATACATACGACGGAAACATAAGCATAGCCGACAAGGGTGACGATTATGTAATCCTCCATTTCGACAAAGTAGGTTTCAGCTGCAGCATAGGAGAATACCTGACTGACGGCTTTCTCTATTGCAACCTCATAGACATCGACCCTTCGCTTACCGTCGGTAATTAAGGGAACAATCCTTCATAACAGATATTTTTGAATAAACAATCATCGTCGCCCGCCGCACCTTCTGTAGCGGGTGTGCGATGCTATAAATTTATGGTCTATAGACAACGAATATCAAAATTTCTTATTTTTATTGTTCAAGGACAACAAAAATCGCTACAAACTTACCTCTGCCAATAAAGGATAACCATCCCAAATATGTTATCAGCGCAACACCGCTTCTGACTCAGAGAGACGAAAATGGTATCATTCACCTTTCTTTAAGGGGATTTCTTAAAAATGGCTTGTAGAAGCGCCGAATCCTTAGATACCTGCAGCGGGGTTTGCAAAAATCCGTGAAAGTCGGCCTCTGGCGAAAAGGCTGCTGTTTTCGGGACGAACTTGAATTTTTATTCTAAATTTGCGTTTCAATAATCTAAACGATTGAATATGCTGAATCCACTGACAGCCATCTCTCCGATTGACGGACGTTATTACTTGCAAACTGAGTCCCTTGGCAGATATTTTTCTGAATTCGCCCTCATAAGGTATCGCGTAAGAGTAGAGATCGAATATTTCATCGCGCTGTGCAACCTGCCCCTGCCCCAGCTGGAAGGTTTCAACAAGGCGCTGTTCGACGACCTTCGCGACATATACGGCAGTTTCACCATCGAAGACGCCCTGCAGGTGAAGGAGATCGAGAAAACCACCAACCACGACGTCAAGGCTGTCGAGTATTTCATCAAGGACCGTTTCGACAGACTCGGAATAAACAAGCGCTTCAGCGAATTCGTCCATTTCGGCCTGACTTCCCAGGACATCAACAACACTTCGGTGCCGCTGTCTATGAGGGAAGGCATTTCAGAAGTTTATATGCCTGTCCTCGACGATGTGATCAACACTCTTGAGGGACTGGCGCAGGAGTGGAAAGACGTGCCGATGCTCGCCCATACCCACGGCCAGCCGGCTTCCCCCACCCGCCTGGGCAAAGAGATAGAAGTCTTCGTGGCCAGACTCTCGATGCAGCGCAAGGACCTGCTTGACGCCCGCTATCCGGCCAAGTTCGGAGGCGCCACCGGCAACCTCAACGCCCACCACGTAGCATATCCCGACAAAGACTGGAACCAGTTCGCAGACAACTTCGTGGCCTCCCTCGGCCTCGACCGCTCCTTCCCCACCACCCAGATCGAGCATTACGACTACCTGGCCGCCCTGTTCCAGAACCTGTCCCGCATCAACACCATCCTCATCGACCTGTGCCGCGATATGTGGACATACATCTCGATGGAATATTTCAAGCAGAAGATCAAAGCCGGAGAGGTCGGCTCATCCGCAATGCCTCATAAGGTCAATCCCATCGATTTCGAGAATGCCGAAGGCAACCTCGGAGTCGCCAATGCCATCTACGCCCACCTGGCAGCCAAGCTGCCCGTGTCAAGGATGCAGAGAGACTTGACCGACTCCACCGTCCTTCGCAATGTGGGAGTTCCGGTCGCCCATTCGATGCTTGCCCTCAAATCCCTGCTTAAAGGTCTGAACAAGCTCATCCTCAACCGCCAGAAACTCGAGGAAGACCTTCGCAACAACTACTCGGTAGTCGCCGAAGGCATCCAGACCATCCTGCGCCGCGAGGGCTATCCCAATCCTTACGAGACGCTCAAGGAGCTCACCCGCACCAACAGAGGCATAACAAAAACCGACATCGACAACTTCATCAACTCTCTCGAAGTCTCCGAAAGCGTAAAGAACGAGCTGAGGGCCATCACCCCCGAAAGCTACACGGGAATCTAGGTCAGTCGACCATTATCCTCTTGACACGGCTGTCAATGGCCGTGAATATTTCGTACGGGATAGTCGCTATCTTGTCGGCGAGGTCTTTTGCCGTGGGGTTTTTGCCGAAGATGGTGACGATATCCCCCACCTGCGCGTCTATACCGGTGATATCGATCATACACATATCCATACAGATGCTGCCGATCGTCGGAGCCATCTTGCCGTTGACTTCGAAAGAAGCCTTGCCGTTGCCGAGGTGACGGTTGAGGCCGTCGGCATAACCCACGCAGATTGTGGCGATGGTGTTGCCTGACTTCGACAGCAGACCCTTGCGTCCGTAGCCGACAGTGCCGTCCTCGGGTTTGAGATGCTTTATCTGGATGATGGGACAGCGGAAGCTGCAAGTGGTCTGAAGCGGCTTGCAGTCGTCATAGCTGAAACCATAGATGCCCAGTCCGAGACGGACCATATCCATCTGGAATTCGGTGAAACGCTCGATGCCGGCTGTGTTGAGGATGTGCCTCAGCGGGCGGTAGCCGAACGAGGCGCTCAGACGCTCGCTCATCTGCTCGAAAAGCGCGATCTGACCGCGGGTGAAATCGTCGTGCACATATTCGTCGGCAGCGGCGAGATGGGAATAGAGAGACTTCACAGTAAGGTTCTTCTCAATCTTCATAAACGCCATCAGGGCGTCGAGCTCCTGCTGCACGAAACCGAGACGGTGCATACCGGTGTCGAGGGTGATATGGATGGGATATGCGCTGCGGCCTGACTTTGCCACTTCGTCGCTGAAACGCTTGAGAGCCTCCATAGTGGGGATGCCCGGCTCAAGGTCGTTCTCTATGATCTCCGGATAGCTCTCAGTGCCGGTGGTAAGCACCAGGATCGGAAGTTTGATGCCGTCCTTGCGCAGGCGGATGCCTTCGAGAGGCGTTGCTACGCCGAGGTAGTCTACCCCGGCCTCTTCCAGCAGGCGTGCGAACTCGGTAGCTCCGTGGCCGTATGAGTTGGCCTTCACGACCACCAGCATCTTTGTGCCGGGTTTGAGTTTTGACCGGTAATATCTATAGTTGTTGAGCACCGCGCCGCGGCTCACTTCGAGCTGGGCGTGCGGTATTGTTTGTTTAATAGTGTCCATATACCACAAAGGTAGGTTTTTTATGAGTTTCGGTGAACACAATGATGCCATTTGTGTCCCCAACGATATTGTCTGACGATGATTCGATGTCCGTCGCCGGATATTTCTCAAGGCTGCCGACGTAGACATCGATGTTCTCTCCCCTGTCCATCACCGCAGTGCCGTCGGGATTTGTCGCAAGCACGAAACGGTCGATGCCCTCCCGGGCCGCGGCAGCCCTGGCCTCCTCGCAGACCGAGCGGTAGCCTATGTAGGGATTGACCTGTTCCACCTGCAGGCCGAAGATGAACAAGGCGATGTAGAGGCCTGCCGCAAAACTGTATGTCGAGGCCTTGATGTTGTCCTTCAGTGCCGCCACGACAGCTGCGATGAGGCCGGTTTCCAGCGGCACGAGCAGCCAGGGGCTGAGGACCCCGACCAGCGAGTCGGCATCAGCGCCTTTACGCGCGATGGCAAAACCGACCGGCAGCGCGACTGCAGCGAGAGCCAGCGGCGCGGCCATAGCCCATTTCACGAACTTGCGGGCCTTGAATCCCGGCAGCAGCATAAAGGTGGCATAGATGACAAGTCCGACGGCCGGGAGGAAATAGATATCCAGCTTGCCGCTGATGAGCGACAGCATCACCAGTATGACGGCTGCCGAGCAGGCCATAAACCTGGCCTTGTCGCCCATCTCCTGCCTGCGGATGAAGGCAATGACAAGAGTGCCGGCCGCCAATATGCACCAGGGGAACATAATATACCAGAAGTGCAGGCAATAGTAGTAGAACGGAGCCTTGTGGTCGAAAGCGACGACTGCCCTGTCCAATGTCTGGTGGAAGAGGATGTTGCTCAGGTATTCGCCGCCACCCTCCCGGTACGCGGCGAAGAACCACCCTGAGCAGAGCAGCACGAGGATGCCCCAGGTCATCCAGCCCCAGTAGCGGCCGATGCTGCGCAGCTGCTTGCACGCCAGCAGGAAGGCAGGCACGCAGAGCAGCGGCACGAGGAAGCCCACGGCACCTTTGGAAAATATGGAGAGGAAGATGTACACGGGAAAAGCGATGCGAAGCCGCAGCCTTCCGTCACCTTCATACATCCGGTAGAATGTGTACAGGGCCAGAGTGATGAACATCGTCATCATCATATCCATCCTGACCGTCACCGCGCTTCCGGCGAAATAGAATGTCGACAGCAGCGCCACGGCGGCGGCAGTGCGGCAGCTTGCCGGCAGGGCCGTCCCGCACCAGCGGTCCAGCACCGCCACGGTCACGAAAGCTGGGATGAGCGACAGCAGCGACAGCCAGAGCATACTGTGGCAGCCGAATACCACACGGCCGAGCATCATCAGCCAGAAAAAGAGCGGCGGCTTGTCGGCGTATGGGATCCCGTGGTTGAAAAAGGCGAAGCGATGACCGTCGCGCAGAGCCTCGTCCACTATGCTCAAATAGCGGAGTTCATTGCTTACCGTAGGGTCCCTGAAGAGCATCAGCGGCAGCAGCGCCGCGGCGCAGAGGGCGAAAAGCACTATGAGGCGCGGTGACTTCTGTTCCATATCATAAGATTACGGACGTAGGTTACCCAGCCGAAGGCCTGGCCGACAAGGAGCACCCAGTCGTGCCTGAGAGCGCCGTAGGTCACCAGGATGGTGGAGCCCACGATGCCTATGATCCAGAAGCCTACCGGCAGCAGCGACTCGTTGCGCTTGCGGGAATACAAGAACTGATAGATGAAGCGGACCGTGAAGACCAGCTGGCCGATCGTTCCCATAGCTATCATCCAGCCCGGGATGAGTTCGTTCTTGAACAGGGTGTCGACCGCAGCCGAAGGGTCCCGCAGGAACAGCACCGACACCGCAGCCACGGGCAGGGCGACAAGCGCTGCAACCACAGTTTTGCGCAGGGCGTCGGAAAGATTCTTCCACACCCCTTTCATACCCATATTCCAAAGGTAGATATAGTAGGAAATGAACAGCCCCAGCATTATGGAGAAGTCGTTGCGAAGGTAGGCGTACACGAAATACACTATCGACGCGACGAGGCTCAACACCCAGAATATGGTCGGGTTGACGACTTTTTTCTGCTTCTCGGACATAAGCCACTGCACCAGCACCCTTGCCGAAAACAGTATCTGTCCGACGAATCCTAAAGCATATATATACCAGCTACTGTCCATTCAAACTGTCTTCCTTTATCTTGTAGTCTATATATCTCTTTGCCATCCAGCGATAGCCGAAGCAATCTCCCAGCGGGCCGAGAATACGGTTGAAGAGGTGATACTTCGACTTTCCGGCCAGGCGGGGGTAATGCCTCACTTCTACTTGTTTCACTCTGCCGCCGGCCATCTGGACCAGGGCGGGAAGGAAGCGGTGCATTCCGTTGAACATCGGAAGCCTGCGGGCCACGTCGGCGCGTATCACTTTCAGCGGGCAGCCGGTGTCTGACACTCCGTCGTGGGTGAAGGCCCTGCGGAAAGCGTTCGCAAAGCGGCTGGACGCCCTCTTTACAAAACCGTCGTTGCGCTTGGCACGGATGCCGGTGACCATCTCGAACTGGCCTGCAAAGGGCAGCAGCAGGTTGAAATCATTGACATCTGTCTGGAAGTCGGCGTCGATATAGCCCAGCAAAGGGGAGAAGCAATTGTCGAAACCGGCTTTCAGGGCCCCGCTCAGACCGGTGTTGCTCTCCAGCTCCAGATAGAAGAAATCCTCGTGCCGCGAGCAGAATTCCCGGACGACGGCTCCTCCGCCGTCGGTGGAGCCGTCATTGACAAAAAGGACGCACGCCGGCGACGCTGCGCAGACAGGCAGGTACGCCGCAAGCTTGCTCTCCATCGCTGCGGTGTTGTCCTCTTCGTTATAGAACGGAACTATTATGGTAAACTGGTAGTCTGACGTCCGGTTCATAGTTCGGTATGGCTGTTTGCAAAGATAAAAGAATATGGTTAACTTCGGAAGTTATATCCAGCATTTATGCTTATGAGACGGCTGATGCATTTCCTGACTGCTGCCTTGCTGCTGACCGCAGCCGGCATTTCGGCCGTATCCTCAAGTGCCGCCGACACCCGCCTGAGCGGCGTCACAATCAATGTCGCCGTCATCCCGGCCGCTTTCTCAGACCTGGACTTCTCCCGGCCAGACCCCCTGGCCTGGCTGGACGACCTTTTCAACAGCTACCTTCTCAACAACGACGAAGGCACCGGCGGAGTAGGTTCTTACCTTCAGGACAACCTTGGCGGCGCGTTCCAGTTCAAGTTCACGGTGCTCGACCAGGTGACCCTTCCGGAGAAGGCTGTCTATTACGGCGGCAACAAATCTTCCGGCGACAGCCACATCAACGACCTGTTCCTGCACGCCTGCGCCGCCGAAGTGGCCACGGGAGTGGATTTCTCCCGGTTCGACAGCGACTCCGACAACGAGATAGATATGGTATTCGTCATCTTCCCCGGCAACAACGAGGCGGAGAGCGACAATCCCCAGGATATTTGGCCGATGAATGACGACCTGGGAAGGCTGAAGAAATATTATTCCGGCAAGCGGCTCGGAAAGGTAGCCTGCTACAGCGAGTTCTCAGGCAGGGACCGCAGCCACAGCGCAGGCATAGGCACCATCTGCCACGAAATCCTGCACAGCATCGGACTTCCTGACCTTTATGACGTGAACGGCGAAGCGGAAGGCGCTTGCAACCCTCTGTTCGGCAGCATATCCATAATGGACAAAGGCAACCTCAACAACTACGGCAACACGCCGCCCTGGCTCGGCGCCGTAGAGAGGGAACTGCTTGGACTGCTGTACACCGAAGAAGTCGAGCCCGGCAGGCACTATTACCTTCCGTCAATAGAGACATCCAATATGGCCCTTAAGGTGTCCACATCCAATCCGGGAGAGTATTTCCTGATAGAATACCGCAGCGGAGCCAAATGGGACGCCCACATAGGCGGCAGCGGACTGCTCGTCTACCATATCGACAAATCCTTCAATACGGCCGGCTCGATGACTGCTGCCGAGAGATGGCGGGTCAATGCCATCAACTGCTGCGCAGCACATCCTTGCGCTGAACTTGTAAACATCACCCGCACCGACGATGTCGCGGCGGTTTTCTACCCCGGCAGCTCGGGCACGACATCTATCATCTCGAATGAGAACGATGCGCTGTGGCAGTGGAACGGAGACGGCGCCGGATACGGCATCAAAGGCCTCGGTTCGACGTACTCGGGCGCTGCGGAATTCGATATCGTGCCGGACATCTACTGGATGCTGCCGCAGGTGCTTGAATGCAACGTCTTCGCCAACCAGAGGGACGCGCGCATAGAATGGGAGGCCGACAGGCAGAGCAGTGCGTCCTGGCTGATCCGCTGGGGCTCAGCAAGGAGCATCCTTATGGAGACCGCATACCCCGAGGGCCGTGAATACACGTTCAGCAACCTGGCGGCCGGCGAAACTTACCAGTGCGACATCGTTGCCACCGATGGAGACATCGAGGGCAAGCGCTACCATATCGAATTCACCACCATCCCCGACTTGACCAGCTATCCCCTTATTGCGATTCCGGGCAACCCGATGTCGACAGGAGACGTGCTGCGTCTGAATATAATCAACATCTATGCGCAGCCCCTGCAGCAGACCTGGTATTTCGACGGACAGCCGTGCGAAGGCCCGAGCGTCACGCTCACCGAAAGGGGCAGGCACGTGCTGAAGGTAACATATACGTTGGACGGGGAGAAGTGGGAGAACCTTGAAAAAACGATAACTGTGGAATGAGAGGCTTACGTCATATAGCCGTCAGGGCAGCCTTCGCAATGATGGCAGTCATACTTATGGCCTGCCATTGCGGGGAGCCTCTTCCTCCCGAGCCCACACCTCCCGAGCCTGAAGACACCAGGTCCGAGAGCCTCAAGGCATTCCTCAAGAAGACTGAGCAGGGGCTTTACATCGACTCCGAAGACGTAGTGACCTACGACGAGTTCTATTACCAGAAGGCCTGGAGTTCCGACAACCACTCGTTCCGCATCCAGCGTGACGACCAGAGCGCATATTTCAGCATCCGCAGCTCCGCCAACTCCGCATCCTCTTCATATCAGGTCGAATATATGAACGCGACCCACAGTGTCACCCTTATGCTGCTCAGGCTTCAGTCAGTCCAAAGCCGGAATTCCTGCGTATGGCTGTGGAACGAGACTATGAAGACGGGAGTCATCGTCCCAGAGGGGTTGCTATAGCATCTATTTTTCCTTATTTGCGAAAAAAAGGATACCTTTAGGGGAAACAAACCCCGTCTATGAAAAAACTACTGATGCTTCTTGCTTTGGCGCTGTGCATAAGTGCCAATGCCCAGACTGAAGCCCTGAGACTCATCGCCGAGAATCCGGACCGTGCTGCGAACAATATGCACTCATACGAGTTCGACCCGATTGTCGACACCAAGGCTCCCAAGGGTTTCAAGCCGTTCTACATCTCACATTACGGCCGTCACGGGTCCCGCTACGAGCAGAATTCCACTTTCGCCCGCGCAGCCATCGCAGGATTCGCCTACCTTGACTCGCTCAATATGCTTACCGAGGCCGGCAAGGCCCTGTATGCTGATGTCAACGCTGTCGTAGAAGCTCACAAGGGTATGGAAGGCTCCCTGACGCCCCGCGGAGCCCGCGAGCACCAGATGCTTGCCCAGAGGATGGTGGCGCGCTTCCCCGACGTGTTCAAGAACAAGGACCGCTGGGAGGTGAACAGTTTCTCCAGCACCAACTTCCGCTGCATCGTGAGTATGTGCAACTTCACCAACGCCCTCAACGAAGAGAGTCCCCGCCAGGAATTCACTTTCACCAGCGCGGAACGCTTTATGAGATATATCAACCCCAGCCTCAACATACCCAGGCCCGGTGTTCCGCCGCCCCCGCCGCCGACTCCCGAGCAGCTCGCCCGCTACCGCAGCGGCAGCTCAAGCTCCGACAACAACAGGTTCACCCCTGCTACCGGAACGCCCGGATACGACTTCACCCGCTTCCTGACTCCGCTCTTCAAGGATCTGGACGTCGCGCTGTCGCTCCTCGGCAATCCTGAGCCGTTCGTGCGCGCCATCTATTCAGCCGGCGGGCTATGCCAGGTAATCGACTTCCTCGGCATTGACATCTACCGCAAGTATTTCGTGCCGGAAGAGCTCGTTTACTTCTGGGCAAGCGGCAATGATTCCATCTACAGGATGTGGGGAGGTTCGCAGGAGAACGGAGACGTGATCCGCTATGCCATCCGCCCTCTGATGATGGACTTCATAGAGAAGGCTGACGCTGCGATGCAGCCCGGCAGCCACCGCACCGCCGACCTGCGCTTCGGGCACGACACTTCAGTGCTGCCTCTGTTCGCGCTGATGCGCATCGACGACCCCCAGAACAGGAGCCTCCCCTATCAGAAAGCTCACGAGATGGGATGGTACGCCTTCTTCCAGGTTCCGATGGCCACCAACTGCCAGATGGTTTTCTACGAGAACGGCAAGGGAGAAGTCCTGACAAAGGTCCTCTACAACGAGAAGGAAGTCCTCATCCCCGGCGTCGAGCCTGTTTCAGGCCCTTATTACCGTTGGAACGAGCTGAAGGCCCACTTCATCAAACTGTGTGACGAGGCAGCCGAGCCCTGGGTAAGGGCCGCCGCCCACGGAAGGTAGGATTACTGCCCGATGCCGAGCTCACTGGCTTTTTCTTCCATAAGCTTGTAGGCGGCGTCGTAATCGTTCGGAATCACTCCGTCGAGGATGGCGTTCTTGACGTATTCCTTGATGGTCCCTATCTGGTTGCACGGAGGAATGCCGTATTTCTCCATTATGAGGTCCCCGGTGATGGGGTTCTTGAAATTGCGGATGCGGTCTTTCTCTTCAACCTCCTTGATCTTATCCATTACAAGGTCGTAGTTGCGTTTGTACAACTCGACCTTTTTGTCATTCTTGGAGGTGATGTCGGCCTTGCAGAGGACCATCAGGTCCTCGAGGTCGTCGCCTGCCTCGAAGATGAGGCGGCGCACGGCCGAATCAGTGACTTCGTCGGTGACGAGGGCTATCGGACGCATATGGAGCTGGACCAGCTTCTGCACGTATTTCATCTTCTCGTTGAGCGGCATCTTGAGCTGCTTGAAGATGCCCGGAATCATCCTGGCGCCGATGAAATCGTGGTTGTGGAAGGTCCATCCGATGGCGGGGTCCCACTTCTTGGTGGCAGGCTTTCCGACGTCGTGCAGCAGGGCGGCCCAGCGCAGCCAGAGATTGTCGCTGACCTCCGCGACGTTGTCCAGCACCTGCAGCGAATGTCTGAAGTTGTCCTTGTGGCCGCGTCCTTCCATCGTCTCTATGCCCTTGATGTTCGCCACCGCCGGCAGGATCAGCCTCAGCAGGTCGCAGCTGTCGAACAGTTCGAAGCCCCTCGAGGGATTGGGAGCCAGAAGGATCTTGTGCAGTTCTTCGGCGATACGCTCCCTTGAAAGGATAGCCAGCCTGTCACGGTTGCGGCGGATGGAGTCCAAAGACTCGGGGACTATGGTGAGCCCCAGCTGCGTCGAGAACCTGATGGCGCGGATCATCCTCAGGGGGTCGTCGCTGTAGGTGGTATCAGGGTCGCAGGGGGTGCGGATGATGCCGTTGTCCAGGTCCTGGATGCCGCCGAAGGGGTCTACCAGGGCGCCGAAATCCTCCTCCTGAAGACTGAAGGCCATTGCGTTGATGGTGAAGTCGCGCCTCAGCTGGTCGTCTTCAAGCGTGCCGTCTTCCACTATGGGATTGCGGCTGCCGCGGTTGTAGGATTCCTTGCGGGCGCCGACGAATTCAACCTCTATGCCTTTGTATCTCAGCATCGCAGTGCCGAAGTTCTTGAACACCGACACCTTGGTGCGGAGCTTCGCCGCCACGGCGGTGGCCAGCTCGATGCCGCTGCCCTCCACTACGATATCGACGTCGTTGCTGGGGCGGTGCAGGAACCAGTCCCGCACGTAGCCTCCAATGACGAAGGCCCTCACGCCGAGAAGCCGTGCCTGAGAGCTCACTATCTTGAATATGCTATGGTCAAGGGGGCCGTTCATACTGCTGCTATTTCGTTGTACTTGGGCATCGAAGACAGGAACTCGAAACTGCCGGCTTCGTGGTCCAGTCTGGCCACGCAGGTGCGCCTGCCGTTGGTGATCATAATATAGTCCACATTGAGGACCATATTGTAGCGCACCACCTGGTCGATGACGCTGTCGGTCAGCTTCACCGAAGGAGCCTTGCACTCAACCAGCATAGCGGGGGAAAGGTCACGTCCGTAGACTATGATGTCGGCCCGGTACTGCAGCCCGTTGAATTTGAAGCCCTGCTCGACGGCTATGTGCGTGACCGGCACTTCCATCGCCCCAAGCAGGTTGGATATGACGTTCTGGCGGACTTCCTCCTCGGGAGTGCGCTCGACGTATTTCTTGCGGACAGGATCGAAAATCTGCGACATTACAGGCTTCAATGCTCGTTGCAAAGATACTCAAAAATAATTACCTTCGCCTTATGGCAAGAAACACCTCAGACACGGTCCAGCAGTACGCCTCAATCGAGGCCGACATCCTCGCCGGACGCTTCAGCCCCTACTACCTCCTTTTCGGCAAAGAGCACTTCTACATCGACAGGCTCTGCTCCCTGCTGATGGACAAGGCGCTGCCGCCCGAGGAGAGGGATTTCGGGCAGCTGGTGTTCTACGGTGCCGACGCAGATGCCGCCCAGGTAGTCAGCGCCGCCAGGCAGTACCCGATGATGGTCTCCCGCCAGGTCGTGGTGGTCAAGGAAGCCCAGATGATGCGGAAGATCGAGCAGCTGGCCGACTACTATCCCAACATAATGCCTTCCACCATCCTCATCGTCTGCTACAAGACCCCTAACGAGGCCGGCAGCACGAAGAACATCGACAAGCGCACGAAGTTCTACAAGGATGCCGCGAAGGTCGGCGTCGTGTTCGAGTCCAACCCCGTCCCGGAGGGCCGCATCCCGCTGTGGATAGAGAAGTACGTGTCGTCGAAGGGGATGGAGATAACCCCGGACGCATCGATGATGATGGCCGAAGCCTGCGGCACCGACCTGAGCAAGATTGCCCTGGAGGTAGACAAGCTGTCCAGGCTGTTCGCGCAGGACGCCGGCAAGCGCATAACTGCGGACATCGTCGAGGAAAATGTCGGCATCAGCCGCGACTACAGCGTCTTCGAACTGACCAAGGCCCTCTCCGCCAAGGATACGGCGACTGTCTACCGCATAGCAGTGTTCTTCGGCCAGAGTCCCAAACGTTTCCCCATCCAGATGACGATGGGCGCCCTGAGCAGCCACTTCATAAAGCTTATGCGCTACCACGCCGCCGTGGCTGACCGCGCCCCGCGCGCCGAAATCGCTTCTGCCGTGGGCATCAACCCGTATTTCCTCGGGGAATATGAAACCGCAGCACGCAATTACCCCCTGAAGAAATGTATGAAGGTCATAGCCACGCTCAGGGAGTATGACTACCGCAGCAAGAGCAACGCCCGCGGCAGCGCCGACGACGGCGAGCTGCTGCTGGAGCTGGTTTCAAGGATTCTCAACGGATAATCTCCTCTCTCAGGGAAGCACTACGTCGACGATACGGCCGATCTGCGAGCTGTCGAACGGCCTTTCCACCCTGATGTAATTCCTGGTGTAGCCGAACATCCTGCCGCCCTTGTCGGTGCTTTCGAAAAGGACCTGCTCGTGCCGGCCCTCATTGGCCTTGCAGAAACTCTCGTGCAGCCTTGCGCAGAGTTCCTCGAGCATCTGCACCCTCTTGGTCTTGACACATTCCTGCACCTGGGGTTTCATCTTGGCGGCGACTGTGCCGGTCCTGCGGGAATAGGGGAAGATGTGGATGAACGCAGGCTCTATCTTCTCGAGAAAACGGTAAGTCTCCATAAAGTCCTCGTCGGTCTCGCCGGGGAAGCCGGCTATGACGTCGATGCCGAAGAAGACGTTGTCCATCTTCGAGCGGATGTATGCGACCTTCCGGGCGAAGAAGGCGGTGTCGTAGCGGCGGTGCATCGCTTTCAGGGTCTTGTCGCAGCCGCTCTGAAGGGGGATGTGGAAATGCGGGAGGAACTTGGTTCCCGAAGCGATCCAGTCCACTATCTCGTCGGTCAGCAGGTTGGGCTCGATGGAAGAGATGCGGTAGCGCTCGATGCCGGCCACCTTGTCCAGCGCCTTTATCAGGTCGAGGAAGGTTTCCGACGTGCTGCGGCCGAAATCGCCCGTGTTGACTCCAGTCAGCACTACTTCCTTGATGCCCGCGGCGGCTATCTGCTCAGCCTGGGCGGTCAGTTCCGCTATGGAGATGTTGCGGCTGGCTCCCCTGGCCAGCGGCACCGTGCAGTATGTGCAGAAGTAGTCGCAGCCGTCCTGCACCTTGAGGAAGGAACGGGTCCTCTCCCCGGTAGAGTAGGCACCCATAAAATTGACGGCATCAGCCCGGGGCGTGTTGTATACTCCTCCCCTCCCTTCAGTCGCTACCTCGACGGTGCGGCCCTTGTCCTTTGCTCCGAGCACGGCGTATACCCCTTCGAGCGCCGCTATCTCCTCCGGCTTGAGCTGGGCGTAGCAGCCGGTGACCACGATGCGGGCCCCGGGGTTGAGCTTGTGGAGGCGGCGGATGATGTTGCGGCATTTCTTGTCGGCGTGTTCCGTCACCGAGCAGGTATTGATCACATAGATGCCGGCAGGCTGGGTGGCTTCGACACGGCTGTACCCCCGCTGCTCGAAGGAGCGGGCCATAGTGGATGTCTCTGCGTAATTCAGCTTGCACCCGAGAGTGACGAACGCGACGGTTTTGTCCATATCAGCAATTGATGGTGACTGAGGCATAGCCCTGGCCTCTGGGTTCGTACTTGCCGTCGTAGGGAGGGTTGAATTTGGTGACGGTTACCGAGCAGCAGCAGATTTGCGGGAAGCGGGCCTTCACTTCGGCGCCAATGCTGCCGGCTACGTGCTCAAGCAGCCTGGAAGGCTTCTCCATCCGGGCGGCGACGATGTTGTACAGCTCCGAGTAGTCGACGCTGTCTTCAAGGGCGTCGCTTGACGCGGCCTTGCCGAGGTCGAGGCTGCACTCCAGGTCGACCTGGAAGTCGTTGCCGTGCTGCCGCTCAAAGTCGAGACAGCCGTGGAATGCGTAGAAGCGCATTCCCGTCAGGGTAATCTTGTCTAGCTTGTCTTTCATCCTATGCAGATATTATGAACACGCAGGGACGCTTGCCTATGGTCACGGGAGCCTTCTTCCACCGCGCAGCAGTCCTGGTCCTGATGAACTGTGTAGGCAGGGTGATGTCGGATGCCACGCAGATGCGCGTCGTGTCCTTGAACACTTCGAGCATATCCGCCAGCATAGCGTCGTTGCGGTAAGGGGTTTCTATGATTATCTGGGTCTGCCCGGTCTGGGCCGACAGCCGCTCGAGCTTGCGGAGGCTCTCCTTGCGCTGCTGGGGCTTGACCGGAAGATAGCCGTTGAAGGCGAAGTTCTGACCGTTCATTCCGGAAGACATCAGGGCCAGCATCAGCGACGACGGCCCTGTGAGCGGTATGACGTCTATGTCGTGCTCCTGGGCCAGTTTGACCAGCGCTGCGCCGGGGTCGGCTACGGCCGGCAGGCCGGCTTCACTCAGAAGGCCTACGTCGCGGCCGTCGAGAAGAAGCTGCAGGTAACGCTCCGCATCCTGCGCCGTGGAATGCTCGTTGAGCTCGAACAGCTCCAGCGTGTCTATCCTGCCCTTCAGCCCGGCCGCCGAAAGGAAACGCCGCGCTGTGCGGACCTCCTCGACGACGAAAGTGTCGAGACGCACGACGGTGTCGAACACTGCCTGAGGGAGCACGCTTGCCAGGTCATCGCCTCCCAAAGGGGTGGGTATGAGAAATAAATGGCCGTACATATATGCAAAGGTATGGAAAATTCGTACATTCGCAGAATATTGTTTGATTGAGAATGCGGATTACCTTTTTCGGCACAGGCACATCGCAGGGCGTCCCGGTCATCGGATGCCACTGTCCCGTGTGCACGTCCGCCGATGCGAGGGACAAACGGCTCCGCACCAGCGCCCTCATCGAAGCCGGCGGGCAGAAGATCCTCATCGACGCAGGTCCCGACTTCAGGTATCAGATGCTGCGTTCCGGCACCGGCCATCTGGACGCCATCCTTCTCACCCACAACCACAAGGACCACACCGGCGGCCTGGACGACGTGCGGGCCATCAATTTCCTCGAGCGGCGCTCCTTCCCCATCTACTGCGAAGAGTATGTGCAGGAGTCTCTCAAGATGGAGTATGCCTACGCCTTCGACTCCGACAAGATATACCCCGGCAGTCCCCGCTTCCTGCTGAAGACCATCAGGCCTTACGAAAATTTCAAGGTCGGCGACGTAGAGATCACTCCAGTGAGGGCCTACCACGCCAAGCTGCCCGTGCTGGGCTTCAGGATAGGGAACATCGGCTACCTGACCGACGCCAACAGCATTCCAGAAGAAGAATACGGCAAACTCCGCGGACTCGACGTGTTCGTCATCAACTGCGTGACATACAATCCGCATCCTTCGCACTTCGGCCTGCACGAGGCCCTTTCCGTGATAGAGCGTGTGGGCGCAAAGCAGTCCTACATTACGCACATCTCCCATTCGCTGGCCCCATATTTGCAATTTGCTGCATCACTTCCTGCAGGAGTCTATCCTGCCTATGACCAACTAAGCGTTGAAGTATGAAACGATTATTCTCAATATTCATTATAAGCATCGTGGCGCTGTCTTCCTGCGTCAAGATCGACAATCCCCGTCCCCAGGAGTTTTCGAGGACAGTGCTGTTCTACCTCGGCTGCGACGGCAACGGCCTACAGTGGTACGCGGAAAGCGACCTGGTGAACCTGATAAACGGATATCTGCCGGTACGCACCAACAAGGACGAAGCACTGCTCATATTCCTTGACACCGGAGACGGGCAGCCTGCCCTTCACCGCTACTACGGCAGCGAGAACGGCACGGTCTACAAGGAACTCGTCAAACTTTACGACACCAACTTCAACAGTGCTGACGTCGACGACCTGAAGCGCGTGCTCGACGACGTGGAATACTACTACCCCAGCGATCGCAGGGGGCTCATCCTCTGGTCTCACGGCACAGGCTGGCTGCCGCCAGGATATTATGCCCATCCGAAGGAGCACACGACTTCCAGCAAGTCTTTCGGCCAGGAGGCAGGCTGCGAGATAGACATCAAGGATCTCGCCGACGCCCTTACCCGCCATTATGAGTTCATCCTTTTCGACAGCTGCCTGATGGGCACCGTCGAGGTGGCATACCAGCTCAGGGACAAGACTGACTACATCATCGCCAGCAGCGCCGAAGTCCTGGTGGACGGCTTCCCCTACAGCGTCATCGGACAGGATTTCTTCTTCGACCACAGCGGCAAGGGTCCTTCAGCCCTTATGGATATCTGCAAGCAATACTACGATTATTACAACGCGCAGAGCGGTATCAGCCGCACGGCCACCGTATCGCTGGTCGACTGCAGGGAGCTGGAAGGACTGGCAGCCGTGGCGGGCAAGATCTTCCGTGCCCACAAGGCCGAAATGGAGAAAGTCGACCCTTCAACAGTCCAGCACTTCTACACAGCCAACAAACACTGGTTCTACGACCTGACCGACTATATCGGCAAGTTCGCCACCGAGAGCGAGATGCGCGAGCTGTCAGTCGCTATGGGCAAGTGCATACTCTGCAAATACGCAACTGACTGGATTCTCAGCGTCGTCAAGGTAAACACCTTCTGCGGGCTCAGCACATACATCCCCATCAAGGATGCCGAAACTCTCAACTCGTATTACAAAACCCTTGACTGGACGCGAGATACGGGTGCCCTCTAATTTTTTTGGCAATCCTGTTGTTTTTTGTATTTTTGCGGCGCAAAGTAAAAACACGTCAGGTGTTTTTGGTGCAATGGGAAAAGGGCCGGCCCCACGGTCGTCCCGATTTGAGTAACACATTTTAAGTTTTTATTGATGAAACATTATCCTATCGCCGGTACAGTCCGTACTACAGGCACAAAGGCGGATATCAGAGCTATCCGTCAGGCAGGCAGGGTTCCCTGCAATTTCTATGGAAACGGTGTCGAGAACGTAGCATTCTCAGTTGATGAGAAGGAATTCCTCGTGCTCGTAAGCCAGCCCGCATCATTCATCATCGACCTCGACATCGACGGTAAGGTGAGCACAGCTGTCCTTCGCGAAGTGCAGTATCACCCTGTTACCGACAGGCCTCTCCACATCGATTTCGTAGCCGTTACAGAAGACAAGCCCATCACTATCGACGTTCCCGTCCGCATCTTCGGTAACTCAGAAGGTGTCCGTCAGGGTGGCAAACTCACTGTCAACGTCCGCAAGCTCCGCGTAAGCGCCCTTATGGCTAATCTTCCCGATGAACTGCCCGTAGACATCACTACCCTCAAGCTCGGCAAACGCATCAACGCAGGTGACCTCCACTATGACAACGTGAACATCGTCACCCCGAAGACCGCTATCGTTTGCGCAGTCAAGGCTACCCGCAACGCAGTTGCAGCTGATGCAGAGGCTGAGTCTTAATTATCTTCACGACGGGTATGAATTACTTGATCGCAGGATTGGGTAACATCGGCGCTGAATACGCAATGACCCGTCACAATATGGGATTTATGGCATTGGATGCCCTTGCCGGGGCATCCAATGTTCTTTTTTCCGTAGAGAGGTACGGCAGCATCGCAGAGTTCAGGCTGAAGAACAACATAGTGACGCTGCTCAAGCCGTCCACCTATATGAACCTGAGCGGCGAGGCTGTGCGCTACTGGCTGCGCAAGCTAAATATACCTCTCGAGAACCTGATGGTGGTAGTGGACGATTTCGCCCTCGACTTCGGCACCCTAAGGATGCGCAAGAGAGGCAGCACCGGCGGCCACAACGGCCTTGAGAGCATCAACTACTGCCTCGCCACCGACAACTACGCCCGCCTGAGGATAGGCATCGGCAACGGCTTCCTGCCCGGCGGCCAGGTGGATTTCGTGCTCAGCGAACTGCTGCTCGAAGAGAAAAGAGCCCTCCCGCAGCTGATGGAACGCACCACAGCCGCCATCCGGCAGTATATCCTTGAAGGTATCGACAGGGCTATGACCCAGTGCAATGCGAAGTCGGCTCAGATGCCGTCCCCGCTTCAATCTCCGTCCAAAGAATCCGACGAATCCCACAAGGTGTCGTAAAGGACGTCCATCTCCCTTCTTTCCTTTTTGGTAGGGCGCCCCGCTCCACGGTCCCTTTTCACGAAGAATGTCTCCACAGGGGCATTCATTTTTTTCAACTCGCTTTCAGGCGTGAGGTTCTGGGCGTATTTCTCGACTTCCTTGGCTCCCTGCCGCTTCTCGATGGGCAGCAGCACCTTGTATGTGTAATGTATGGCTCCCTTGCGGACGGAGATGACATCACCGCCCTTGACTTCCTTGGATGGCTTGGCATCCTGCCCGTTGACGGTGACTTTGCCGCCCTTGCAGGCCTCCGTGGCATCGGCGCGGGTCTTGAACACGCGGATTGACCACAGGAATTTATCTATTCTTGTAGAATCGGCCATAATGGTTATTCGTTGATGTAATCGTCTTTCTCGTTCTCGTCAACCTTGACGAAGGCCTCGAGCACTGAAGCGCTTCCGCCGGCAGGGATGATGAAACATTCGTCAAGGGCGGCGGGAATAAGTATCAGCTGTCCTTTCTCGAGCCGGTAAGCTTTGTTCTCTCCCTTGACGTCGGGAGCCTGGACCTCAACCGCCCCTTCAGTGCAGACATACAGCACGAAACTGCCGAATTTCTCGGGGACCACACTGTACGGACCTGTCAGATCGATATGCGTCATCGTGAACTTGTCGGTGTCGAAGATCACTTCGCCGCTGCGGGAGCTGCGGGCAATGCATTTTTCGGCATCGAGGGCTTTGAAGTCGATGATGTCCAGAGCTTCTTCAAGGTTCATTGCGCGGGCGGTGGCGGGATTGTTCTCGCGGCCCCAGTCGTAAAGCCTCAGGGTCACGTCGCTCGCCTGCTGCACTTCGGCTATCACCAGTCCGCCTCCTGCAGCGTGGACGGTTCCGGGATTGATGAGGTAGCACTCCCCTTTCTTCGGATGGAAGGCATTGAGCAGCTCGTCGGCCGTGCCTTTCCTGCAGGCCTCGTAGAACTCGGTCGCTGACACGTCCTTCTTGAATCCGAGCCAGATCACTGCGTCCTCGCCGGCTTCCAGCACATACCAGCATTCCTTCTTGCCGTAGCTGTCATAGCGCTGCAGGGCGACTGTGTCGTCGGGGTGTACCTGCACGCTGAGGCGCTCGTTGATGTCGAGCAGTTTTATGAGCAGGGGGAACTGGTTGCGGTAACGGTCATATACCGTATCGCCGACAAGGTCGCCCAGATAAGTTTCCAGGATGTCTTCCAGGGTGTTGCCCTTGAAAAAGCCTTCGCAGACGACGCTCTGGTCGTCGCCCATATCGCTCAATATCCAGCTCTCGCCTATGTGGTCGGGGTCCAGACCGGCAGCCCGGGCTTCGTCTTCGTCGAGAGTCTGGTTATACAGCGACGTCAGTTTCTTCCCGCCCCAGACCCGGTTCTTGAGTATCGGATTGAACTTCAAAGGATGCAGCTTCGTCATTGTTGTCAAGTTTTTTGTAAAGGAGATAGATTGCTGCGCAGAGTATGATGAGGGCGGCGAAATAAACTATGGTATAAGTGCCCTTGCCCATCAATTCGGAGAAAGACTGGTTGACTCCGGCTTCAGGGAAGGCGATAGTCAGGATTGCAGATGTCGCATTGTTCACGAAATGCATAAAAATGCAGGCCCAGATGCAGTGGGTCTTGTAATAGATCCAGCCGAAGAAGCATCCGAGGATGAAGGCGGGGATTGCCTGCCAGGGATTGAAATGTATCAGCGCAAAGATGAAGGCCGACCAGAGGATGGCTTTTACTACGCCTTTCTGCACCAGGATGCCTCGCATCATATTGCCGCGGCAGAGCATCTCCTCGCAAATGGGCGCAAGGATGGCGGTCGACAGGATCAGGTCGAAGGGCTTCGATGCGTCAAAAGCGGTCTTGAAAGCTTCTTCGACAAAGTCAGGCATCGGAATCCAGGACGTGAGGGGTTCAGTCACAATGCCGAGGGCCCACACAGCCAGAGCCAGCACCACGAAAAAGGGAAAGACACCCATCTTGCCGAAATGCGGCTTGTTTATCTTGACATATTTCGGAACATCCAGCACAGGGTTGGCGTTTTTCTTAGCCTTGGCCGCAATGTACCAGAAAGGCGGGATCATCGTTAAAATGTAGGAAATGGAAGTAACTATCGGCGTGTTCCTCACGAGCAGAGTCCCGACGCCTCCGACGAGGCTGCCGAGTAATACAAATATGAGCACGAGCACCCAGCTCTCGCTGAGAGTGGGGAAATAGTATTTGAAATTACCTGATTTGAACATAATACCTGCTTGATTGCAATTTTGAGCAAATATACAATTTTTGCTTTAACTTTACGACCTGAAACAACCCGCCCGGATGGCACTGTTCGCTAACATAAAGGATAAGATCGCGGCCCTCAAGCAGAAGAGCCTCGTGTGGAAGATAGTACTGAGCAAGTATGTCATAGCCACCATCATATTCCTCGTCATCATAGGTTTCGTCGACCGCAACAATTCCATCGTGCTTTTCAGAAGCCTTTCCACCATATCCGACCAGAACCGGCAGAAGCTGTACTACCGCAATGCGACAGACGCCACCACTGAAAAAATCAACCAGCTGACCTCGAATGCCGACACCCTCGAAATGTTCGCGAGGGAACAGTACTATTTCCAGAAAGATTCCGAGGTCGTCTACCTGCTTGAATTCGACGATGAAAAATAAACTGTTACCTGTTCTGGCGCTGCTGACGTCACTGCTGTGCAGCTGCATTCCCTCGGATCCCGACACTCCCACGCCACAGGGTGCGAAGCGATACATCCACGAGGAGATGCAGTGGTATTACTATTGGTTCGAGGAGGTTCCCGCGAGCGCCAACTACAAATCAGGCGTCTCCGTCGAGAATTTCTTCAACGGACTGCTCGCGGCAAAGGACCGCTGGAGCTGGATGGAGACCGGCGAGGAGTATGCCGCCGAAGAACAGGGCACGGTGTACGGCACCTATGGCGCAACGCTGAGCCAGCCGCTCAAATACTATAATGATTACGACGTAAAAGTGAGGTATGTCATCCCCGGCTCGCCATTCGACAAGGCAGGGGTCACGAGAGGATGGACCATCGAATACATAAACGGCAAGAGCAAGGACGAACTCGTCAACAGCGGCAAGTTCGAAGAAACGTTCTTCAAACCTCCGACCTCCACTCCGCAGACCTTTGTCTTCAGGGACCTTGAGGGGAAGGCCAGGGAGATGCAGATAACGGCCGCCACAATGGTCAATATGCGTCCCGGCCTCATCACAAGGGTGTTCGACTCGGAGGACTGGCCCGGTCTGACGGAGAAAGTCGGTTATTTCCACTACCTCGGCTTCCAGTCGGGACGCGATGTCAACGGCAAGCCGATGATCGACGACGTCAAGGAAAGCATGCAGGTCTTCCGCTCAGCCGGAGTGAAGAAACTGATCCTCGACCTGAGATATAACGGCGGCGGCGATTCCCGGGCCAGCGACACCCTCATCAACTACCTGGCGCCTGCATCGGCTATGGGTAAAGTCTACAGTTCGAGAGTCCACAACTCCAACCTGAGCAAATACGACAACAAATACGAGGTATCCCGCATAAAGGACAGATCCGGCAACGTCCTTTCGCTCGACCTTGACAGGCTGTACGTCATAACCGGCCACGGCACGGCGTCGGCCAGCGAAATGCTCATCAACGGTCTCAAGCCGCTGATGAACGTGGAGCACGTAGGTGACACGACATACGGCAAGCCCAACGGGATGTATGTGTTATTCTATCCCGACGGGGACAGATACCAGAATGAATACGGCAAAGGTAATTACAGCTCTCTCGAATACGCCTTCCTGCCCATTTGTTTCTATAATCTCAACGGCAGCGGACAGGCCATTCCCGATGACGGTCTCAAGCCTGTCGCCGGTCTGCGGCCCGACGACCTTTATCACGATTTCGGCCCCGAAGAAGACAATATCGCCGCCTGCCTCTACCATATAGTGAACGGCAGCTATCCTCCGCTCCCGCCCAGGTCCAAAGCAGTCCAAACATCTGTCAAATCAACTGTAGACAAGCGGAATGCCGGTCTTGAGGAAGAAGTCAGAGCACGCGATTACGGCATTTTTAAAGAATTTTTGGATAATTGAATTTCTATAGTTAAATTCGCTTAGTAAATAATCACAACAACCTAAAAATTAACACTATGGACAAACTCCTTGCACAAATCAAAGCTGAGATCGACGCTTTCGTTAAAAATGCCGACGCACAGGCTGTCAAAGGTAACAAAGCCGCTGGTACTCGTGCCCGCAAAAATGCGCTGGAAATCTCTAAACTGATGAAAGAGTTCAGGAAAGTATCTCTCGACGCAGCTAAGAAATAATCTTAGTACCCTTGTGTAAAATGAGAAGAGAGCCCGGTTGGCTCTCTTTTTGTTTTTTGGTATTATCTTTGAACGCTTCTGCCGTTCCGTATGAAAAGACCGCTCACACTACTTTTATTTGTCCTGATGTCCGTCGCAGTGTCCGCCCAGGATTTCACTGCGGACCTCAGACGGCACGTGGAATATCTCAGTTCCGACGAACTGCTCGGCCGCAAGGCCGGCAGCGAAGGCGAGGCGAAAGCAGCCGCATATCTCTATGACCAGCTGGAACAGGCCGGTGTCACGATGCTGACCGGCCGCGAAGGAGACAGTTTCCTCATCATCGAGGACGGCGACACGCTGCGCTCGTGCAACGTCGCCGGCATCCTGCAGGGATATGACAGCGACCTCAGGGAAGAATATATAGTGGTAGGGGCACATATCGACCATCTCGGCACCTACCCTGTCACCGTCGACGGGCAGCAGATGACCGGTGTCTACCGTGGCGCCGATGCCAACGCCTCCGGTGTCGCGGCGCTAATCGAGGCGGCAAAGATCCTCAGCGGCAACGCTCTTTTCCTGCGCCGCTCGGTCATCTTCGTCGGCTTCGGCGCCGGTGAGGAGCAGTACGCCGGTGCGCGCTTCTTCGCTTCGGGAGGAGAATTCAGCGACATTTCCAACGTCAAGCTGATGGTCAATCTGGATATGCTGGGACGCGGCTCCGCCGAGAACCCCTTCGAGATATATTCAGTCATCCCGCGCAGCGACCTGGCCTCGATGACCACCTACGTCACCGACAACGAATCGGTCACGACGAAGCCCGGTCTGCACAACGGCGAGGTGTTCTCTTCCGACCATCTGGCTTTCAGTATGGAAGACATCCCCACTCTGACCTTCTCCACCGGAAGGAGCAGGGAGTACAGGACCTCCCGTGACGTGCCGCAGCTCGTGCTTTACAACAAACTGGCAGCCCAGACCCACTACATCGCCACCTTCCTCAAGTCTATGGCTGCAAAGGACCTGCTCTTCCCGTCGCAGAGCGCAAAAACGTCCGACAGCGACGAATACGCATATTCAATGACCGACTGCGACAAGCAGCCGCAGTTCTTCCATTCGGACCTTAAGCACTTTATGGACGCCTGGGTCTACACTTATGTCAAGTACCCGCAAAGCGCAGTTGACAAAGGCATCCAGGGCACGGTGAACGTGTCGTTCATCATCGAGAAGGACGGCAGGGTCACAAGTGTAACTGTCGAAAAAGGAGTCGACGAACTCCTCGACGCCGAGGCCGTGAAAGTCATCGCCGCCTCTCCCAAATGGACGCCCGCAGAGATAGGACGCAAGAAAGTCCGCTGCCGCATAACGGTGCCGGTTGAATTCCGTCTGCAGAAAGGCGGCAGTTTCAACATCAAACGTTAAGGTTTGTCACCGATTTTTATATATTTGCGCGATATATTTTCAAAATCCGCAAATGGAATACAATTTCGCTCAGATCGAAAAGAAATGGCAGCAATATTGGGCTGACAACCACACTTTTCAAACCAGAAACGACTCTTCAAAACCCAAATACTACGTCCTGGATATGTTCCCCTACCCCAGCGGCGCCGGCCTGCACGTCGGTCATCCTCTGGGCTACATCGCCAGCGATATCTACAGCCGCTATAAAAGGCTGAAGGGCTTCAACGTCCTCCATCCGATGGGCTACGACGCTTTCGGCCTGCCCGCGGAGCAGTACGCCATCCAGACCGGTCAGCACCCGGCCACGACTACCGAAAACAACATCGCCCGCTACCGCCAGCAGATGGACAAGATCGGCTTTTCGTACGACTGGGAGCGCGAGGTCCGCACCTGCGACCCCGGCTACTACAAATGGACGCAGTGGGCCTTCCTGAAGATGTTCGACAGCTGGTATGACAAGGACCAGGACAAGGCTATGCCCATAGCAACCCTCGTGGCAGCATTCGAAAAAGGCGGCAGCAAGGCCGTCAACGCTGCTTGCGGAGCTGTTGCAGATTTCAGCGCCGAAGAATGGAAAGCGATGAGCGAAACCCGCAGGCAAGAGGTGCTGATGCAGTACAGGATAGCCTATCAGGGCGAAACCACTGTCAACTGGTGCCCCAAGCTCGGCACAGTGCTGGCCAACGATGAGGTGAAGGAAGGTCTCTCAGTGAGAGGCGGCTTCCCGGTAGAGCAGAAGAAGATGAAGCAGTGGCAGCTGCGCGTCAGCGCCTATGCCGAAAGGCTGCTCTCCGGCCTCGACAGCCTCGACTGGACAGATTCCCTCAAGGAGATGCAGCGCAACTGGATCGGCCGTTCGCAAGGTGCCGAGATGACCTTCAAGGTATTCAACGGCGACAAGGAATATGATATGGTGATCTTCACCACCCGCGCCGACACCATCTTCGGAGTCACCTTTATGGTGCTGGCTCCCGAGAGCGACTGGGTTGAAAAACTCACCACCCCCGAACAGAAAGAAGCCGTGGAGGCATATCTGACCGCAGCGAAGAAGAAGACCGAGAGGGAGCGCATCGCCGAGACCCGTCACGTCACCGGCGTCTTCAGCGGTTCTTACGCAGTCAACCCCCTCACCGGCGACAAAGTTCCCGTGTGGATTTCAGAATATGTGCTGGCAGGCTACGGTACCGGCGCCATTATGGCCGTTCCGGCTCACGACAGCCGCGACTATGTCTTCGCACGCGAGTTCAATCTCCCCATCATCCCTCTCATCGAGGGCTGCGACGTAAGCCAGGAAAGCTTCGACGCCAAGGAAGGCATAATGTGCAACTCAGGCTTTCTCAACGGACTGACAGTACAGCAGGCCATTCCTGCAGCCATCGACTACGTCGAAAGCAAGGGCATCGGCAAACGCAAGATCAATTACCGCCTGCGTGATGCCATCTTCTCACGCCAGCGCTACTGGGGTGAGCCCTTCCCCATCTATTTCAAGGAAGGCACCGCATACCCTATGCCTATGGACAAGCTTCCGCTGGAGCTCCCCACCATTGACGAATTCAAGCCCACGGAGACCGGCGAACCGCCGCTCGCCAGGGCTAAAGACTGGACATACGAAGGCTGGCCCATCGAGAAGAGCACAATGCCCGGCTTCGCAGGCAGCAGCGCATACTACCTGCGCTATATGGATCCCCGCAACGACGAAGCCCTCGTAAGCCGCGAAGCTGACGAGTACTGGCGCAACGTAGACCTCTACATCGGCGGCACCGAGCACGCCACCGGACACCTCATCTATTCCCGCTTCTGGAACAAGTTCCTCTACGACCTGGGTTACGTTTGCGAGCAGGAGCCTTTCAAGAAACTCATAAACCAGGGTATGATCCAGGGCCGAAGCAATTTCGTATACCGCATCAAAGGCACCAACACCTTCGTATCCTGCGGTCTCAAGGACAATTACGACACGACCGAGATCCACGTCGACGTCAATATCGTCCACAACGACCGTCTGGACCTCGAGGCCTTCAAGGCCTGGAGCCCCGACTACGCTTCCGCAGAATTCATCCTTGAAGACGGTGAATATGTCTGCGGCTACGCTGTCGAGAAGATGAGCAAGTCGATGTACAACGTCGTCAATCCCGACAAGATATGCGCCGACTACGGCGCCGACACCCTCCGTCTCTACGAGATGTTCCTCGGCCCGCTCGAGCAGAGCAAACCCTGGGACACCAAGGGCATCGACGGAGTCCATCGCTTCCTGCGCAAGTTCTACCGTATGTTCCTCGATGAAGAAGGCAACTTCTGCGTCAGCGACGGCAAAGCCACTCCGGCAGAGCTCAAGACCCTTCACAAACTCATCGAAAAAGAGTCCTACGACATCGAGCATTTCTCTTTCAACACGACCGTGAGCGCCTTTATGATTACCGTCAACGACCTGTCCGCCCTCGGCTGCAACAAGAAGGAGATCCTCGAACCGCTGGTGATCCTCATCTCTCCGTTCGCACCTCATATCGCAGAAGAGCTGTGGAGCCTCCTCGGCCACGACGAAACTATCACCTATGCAAGCTTCCCCGAGTTCAATGCCGCATACACCGCCGAAGATTCCTTCGAGTATCCGGTTTCGTTCAACGGAAAGCTGCGCTTCAAGATCACCCTGGCGAAAAGCCTTTCACAGCAGGAGACAGCCGATGCAGTCCGCGCTGACGAAAGGACTGCCAAATACCTCAACGGTGGGTCCATCAAGAAAATCATCGTAGTTCCTTCTAAGATCATCAACGTAGTATGCTGAGTAAAGGTGGTTTCTGGACGATAATTAAGGAGTACGCGATCATCAGCCTCGGACTGCTGCTGTACGTGTCCGCGTGGAGCGTGTTCCTGCTTCCGAACAATATGGTCGGCGGCGGCGTTTCCGGTATGGGTGCCATCATCCAGTACGCCACTGGCTTCAAGATCAGCTACACCTATTTCCTGGTCAATGCAGTCCTGCTTGTCATCGCCTTGAAAATCCTCGGCAAGAGTTTCGGCGCCAAGACCGTCTTCGCCGTCATAGTAACCACCCTCCTGTTCCGTGTCATCCCCGACATCATCCCTTCCGACTTCATCAATGAATTCGCCCACGAGAACGGAAGGCTGACCTGCGCCCTCTTCGGCGGAGCCCTCTCCGGCCTCGGGATCGCCATCACTTTCACCCAGGGAGGCAGCAGCGGCGGCACCGACATCATCGCCCTGATCATCAACAAATACAGAAGCATTTCTCCCGGCAGCATCATCGTCACCCTCGATGTGCTCATTATTTCGTCCACTCTGCTGATTCCTTCCGCCGGCAGCTTCGGCACCCGCCTGGCCACCGTCATCTACGGCTTTGTCACATCAGCTGTCTTCAGTTATACCCTCGACCTGTTCCTCAACGGCAACAAGCAGTGCGTCCAGATTATGGTCTTCTCGAGGAAATACGCCGAGATCGCCGACGCCATAACGAAGGAAGCCCACCGCGGGGTTACCGCCATCCACAGCGAAGGCTGGTACACTCACACGGAAAGTGAAATCGTTACAGTCGTCGCCCGCAAGCAAGAATCCAGTCAGATTCTGAGGATCATCAAGAAAGTCGACGACACTGCTTTTGTGTCCGTAGGCAACGTCAGCGGCGTTTTCGGAAAGGGATTCGAACAGATTAAAAAATAATATTTCCTTCCCGGTCTGTCTTATTTGGCAAAATGTTTCAATATGCATTTTTTTTGACGCATATTGACTTTTATTTATAAGTATATCTTAACTTTACTGCATATATTTCAGTATGAAAAAGATAATACTTGCGTTATTGCTGTCCCTCCCGACGGTTCTGTGGGCACAGGGATCGCTCAGCCTTCGTCTCGACGGAGGCGCTTCGTGGATTCAAGGCGGTGGCATCGAAGGAACCAGCGCCAAAGCGATAACGGCTACCCAGCCTCAGGTCGGCGCGGGTCTTTCCTTCAACTTCAACCCCACCTGCCGTCTGGGGCTCGACTATTTCTATACCCGGATGCTGCGGGAACAAACCAATGCCAGCCTGCTGCCACAACCTGACGGCGGTGTGAAGGGCGACGTCTATCGCGACTTCAAGACCAACTTCCACGGCGTCGGGCTGACCGGAGAGCTGAACCTGCTGGGGCTCAGAGGCGAAGAAAAGCCCCTGTCTCTCTATGTGGGAACCGGAGTCGCCTGCCTGTTTGCAGGGGGCAACAGCTACACCATCGGCGTGAGCAACACTTTCAAACCCGACAAAACCGGCAACACGGTCCACGTGACGGGCCGCAACGAAAGCCACCGGTATGTCGTACCCTGTATCCCGGCCACTCTGTCGCTGGAATACGTAATTCTCCCTCAGGTAGCGCTGCGCCTCAGCGGCGGCTACCGTTTTGTCCTGGCAGGCAAGCAGGAACTCTCGCCGAAAGGCCAGGCCTATGCCACCGTGGGACTTTGCTTCCAACTGATGAATTAAACATTTAAACCTATGAAAGAGACCAAGGACAGAGGCATTCGGCGCAGCAGAGTGCTGGCATTCTTGCTTCTGGCTCCACTGGCGTTCTCCTCGTGCGAGAACCGGCATCCGGATATGGATATTATGCTGGAGACTGATTTCAGCGAAATCATCGCGGCCATCAACAGCACAAACAAGTCACTCTCCGACAAATTGGCGCTGATTGAAGCGTCGCTGCAACAGGGACTGGCCGACAACCTGGCCGCAATGGACCAGATCCGTCAGGCTGTAGCCTCGCTGAGCGGCTCCATTGAGGAAAAACTGGCGGCCGTCGAAGCAGCGGTGAAAGCCCAGACCACAAGCCTTGAGACGAAACTCGCGCTGGTAGAAGCTGCTGTCAGCAACGGCTTTGCCGACAGCCAGGCGCAACAAGAACTGCTGCAGCAGGCCATCGCTTCGCTGAGCGGTTCGGCGGAAGAGAGAATCGCCCTGATTGAAGCAGCTGTCAAATCCCAGGCATCGAGCCTTGAAACGAAGATTGGCCTGATTGAAGCAGCAGTGACGGAAGGCTTTGCCGACAGCGCCGCAGCCCAGACATTGATGCTGGAAGCGATCGCTTCGATTGACGGCACTCTCGACGAAAAGCTCTCGGCCATCGAAGCCGCCATCAGCAATCAGACAACGGCCCTTTCGGCCCGGATGGCATTGATTGAAACGGCAGTCAAGGAAGGATTTGCCGCTGATTCCACGCAACGGTCACTGATTCAGACAGCAGTCAATTCTCTCGGCGGGACTGTGGACAATAAACTGGCCGCCATCAGATCGGCCCTGGCCAGCCAGACCACGAGCCTGGATGCGAAAATGGCACTGATCGATGCGGCTGTGACTGCAATCGGACAGATCGGAACCGAAACGAAAGTAACACTGATCCAACAGGCGCTATCCTCTCTGAGCGGCACAGTCGACCAGAAGCTGTCGGACATCTCATCGGCACTGGATAACCAGTCGACGAGTCTGTCGACGAAGATCTCCCTCATCGAGACGGCCATCACAAACGGCTTTGCCGATGGGCAGACAGCCATCGGCCTTCTGCAGACCGCGCTGAGTGCGCTGAAGAAGCAGGTGAAAGATATGGATGATGCGCTCTCTACCGACATAAGCGGTTTGATAACCGATCTTGGCGCCCTCTCGACAACACTCAGCACGGGACAGATCGCCCAGGTCCTGGCACAGATCCTCGCCGCCGTGCAAGGCCAGACCGACTACAGCCAGGCCCTGGCTGATATCAAGAAAATCCTCGAAGACCTGAAAAAGGAAGTCGACAACACCCCTTCCTTCGCTCCGACGCAAGTGCTGCTGGACTACTGTATCACGCTGAACATAACCGACTAGACCTATGAAACACATTCGAAACAGGTGGTTCCTCGTCTGGGCGGTATCCCTGGCGCTGGTTGCTTGCAAGAACGACGTCTCGCCGATCAGAATCTCATTGCAGTCGGACTACCGGGGCGTTCTCGAGGCCATCAGCCAGTCGAGCCAGCCGCTGGCCGACAAGGTGGCACTGATCGAGGCGTCGCAGCGCGACGGCCTGGCTGACAACCAGACGGCAGTCAAAATGCTACAGCAGGCCGTTGCTTCTATGAGCGGCACGCTGGAAGAGAAACTGGACGCCATCTCTGCGGCGGTCAAGTCCCAGACATCTAGTCTGGAAACGAAACTGGCGCTCATCGAGGCAGCCGTGAACAGCGGCTTTGCCGACACCCAGGCGCAGCTGGCTCTGCTGCAGCAGGCCATTTCTTCGCTGGCCGGGACGCTCGATGAGAAACTCGCAACGATTGAATCGGCGGTGAAGGCGCAGGAAATGAGCTTCTCGACAAAACTCAACCTCATTGAAGCAGCAGTCCTGGAAGGCTTTGCAGACGGCGCCGCTGCACAGGCGCTGATTATGGAAGCAATCGACTCGCTCGAGGGTGCAGTGGACGAGAAACAGACCGCCATCGAAACCGCCATCGGAGATACATCCACGGCTCTTTCGGCCAAAATGGCTTTGATAGAAACGGCCGTAAAGGGAGGTTTTACAGAAGCGTCGGCCCGGCAGGCATTGATCAAGAAGGCTCTTGATTCGCTGGGTGGCCCGCTCGAAGATAAACTGGCGGCCATCGCATCGGCTGTCAACAGCCAGACGACTAGCCTGGAAACGAAACTGGGCCTCATCGAAACAGCAATGGAGAACCTTGAGGATAGTATGAAGAATTCGGAGATCGATCTGGTCTTGCAGGCAATCTCTTCCCTTGGTGGAACGCTGGATACGAAACTGGCCGCCATCAAAACAGCGGTCAACAGCCAGACGACTAGCCTGGAAACGAAACTGGCCCTCATCGAAACAGCCCTCACCAATGGTTTTACCGACGAGATGACGGCCTTGGGCCTGGTGCAAACGGCGCTCGATGCTCTTAAGAAACAACTGGGCGATGCGGATGACGGACTCTCGAAAGCTATCGACGACGTTTCGACAGCCCTCGGCGCCCTGGAGACAAATATTAACGTGGACTTATCCACAGCCATTTCGGACATATACACCGCCATTCAGGGACTGCCGGACTACGGCACGGCAATGGCCGCAATCCAGCAAGCGCTCACCGAACTGGAACAAACAATTGTCCCGTTCCGCCTGAAGTATGTAGGAGAACCGACACTCACGACGGCAGCCGGCGGTTTATGGAAAGCCGAAATCCAGGTCGATCCGGCGAATACGGTCATCGACGAAGCGATGCTGAAGCTGGACATTCTTTCGAGGAAGCAGTTCTTCCCGACCTGGGGCAATAATGCCCAGGGCGATGCATCGTCCATCCTGTATTCCCTCTCGTTGACTGCCGATCCTTCGGTCGAAGGAAAGTATGCCGTCAACATATCCTGCCAATGCCCTTATGTTGTCTGGGACGAGGCTACAGTGGCTCTTTCTGCTGCATATGTAAACTCGCAGAAAACGAAATATATCACCACGGAACCTTTTGATCTTGTGATGATGCCTAAAGCCTTGAAGGGCATCAGATTCTGGCAGTATCCTGCAGGCCAGTACATAAAAGTACACAAAAAGAAAGGAATCGGCGTATTCAATAACATCTATGCTTCGCTCGACAGCGGGGAATTCGAGACGCAAGACGGGTCGGATACCCGCACGTATACAGCCGCATTCATTGATTCTGTGCAGTTCTTTCCGTTAAACTACCTGATGGCACCTGCTTTCATCAATTTGGATAAGGACAAAAGGATGATTGTCTTCACACCGGATTCGGCTGGCGTCACCTTTCCCAAGCTCTGGCCAGGCAAGAGTCAGTCCGACGGCAGGAAATTGTGGCAGAATTACTTGGATTCCAGCGGTGTCAGGCACGAGGGTCTGCTTGGGTATCTGGTCCTGACAGACCACTGGAATGTCAAGGATACGATCAATCCTTACCAGATCGCTTGGTACAATGCAAATATGTTCCCTGAAAGTGCCATTGTCGGGGTTAACGATATCCAGGGCGACAATACTGCGGTCGTCGATATCAGAAGCCTGCTCTCTTTACTGGGTTTGCGGAGAGAGTGGCTGGAGGGCCGTTTTATTCTGCAGGAACAATATGGAGACCTTGAGGGCCCTTATTTTAAGATGTCGGCCCAGCTGCTGCCGGAAACGCTGAAATTGGCCGTGAAGTTCCAGGCAGATCCTGTGCCCGGAGCAAAATTCGCCTTGACAGCCCATTACGACCTGTGGACCTTCCCCACTGAGACCGATCCTCAGTTCAAGATACTGGCGTTATCCTTCTCGTATAGTTTGGTAGTAACGATTGTGAACTGACATTCCTATGAAAGACATAAAAAAGACAAGCATATCCGCCCTCTTGCTTACCGGCATTATCCTGCTGGTCCCGTGTGGCTGCGAGAACGGGCAGGAGGATCTTCGCATAACTCTTGGATCAGATTACAGCGAAGTCCTTTCGACGATCAAGCAGTCGAGCCGCACCCTGTCTGAGCAGATGTCGCACATCGATTCCCTGCTGAGCCAGGGGCTTGCGGACAACCAGTCGGCGATTGAACAGATCCGGCAGGCACTGGAGGCATTGGGCGGCTCGCTGGACGAGAAACTGGCGGCAGTCGAAGCTGCCGTGAAGGCAGGAACGATGAGCCTGGAAACCAAACTGGGCCTTATCGATGCTGCCGTTGAAAGTGGTTTTGCCGACGACCGCGCACGCCAGGAGTTGTTGCAGCAGGCAATTGCCTCGCTGGACGGTTCGCTGGACGAAAAGCTGGCGGCCATCGAAGAAGCTGTGAAAACCGGAACCACCAGCCTGGAGACCAAGTTGGGCCTTATTGACGCAGCTGTTGAAAATGGTTTTGCCGACAGTGCTGCGGCGCAGGCTCTGGCCATTGATGCCTTATCTTCGCTGGGCGGCGCGCTGGACGAGAGGCTGGCAGCCATCGAGACAGCTATGGACAATCAGGCAACGGCCCTGTCGACCAAAGTTGCATTGGCGGAAGCCGCCGTCGCGGGTGGTTTTGCCGACAACCGGAAGCAGTTGGAACTGCTGAATAAGGCCGTTTCTTCGCTGAACGGCTCGTTGGCACAGAAACTGGATGCCGTCCGGTCTGCCATCACCAGCCGGACCTCGGGCCTGGAGACGAAACTGGCGTTGATCGAGGTTGCCTTGGATGATATCTCAACGGATGAAACCCATCTGAAAGATGAACTGGACTTGATCGAGCTGGCTATTACCACACTGGATGGCACGATGGCTACAAAACTGACTGCCTTAAAGGCAGCTGTAACGAGTCCGGCAACCAGTTTGGAGACCAAACTCGCAACCATCGAAACTGCCTTGAGCAACGGTTTCATAGATGATCAGACTGCCCTGGGCCTCGTCCAGACGGCGCTCGATAACTTGAAGACACAACTGGGCGATATGAAAGACGGCCTCTCGAATGTAATCGACAATGTATCGACTGCCATCGGCACCCTGTCGACAAATGTAAGTGTGGATCTGCCCACAGTCCTTTCGGGCATTCTCACCGCCATTCAGGGGCTGCCCGACTACAGCGCTATCCTGACTGCCATCCAGACAATTTTGGATAACTTCCTGAATTGATTCGAAAAATAATATTCGTTTTTCCATTCTTGTATTTGGAAAAATCAGTACCTGACATTGCAATCTTGAATTTTTGGCTGCTTATTGCTTTGTAATTTCCACCAAAAATTCAAGCTATGATCCAATTTCTTTTCATTGCAGCATCGCTGCTTACTGCAGTCCTTGCTGTTCTCTGCGTCTACCTGTTCCGACGCACACGCAATCACAAAGAGCCTGAGGTCCAGGCCCCTGTCAAACCCTATCTTAGTCCCGACCTGGTTGCGGACGCAGACATCGACGGGGCTGTCAACACCATTTGTGACAATCATCAGGTCATCTGCGACAGACTGATGGAGTATCTCGAGAAAGAAAAACCCTATCTCAAACCCAATGTCAAGATCGTGGATATCGCGGACGACTTGCAAACCAACAAGGCCTACCTGTCGCGCATCATCAATTCTTATTTCAAGAAGAATTTCAGCCAGTTTATAAACTGGTACCGGGTGCGCGACGCAATGGACTCTTTCGTCAAGGAGCCGGACATCGACATTACGACTATGGCCGGCAGGTCAGGATTCCAATCAATGACAACCTTCAATACCGCCTTTACACGGTATACCGGTATGACGCCTGGCGAATGGTGCAAGAAATACAAGAATGAGATGAGAAATGAAATGGTTAATGCGGGCAAAAAGACGAGAAAAGCGGAGAAATGACAGGTATCGCGAACTTATGGCTCAGGCCGATGAGATAATCTGCCGGAAGAAGCTGTACCTGGACCGCAATTTCACCAAGGAGGACCTTGCCGTGCAGCTGGGCACGAACAGGACCTACCTGGGCGCTGCAATGTCGTTCTGCAGGCGGGGCAAGTGGTGCGACTACATCAATTCCTTCAGATTGAAATGTTTTATGGAGGAAGTCTGTCTCAAGGATACCAGACACGTCCGAGTGTCGGAACTGGCCGAACGCTGCGGATTCGGTTCCTACCACTCACTCAACGATTCCATCAAGAAAAAATACGGAATCACGGCTGCTGCCTACAAGAAAAACTTGTCGACATCCTTGAGGGCCGAAGGCAGGGCGAACACCGCCACCCTGTCGTAGGCATTGATCTGAGTCGAGCCGACTGCTATCATCGATTCGCTTCCGCGGATTACTCCGCCGATGATTGCACCTTCAGGGAAATTGACGTCCTTGAGAGGTTTCTTTGTAATGGGGCTGCCGGGGTTGGCAAGATACTCGAGTATTTCGGCGTTAGAGCCGGACAGGCACTTGATGGTGCGCACTTTATTGCTGAGCGTGAAGCGGAATATGCGCCCGGCAGTGATGAGTTTCTTGTTGACCACGGCATCCACTCCCATCTCCTCTGCCAGACGGATGTATTCGAGGTTCTCCACCTCGGCTATGGTCTTCATAACGCCCAGTCTCTTGGCTGAGGCGCAGGCGAGTATGTTCGCTTCGGAATTCGGAGTCAGGGCAAGGAATGCGTCATAGTCCTGGATATTCTCGTCGCTGAAGAAATTGCCGGTCCTGGTGCTGTTGTGGATGACCAGGGTCTTGTTCAGTTTTGCGGACAGCTCCTTGCAGCGGGCTTTGTCGCTCTCGATTATCATCACCTCGTCGGTAAAATTCTCGGCTTTCTCGGCCACCATCTCCGATATCCGGCCGCCGCCCAGGATTGCCAGACGCCTGATGCGGAAATCAACTTTGCCGGCAATGCCTCTGGCAAGGTCGATATTTTCTTTCTTCGTGACTACGAACACCTGGTCGTGGAGACGGAAGCGGGTCTCTCCGTTGGGAATGATGGTCTGGTCGCCTCTTGAGACTGCCACAATCCTGAAGGGAGGGTAGTCCTTGTCTGTCACATATTCGAGGATGGTCTTGTCGATGAGGGGAGCGTATTCTTCAAGTCTGAAGACTATCAGCTGAAGCTTGCCGTGGGCGAATTCGGCGAATTCCGATGTTTCTGCCTGCTTGATGAGCTCGAGGATTTCGGTGGCCGCTATTTTCTCGGGATAGAACAGCAGGTCAATGCCGAGGTCGGTGAAGAGCAGCTTGTTCTCGTGGCTTAGATACTCGGCGTTGTTGATGCGGGCAGTGACTTTGGCGGCCCCCATCTGCTTGGCCAGCAAAGCCGACACTATGTTCACATACTGGTCGGAGTCCGGGAAGACGGACACGAAAAGGTCCGCAGTCTTGGCCCCCGCCCTTTCAAGGGTATCGATGGATGTGGGATTGCCAAGGATGGTCACGACATCGGCCTCGTCGCTGATCGCGGTGAGGCGGTCAGGGTCGCTGTCTATTATGGTCAGGTTGTGGTTCTCGCCCGCCAGCATCTTCGCCAGATGGCAGCCCACTTCTCCGGCTCCTGCAATTGTGATGTTCATAGCCTATTTGCCTATAAGGGTCAGGAATTCTGCCCTGGTCTTTTCTGATTTCAAGAATATGCCGGTGAATGCGGAAGTCGTGGTTACGGAATGCTGCTTTTGGACACCGCGGATCTGCATACACATATGCGCAGCCTCGATCACCACAGCCACTCCGAGCGGATTAAGGGTCTGCTGTATGCAATCCCTTATCTGCACGGTCAGGCGCTCCTGCACCTGCAGCCGGCGGGCGAAAGTCTCCACCACGCGGGCAACCTTGCTCAGGCCGGTGATATATCCGTTGGGGATGTATGCCACGTGGCATTTGCCGTAGAACGGAAGCATATGGTGCTCGCAGATGGAGTAAAGCTCGATGTCCTTCACCACCACCATCTGTTTGTACTCTTCCTTGAAGAGGGCTGAACGCAGGATTTCTGCAGGGTCTTCGTCATAGCCTTTGGTGAGAAACTGCATAGACTTGGCAACCCTGACCGGGGTCTTGAGCAGGCCTTCGCGGTCGGGGTCCTCTCCCAGCAGCCTGAGTATCTCAGAGTAATGCTCTGCGAGCTTCTCAGTCACTTCGGGATCGTACTCTTCTATTTTTTTGTATGCCATATCATTGCGAAATTACTAAATTTTTCCGATTGTCTGAACAATTAGCTATTTTAGTATTCAGCTAGCATCTACGATATGGGCATTTACACCAAAACAGGAGACAAGGGCACGACCAGCCTCGCGGACGGCACCAGAGTCAGCAAAGCCAGCGCCAGAGTAATGGCTTACGGCGACATCGACGAACTGATCAGCCACCTGGGCATCCTTCGCAGCAAGGTTGCCGCCGACATCCCGCTTCGCAGGATACAGGAAAACCTTATGAACGTCTCGGCCCACCTGGCCACTGAAAAATTCTGTCCGAAGCTCAAGGCCCTGGACGACGCTGAAGTCGCCTTCCTGGAAGCCGAGATAGACCGTATGACAGCCCAGCTGCCTCCTCAGAAAACATTCCTTCTCCCCGCCGGTCCTTTCGAGGCGGCTGAATGCCACGTAGCCCGCACAGTGTGCCGGCGCTGCGAACGCAGCGTCATCGCCATAGGCGAGTTGAGGGATGTCGACCGCCAGGCCCAGATCTACCTCAACAGACTTTCAGACTACCTTTTCACATTAGCCAGATTCCTCTGTGTTTCAGCAGGTTGCGAAGAGGATAAATGGTTGCCGTAACATTTTTGATTTTTTTTATTGTGTATTATAGAATTTCATATATTTTTGCAGCCCTTTTTTGAAACACAATAACTAAATCGCATAAAGAAATGTATTGGACACTTGAACTTGCTTCAAAACTTGAAGACGCACCGTGGCCTGCCACCAAAGATGAACTTATCGATTACGCCACCCGCTCAGGAGCTCCCCTTGAAGTAATCGAGAATCTCTCAGACCTCGAAGATGACGGCGAAGTCTACGACTCGATCGAAGATATCTGGCCCGACTACCCGACCAAAGACGATTTCTTTTTTAACGAGGAAGAATACTAAGAGACATTTCTACCTTTGAAATAAAAAGACAGCGAGACATTTTTTGTCCCGCTGTCTTTTTTATGTGCCGCAGCTCTTATTTGTTCTTCTTGAAGTCGCGGACGGTGTAGTATACGGGCTTGCGCTGGTACTCGCTGTCGAAAAGAAGCGGGTAGTTGTTGGCACCGAGCCACGAATCACGGTCGCTGAGGTTCCAGAAGGTTACGCAAGAGATGTTCTTTTTGTATTTGCGCATAATCTCGAAGAGATCGGCGTATTTCTTTTCCTGCTGTTTTTGGATTTCTTCGGTATAGACCTGGCCCTCGCCACGGCTGAACTGGAGTCCGCCGCCGGCTTCTTCGTTGATACGGATGTCAAATTCGGTGATCTGGATGTCGTCTACAAGCTCGAGATACATATTGATGGCTGTCTCGAAATCCTCGAGGGTCGGGTTGTCGAAGATATTGTAGTGGCCCTGCATACCGATGCCGGTGATAGGCGCACCTTCTTCCTGAAGTTTCTTGACCATCTTGTAAATGTATGTTCTCTTGGAAGGAGTCCAGGCGCTGTAGTCGTTGTAGAACAGACCGGCGTTGGGGTCAGCCTCGTGAGCCCAGATGAAGGCGTTCTTGATGAACTCGTCGCCGCAGAGCTGGAATGCCTGTGACTTGCGGAACATATCCTCATACGGTGCGTCAGGATTGTTGGCATCGCTCATCGCCTCATTGACAACGTCCCAGCAATAGATGACGTCCTTGTAACGGTTCACGACGGTGTTGATATGTACTCTGAGGGAATCATAGAACTCCTGCTTGCTGGCAGCGACATATTTGGGAACCTTGGTCATCTGGACTGCGGGAGCGCCGTTGGGGCGTGCGCCGCCGTTAGGTCTCGGACCGCCGAAGCCGGGGAAACCGCCACGGCCGAATGCAGGTCTCTCAACCCACACGGTGTCACCATTGGCATCACGCTCGACGACAGGGTTGCCGTTCTCATCGTGCTTGGTGAACATCCAGGTTGCGAACTGGCTGTGCCAAACAAGGTTGTGACCGCGCATCTTGATGCCGTGCTCGCGGCAGAAGTTGGCGATGGCATCAGCCTTCTCGAAGTTCCATACACCGGCCTGGGGATGGATCTCACCGGGTTTCATACAGTTCTCAGCGGTGACGCTGTTGAACTCCTTGAGGATGATGGCTGCCTGGAGGGAGTCTGCCACGTTACGCTCGGTGACAGCCACACCGATCTTGAAATAGTTCTTGTAAGCGTCCTTCAGACCGGGGTCCTTGGGGCCGCAGGCACTCATCAATGCCACACAAGCTATGAGTGCGAAGATTGAAAGTCTTTTCATAGGATAGTATTGGAAGTTATTATTTGGATATACATCAGCTTGGGGCGCTAAAGTTAAATAATAATCCGCTTTGCCGTGTTGTTTTTTTATGACTAAATTTGTTAGAACCAGTATCACTAATGACCGACTGTATGAACTTCCTCCCCAAACTTTTTGCGACGCTGCTTCTGTCCGCCCTGCTGCCCTTCACCGCAGCCGCTCAGAGCAAAAACGCCAAGGTCGATGTGGCCGAGGCCTTGAAAGGCTATTTCACGCCTGTGACCACGCCGACCGCCTTTCCTGATGCCGAAGGCTTCATCAGGCGCTGGATGATTCTCGAACCCATCAGCAAGCCTAACCCGACAAACAGGGTGTTCACGGATTCCTACACACGTGAAAACCTCAGCGTCGAATACTTTCCCAACCAGCTGACAGTCATTCCCAGGGACGGCGACAAGGTCAAGGTTACGATGGAATACCAGCCCCCGGTGGACCTCACCGCAAGGCGGCCTTCCGGCGGCGGACAGAACGAGCATAAGTTCGTCAAGGCCACCCTTGCCTGGCACGCCCTCGACAGCGACCATTTCTTCGTCAAGCTTTTCCGCTTCGCCACGGGGCTGGGCAAAGACCGCTACGGCGTCATTTTCTGGACAGTCACTGTGATCAACTGCGAGGAGGACATCGAGAACGTCAGGCTCTCCATCGGCTCCAACAAGGCTGCAAGGTGGTGGGTCAACGGGGAAGAACTGCTTCTTCTGGCCGGCGACCGCCATATGGGCGTCGACAGTGCGGTTTCGGACCGCATCACGCTGAAGAAGGGCCGCAACGTGCTCCGGGGAGCCACGATGAACGGCCCGGGAATGAGCGAGTTCTGCGCCCGCTTCATCGATGACCACGGCAATCCCGTCACGAACTATACCATAACCTGCAACTGATAAAACCCCGGCGACTATGAAAAAGATCCTCATAATGGCTTCAATGCTCCTGTCGGGCACTTTGTCATTTGCCCAGACAGGCTCTCCCTTCATCCACGACCCGTCCACGATAGTTGAGTGCGACGGCAAATACTATACTTTCGGAACCGGCGGCGGAGGACTCATCTCCGAGGACGGCTGGAGCTGGCACGGCGGAGCCGTAAGGCCCGGCGGCGGAGCGGCTCCCGACGCAATCAAGATTGGCGACCGCTATCTGGTCATCTATGGAACCACCGGCGGCGGTATGGGCGGCGGCCACGCCAGCAAGATTATGACAATGTGGAACAAGACGCTCGACCCCGAATCGCCGGATTTCGCATATTCCGAACCCGTGATGGTGCTTGAATCGCTCGTCGACGAAGATTTCAACGCCATCGATCCGGGTGTGCTCATCGGCCCTGATGGCAGGATGTGGCTCACCGCAGGCACGTATTTCGGCCATATACGCCAGGTCGAGATCGACCCGGCCACAGGACGCCGCGTCGAGGGCAACGAAGCCATCGATGTCGGCAGGAATATGGAAGCGTCCACGATGATGTACCGCGACGGCTGGTACTACCTGCTCGGCACCCACGGCACCTGCTGCGACGGTGTCAACTCAACCTACAACATCGTGGTCGGCCGCTCCCGCAATCCCAAAGGACCATTCATTGACAATGTCGGCCGCTCGATGATACAGGGCGGCGGCAAGTCCGTCATAACTACCGAAGGCCGCCTCGTCGGTCCCGGCCATTTCGGCCGCTATGTCGAGGAAGAGGGCGTCGAGAAGATGTCCTTCCATTGGGAAGCTGATATGGACCGCAGCGGCCGCAGCGTGCTCGGCATCCGCCCGCTCCTGTGGAAGGACGGCTGGCCGGTGGCAGGCGAGGCTTTCCGCGAGGGAACCTATGAGATCCAGTCCGTGCGCAGCGGCTACGCCCTCGAGCTGGAAGTCGACTTCGTGCGTGCCCCCGGCGCAATGCGCGGCCTGGGCAGGAGCAGCGACGGGCAGACTGACGTCATCCTTGAGGAGCAGAAGCTCAAAGACGTCATCGGCACCTGGCCGGAAGGCGTCATCGAAGTGCGGAACGGCTATTATATGGCCCGTCCCTGGCAGAGATGGACTGTCGTTCCCGTGCCCGAGGCCGGCGGCTATCTCGGAGGCCCCTACTACAAGATCGTAATCGCAGGCACTGAGCGTGCCCTCGCAGCCAACGCCAAGGCCGAGGTTGAGGCAGTTGCTGAATTCACCGGCGCCGACGAGCAGCTGTGGCGCATCGACCAGCTCACCGACGGCCGCTTCCGCATTATGCCAAAGGCCATCCCCGGGCACGACGAGCCGTACGCTCTGGTATCTCTCGGAGACTGCTCCCCCACCCTCGCGCCCTTCGACTTCAACAGCGACAACTCCAAGTGGGACTTCAAGTTTTATTCACCTGTCAAATAGCATAATCTTATGACCATTTACGTTGACATCAATGCACCTGCCGCAGGCGACGGCTCAGCCGGCAATGTCTACCTTGGCGGAGCCCGCAGCTGGGAGAAGGAGGCTGACAAGCTTGTCAGCGACAGGCAGGTGAAGGTGGAACTTACTGAGAAAGACGGCGGATACTTCCTCAAGACCGACCTGTTCGAAGCTATCGGTTCTTTCAGGGGCGGTATCGTGTCCACAGACAGCCTCGGCAAGGCCTTCGAGCCAGACCAGCCCTTTGAAAATCCGGACGGAAGCCCCATCACCTTCGACACCGACTACAACGGCCGCCGCAGGACAGCCGGCGTCCTCCCCGGTCCCTTCGCCGAGGCCTCCGAAGAAATCAGAGTACTGTAAGGCCTGTTTTTTCGTACCTTTGGTACAACTATTGCAGCCTTAAATCCGTTTAACTAATTTTCTGCTATTATGAAAAAAACATTCTTACTGGCAGTCATAGTCTGCTTAGCCCTCTTCACTTCGTGTGAAAAACAGGGAGTTCCCCATACTGGTGATTTGACCGGAAACATCTATGGCATCTGGCAATTGACTCAAAAATCCGAAGCCATCCAGACCTCGGAAGGCGTCGACAAAAAAGATTACGACTACACAAAAGTCCACTTTTATCTCGCACTGGCAGAGTTTCCCATTCCCCACGCCATAGCCAAGAAAGGCAGCTTTACCGACCTTGACCTTGACGATGTAGATGTCGACGGTTCGACCTTCACCTTCAACGCCGAACAGAAGAAGATATCATTCAAGAAGATCCTCTGGCTTACAGATGAACTTCTGACTTACAGTATGCTTCTTTCCGGCACCTTCGACGTCCTCGAGCTGACCGACAATACCTTCGTCATCCTGCAGGAAGAGCCTCTCATCAAAAGGACAGTCACCTACACTTACACCAAGAGACAGTAATCGATTCCACTTTCATTACACCCTAAAAAACTGTCCGGACCTCACCGAGATCCGGACAGTTTGCTGTTAGAACTCGACAGTATCCGGATGGGAGCCGAAGCGGGCTTCGGGGAGTCCCGATATGAGGGACATTTCGTCGTCGTCAAGGCTGAATGAGAACAGGTCGAAGTTTTCGCGGATTCTTTCTGCGTGGACGGACTTCACCAGAGGAAGCACATCCATCTGAATTACCCAGCGGAGGATGACCTGGGCGGCTGACTTGCCGTGGCGGCTCGCGATATCGGCTATGACCGGATTGTCCAGCAGCCTGCCCCTGCCCAGTGGACTCCAGGCTTCGACGAGGATGCCCTGCCGGCGGCAGGCATCGACAGTTTCCTGCTGGAGCAGCCCGGGATGGAATTCTATCTGGTTGACGTGCGGCGCCACATTGGCCGATGCAAGGACCGGCTCCATATAGGAAGCGTAGAAATTGCTCAGGCCGATGGAACGGACAACTTTTTCGTCGAGGAGCCTCTCCATCGCGCGCCAGGTGTCGACATTTATGGCATCGGCCTTGTCCCCGAACTGGAGCTTGTTGGCCGGCCAGTGGATCAGATACAGGTCGAGGTAGTCCATACCGAGGTCCCTGAGCGATTTTTCAAAGGCACGCAGCGTCTTGTCGTAGCCGCGTTCAGTGTTCCAGACCTTGCTCGTGATGAAAAGTTCCTCACGGGGCTTTCCGCTCTGACGGACACCTTCGCCCACGGAGCATTCGTTGCCGTACAGGGCTGCAGTGTCGATATGGGTGTATCCTGCAGCAATGGCCTCCCGCACCGCATTCACGCAAATCTCCCCGTCGGGAGTCTTATAGGTCCCGAATCCCGGCACAGGGATGGAGAGGCCGTTGGCCATTGTCATTTGAGAAAATCTGTCTGTCTCCATATCCTTTTTTGATTTCCAATTTAGTACATTTGTCTTAAATCCGAGTTAAAAATGTACAAAAGAGTTCTTCTTATCCTTGCAGCCCTTCTTCTGGGTCTGCAGGCCAAGGCTCAGACGCCTGACCCCAACTTCTTCATCTATCTCTGCTTCGGACAGTCCAATATGGAAGCCGGCGCACGCCCGGCCGAGCAGGACAAAGATTTCAACGACCCGCGCTTCCAGTTTATGGCGGCAGTGGATATGCCCCGCTTCGAGCGCGTACGCAACCACTGGTACACGGCCGTGCCGCCCATCTGCCGCGAGACCAACAATATGGGTCCGGTCGATTTCTTCGGCCGCAAGATGATTGAAGAGCTGCCGCAGCAATACCGCGTCGGCGTCATCAATGTGTCCGTAGCTGGAGCGAAACTCGAGCTTTGGGACAAGGATGCCTGCGAAGAATATCTGGCGATGGAAGCTGCCGACCCTTCCCGCAGCTGGCTCATCGGAATGGCCAAGGAGTACGGAATGAACCCCTACCAGCGCCTGATGGAAACCGCCCGCGAGGCCCAGAAATACGGCGTCATCAAAGGTATGCTGCTGCATCAGGGCGAATCCAACCCCGATGACCCGACCTGGTGCGGCCGAGTAAAGAAGATCCACGACGACCTCTGCGCCGACCTCGGCCTCAACCCCGCCGAGATTCCGCTGCTGGCCGGTGAGCTCAAATATGCGGAAGCCGACGGAGTCTGCGCCGCATTCAACGATGTCGTGCTGTCCCACCTGCCGGAAGTTATGCCGAACGGTTATGTAATCTCGGCCCTCGGCTGCGAGAGCACCGGCGACCAGTTCCACTTCAGCACCGAAGGTATGCGTCTGATGGGCTACCGTATGGCCGACAAGATGCTCCAGCTTCAGGGCTTCAAGCAACCCGAAACGCGAACCCTCACCCTCAAGCCGAAAAAGCTCGGCATCAATATCAGCCCGACCCTGGCCGGCATATTCTTCGAGGACATCAACCAGAGCGTGGACGGCGGCATCAGCGCCCAGCTCATCCAGAACAACTCTTTCCAGGCATACAACGTTCCTGACGCTCCTGACAAGAACGAATTCTCATACTCAGACACCACCTTCTTCGGCTGGACCGTCGTAAGCAAGGACGGTGCAAAGGGCCAGGCCCGCACAGTCGACGACAAACCGCTCGTCAAGAATCTCAAGCGCTGGTACGACTTCGACCCTGCCGACAAATATGACGACGAACTCCGCTACAAGCAATACTCCGTCCGCTTCGACATCGAGCAGCCCGGCGAAGGCTTCGGCATCGCAGCCAACGGCTTCGGCATAGCTCCGTACGCACGAGGACGCGGCCTGACATATTCCAACAACACCCAGACCCCGTCAATCCCCGCAGTGCAGGGAGTCAGCTATGACCTCGGCCTCTATCTGCAGGGAGCAGGCTACCGCGGCGCCATCTCAGTATTCCTCGAGGACGCCCAGGGCAACGCCAACTCAAATGTCGTCCGTTTCACCGGCCTGACCGGCGACTGGAAGCAGTACACTGGCCAGCTCAAGGCAGAACGCTCTGTCGACAGCCGTCTGGCCATAGTAGCCGACGCTCCGGGCACTTTCTGGCTGGACTTCGTAACCCTCGTGCCGGAAGCATCGCAGCTTTGGAAAGGCGGCAAGTACGGCCCCTTCCGCAAAGACCTGCTTGAGGCTCTTGAGGCCCTCCACCCCACCTTTATGCGCTTCCCCGGCGGATGCGCGTCCGAAGGCACCAACTACTTCGGACAGGTGTTCTGGAAGAACTCGGTGGGCCCGCGAGAGGAGCGTCTCGGCTTCCGCAACCACTGGGGATACTGGACATCCCAGTACATCGGCTTCTATGAGTACCTGCTGATGGCCGAAGGCCTCGGTGCCACACCGCTGCCGGTGCTCAACAACGGCGTCACCTGCCAGTTTGCAGGCCACCAGTACATCGCCCCGCTTGACACCCAGGCCGACCGCGACCGCTTTTACAATATCTTTGTCAAGGACGCCCTGGACTTCATAGAGTTCTGCAACGGCGGCACCGACACCGAATGGGGAGCCCTCCGCGCCAAGTTCGGCCACCCCGTCCCCTTCAACCTCAAATACCTCGGCATCGGCAACGAGAACCAGGGCCCCGAGTTCTGGGAGCGCTTCGACATAATGTACAAGGCCATCAAGGAGAAACACCCTGAAATCGTCATAGTATCGACCGCCGGCAGTGCCGCAAGCGGAAAAGAGTTTGACGAGAATATGAGCCAGATCGACGCGAAATATCCCGACACCATAGTCGACGAGCACTACTACCGCAATGACGAATGGTTCTACACCAACCAGGACCGCTACCTGCCCGGCAAGGTGCGCGGCGCCGACGGCAACACTTACGACCGCAAGAAGCCGACCCGCGTGTTCGTGGGCGAATTCGCGAACAACCGCGACAACAACGCATACTCGTCCGCAATGTCCGAAGCGGCATATTGGACCAGTCTGGAACGCAACTCCGATATGGTGGTTATGGCAGCCTACGCCCCTCTCTTCTGCAAGAAAGGCTTCAACAAATGGAACTCCAACCTGATATGGTTCGACAACCGCGGAATGTGGCGTTCTACAAACTACTGGTACCAGCAGTTGTTCTCTGCAGCCGGCAACCGCGCCTTCAGGATGTCTGACGTGATGGACGGCAAGCAGGCTGACAAGAATGTCTACACATCACCCACCATCGACACGCGCACAGGCGAGATCTTCATCAAGTTCGTCAATGCCGAAGCCGTCGACAAGCTGCTCACCGTAAACACCGGCAGCAAGACCAGATACACTGCCACCCTCGAGTTCGTATCATCTCACGACACTTCGGTCAAGAACCAGGGCGACGCCAACTACTACTCAAGCCATCCCGACTACGCCACTCCGCCTTCATTCGGGGGTCCCCGCACCGGCGAGCGTCCCGCCCTTGTGAGTATGGCATCCCGCTTCGGCCGCCGCGTGAAATACAGCGAGCTTGTAGTTCCCCACACAAAGAAGCTCGGCAGCGTCAGCAAGAGTTTTACCTTCACGATGCCTGAAAACTCCATCGGAATCCTCCGTCTGAAACCTGAAAAATAACCTGACCGATATGAAAAAAATCTTTTTTGCAGCAGCAGTCTGCCTGACTGTCCTTGGAGCTGCCATCGCCTGCAAAGGTCTTGCAGGATCCGACAAAGGTCCGTGCGACATATACGCGAAGGGCGGCACTCCCTGTGTCACTGCACACAGCACCACCCGTCAACTCTATTCCAAGTACAACGGCCCGCTCTATCAGGTGGTCCGTGACAGCGACGGGGCGACGCTCGACATCTATGCCAAGCGCAACGGCATAGCAGACGGGGCAGCCCAGGACGCCTTTTGTAAGGGGGCGGTCTGCTACATTTCAGTGATTTACGACCAGTCAGGACTGGGCAACGACTTGCTGCCCGCCCCTCCCGGAACCTTCCTGGGTCCGGACAAGGGCAACTTCAACACAAGCTCCATCGCCGATATGGCTCCCGCCCTGCTTGACGGGCAGAAGGTCTACGGCGCATTCATAATGCCCGGAATGGGCTACCGCTGCAACAATGCCCGCGGCCTGGCCATCGACGACGAACCCGAAGGAATATACTACGTAATCGACGGACAGCACTACGACAGCGGCTGCTGCTTCGACTACGGCAATTCATCCACCAACGGCCGCGCCGTCGGCACCGGCACGATGGAGACCACATATTACGGCACTTCGACAGCCTGGGGCCGCGGCAACGGCGAAGGTCCCTGGATTATGTCAGATATGGAGGCCGGCCTGTTCTCAGGCTACGGCGCCAAGCAGAACGACGTTCCGTCCATCACTGACTGGCGTTTCGTGTCGGTATTTATGAACGGAGGCGGCGGAAACCAGTGGGACCTGCGCGGAGCTGACGCTTCCTGCGACACCCTGACCGTCTTCTACAGCGGGCCTCGTCCTCACAGCAAGGAAGGCAGCGACGCCTACTACCCGATGCACAAGAAGGGCGGAATGCTGCTCGGCAACGGCGGTGACAACGGCAACGGCTCTTCGGGAACTTTCTTCGAAGGAGTGATGACCGTCGGCTACCCCACCGAAGAGGCTATCGCGGCAGTCCAGAAGAATATTGCCGCAAAGAAGTACCGCGCATATCCGCTCAGCCTGTCACGCATAACCACCTTCACCCCGGGCAGCAGCGCCAAGGTCAACGTGTTCATAGAGAACACCGGCGACAAGCCCATCAAGGGACTGGTGCTGAAGACTTCCATTCCTGAAGGATGGAGCATTTCAGGCGGAGAGCCTGCCGACATAGCCCCCGGCAATCGTTTCACTGCTACATATACCCTCACTGCACCCGCCGGTCGCTCTTCGGGATGGGTTGACTTTTCAGCCAGCTGGAAGGGCGGCGAAGCATCTGTCAGCAGCCGCATACGCAGCGCCGAGGCAGTCAAGATCAACGAAGTCGCAATGGAGGGCAAGGACATCAATCCTTTCATTGAACTGTATAACGCAAGCCCTGCTGAAGTCGATCTCTCGGGAGCAGAGCTGGTTCTGCGCCGCAGCGGCCAGGCTTCAGTGCGCACCCTCACCCTGCCGCAAGGCACGAAACTCGCTGCAGGAGCCTTCCTCCTTCTGGAACAGCATCCCGATGCAGTCCTTCCCGCTCCTACCACTATCTTCACCCCTGTATCCACCGGCCCGATCATTGATTTCCCTGCCGGTCAGGACAATCTGCCTGTCACAAGCACAGCCGGTTTTGCAGTCGGCCAGAAGATGGGAATAGCCCTCGGAGGTGAATATGAGACCGTCACCATCACCCGCATAGGCAAGCCTTCGACCCAGACCAATCTCTCCCAGGCCGCTATGGCCGGCGACACGCAGCTTCTGCTCGACGAGACAGCGAACCTTGAAGCCGGCTCAGAGCTGACCGTCGACACAGGCGACCGCATCGAGATCGTCCGCGTGAAGACTGTAGTCACAAGCGTCGAACGCTACGTGCGCCGTTTCGGTCAGCCCGAGACACCCCGTCAGCAGGGAATCGTCGAGCTCGAATCTCCGCTCAAACGTGACCACGCCGTCGCTGTCGACGTCTCTTGCCCTGGCTCAGGCATAGACTTCACTCCCGCAACCCGCTTCGCGCACGAGAGCGGCGACGCAGTGCTGCCTCTGGGCACCGCTCCACAGGGGCTCTATGCTACGGGAAAGCCCGATGAGGGTCTTGCTTACCGATATGCCCTCTCTGCGACTGCCGGCTCCATCGCATTGGTGGATCCTGCCAGCGGGGCTGTCATTGACGCTGTTGTATATGGTTCACAGCAGAGCAATTCAAGCGGCAACGGTACTATTGCCAGTCCCGAACTCGCGACCCTCGAGGGCGTGCAGGACGGCGGCGGCTGTATTGCCGTAGTGCCCAGGGCCCTGTCGCCCTTCCAGCTCGCACGAATGCCCAAGGGGACCGTCCAGCCGCCGGTAAGCATAATGCGCTGGCCAGACGGAGCCGATGCCGACCAGCTCTGCAAGGATTTCCGCCAGGACAATGTGCCCACCCCCGGCGCACCGAACAGGACCGAGTAGCTAGCTGGAACCGAGATAGAGGAAGACCATACCTATAAGCAGGAGCAGCAGGTCCAGGGCCTTGCTGCGCAGATTCTTCTCTCGCAGGACCAGCGCTGCGAACAGGAAGCTGACCACGACGCTCGAACGCTTGATCATAGACACTATGCTCACCATAGCTTCGGGCTGGGCCAGGGTGTACATATAGACGAAGTCCGCAATCACGAGGAACAGGCTGATCATAGGGATTGCCGCCCTCCACTGGAAGGGGGTGTCGCTGCTGCGCTGCGGCCTCCAGACAAAGAGCAGTATGGCCAGCATTATGGCACACTGATAGACGTTGTACCACACCAGCACCGTCATCCTGTCAAGGCCCGCCCCGCCCTGCGCGACGGGAGCCAGCAGGTAGCGGTCATACAAGCCTGATGCAGCCCCTATCACTGCAGAAAGTATCAGCAGGTAGACCCATCTGTTGCGTTTGAAATCGATGCCTTCCTTCCGGCCGCCGCGGCTGAGAAGGAAAAACGACAGCGCCGCGAAAAAGACTCCGACCCACTGATAGCCGTTGAGCCGTTCGCTGAAAAACAGCATACCTCCGAGCAGAACCATCACCGGACGAGTGGCATTCACCGGGCCGACGATCGACAGCGGCAGGTTCTTGATGGCATAATAGCCGCTGGCCCACGACGACAGCACAATAATACTCTTGAGAAGTATGTATTTGTGCACCTGCCAGCCCCCTCCGGCCACATAGAACAGCGAGCCGCCGAGGGCTCCGGCCTTTGACAGCGCAAGCCAAGGCAGCAGTAGCAGCGAACTGAAGAGAGTATTCAGGAAAAGAACCGGCACCACCGCGTTCTCACGCAGCGACAACTTCTTGAAAGAGTCGTAGAAGCCGTACAGTACGGCCGCTATAAATGCGAGACTGATCCACATATCCGGGCCGCAAATATAGCATAAAAACAAGAAGTGCCACCATAGGAAAAACAAGGATATTATCCTCTCATTCCGTCCCATAAAACTGGGGCGTTTGAATAGCGGATAGTGATAATAACTCCAGATATTGCAGTAATAATAATGTTTATATCTGAATCATTTTTTCTTAACTCATCATCAACAGGATGCAACTTATATGAATTTATTTGTACGTCCTTAATCAAGTTATTATCCCCTTCATATTTGCCCTGATTCATTTTGATGCTCAAATTGTTTCCCAACCCTAGTGCTTCATCAAGTCCATTGATTACAATATTCTCTATACAAAGACTATGGTCAGTGTAATCAATACCATTATATACGAAGCCATATATCTCTACAAGGGCTTCAACTCTATACAAATCAGGTCCAGATGAATAATAATCACTATAAAAACGACATCGATGAGAATGCCCATCTCGGTATACACCCCCACCCGAGAATGCTGATTTTATAGGGTATATCAAAAGGTCCTCTGCATTTTCCAGCTTTATCAACAGAGCATTGTCATCGTTATTGTCAACTTCATGAGTGCCCTTCTCACATGAGAAAAGGACTGATACCAATACAACGAGTGTGATTGTTTTTATAAATGCTTTCACCTTATTGATATTCTTTAAAAAGGTTATGAAAAACACTAACTATGGCTTAATAACATAAATATTGCTCCTATTGTATTTATAATTCCCATAGTAAGAATTAACATCGTTAGAAGCAAACCATCCGTTTCGTCCATTACCATTCTCGCCTTCGCCCCAATTCATATAAAAGTTTATCATGAAGTTAACATTTCCCACATCTCCGGGATTATTTATAGAGTACATCCCTTGTGTAAAGGCCCCTGCACCGTATGGCTGATTTTCAGTAAAGTAATAAAGACGATTAACATATATGTCCTGCGCTCCTTCACAGACCCAAGTATGACCACTAGTATCTGGAGGAGAGGTATAAATGGCCGTACCGTTCATAATAACCGGTCTCGCGTAATTAAACAACTCATTATTAACAGTTAATGGGTTAAAAGGGTGATTATCTGTAAAAGAATCTAATGTTGCATAAAAACCTAACGAATCCAATCCGCTTTCAATAAAAGGATCATAGGTTCCAGACGTATTACCTAACGGATGAAAAAAATATTTCATCTGGAATTTCTGTCCAAGCATTCTCATAAGATGAGGTTGTTTACTATTTGAATCAGCTTCATGTGGTATTTGATACCAGTAAAAATTATCTCCAGCCCATGTCATTGTCGGGGGATATTGATGATAATACATCACCTGTCCAGCAGCAACTGCTGCACATCCAGCAACTCTATTTGGACATAAATCGCCAAAAGGACTATCTTGATTCCATAAAGTATTAATTAATGGCCCTACGGTTGCTACTACCGGATTTTTATACCCTATTATTGTTTCATTAAGTGCAGAGTGGTTTTGTGTAGCTGAATAGCAAATGCTGCTATACTCATTGGATAAGCCTAAATTAGAAAACAACTCTTCTACAAAACTCAACGGAAGGAATGTCCATCCTTCACTGCTATACAGTGCCTGAAGAGAATCAATCCGCTCCCAACATGCATCTTCGCCAGTGCTTCGTGTCTGACTGCCATGTGCCGATCTAAACGCTAAGGTTGGGTCAGTGTAAGTTCCATCAAAACGTGCCCATAGACTCAGCATCTGTGATTTGGTCGTTTCGTCTGACAATTCGCTGTTTTTGATGCAAACTTTTGTCTCATCGAGCCATACGTCAACGGGGCCCATGTCATCTTTAAGAAGAAAAGACCCTTTGTCGGAATAAGCAAGAATAGGATAGTAGTTCCTTGTTGCACCAATGATAATAAAACCTCCGCCCTCAAAATTGAAAACATGCATGAGGTCCTGGCCGTCTTCTCTGACAGTTGCTGATGATTTTACAAGGTTTGAGTTCGTATTTGCACCCTTTGTCAGAAAAATATCTTTACCCAATTCCGAAGATACGAACCTATCTGCGATAGTGTATGCCTCTTCTTGCGTTACATTGACAATTCGTGTCAATGTTGTCTGCTTCTGTTCTACGACAGAGCTTACCTCAGGGTTGACATTTTCAATCTCATTACAGGCAAGCAATAGCATAGTTACAAATGATAAAACGATGAATAATAAGCATGTTCTTTTCATGACAACTAAACAATATTTATAAATCTAAAACACAAAAAAAGGTCAAATACGTCTTCTACCATATAAAGATATTCACAATTAATGTATTATGAAAAAGTTCTCAACATTTCGAGCGTGTTTTGTAAAGCGCTCATAATAGGGTGCATAAACAAAGCCCTACCCCTCGATACGAAGGGTAGGACTTTTTATTATGCGCTGGTAGTCAGCTGTTTGCAAATCACGCGCAAAAACGCGCGCCGGCCTACTTCGTAGAGAACTTGTAGACTACGGTGTGTTTGTATTTCTCGCCGGGACGGAGGACTGATGAAGGGAAGTCCGGCTGGTTGGGGCAGTCGGGATAGAGCTGGGACTCCAGGGCCAGGGCTACGCGGCCGCCGGTGTAGAGCTGCAGGCCGGGCTGATCGTTGAATACTTCCATATAACGGCCGCTGGCAGGTGAGTAGACAGTAGCCACTTCTTCGAGCTTGCCGGCCTTGCTGTGGTTCAGGCAGAAGTTGTTGTCATAACTGCGGACCATCCCTTCGGGGACTGCGGGCATAGGCTGTCCGGGCACGAAGGCGCCACGCGGCATTGTGAACTGGCGGTCGCCGATGCGGGTCGGAGTACGCAGGTCGTATGCAGTACCTTCGACAGGCAGAAGCTTGCCTGTAGGAATCAGGCCGGCATCCACCTCAGTAATCTTGTCGGCATTGATTGACACGACGTGGTCGTTGACGTTCTCTGCAGGGCAGCCGTCGAGGTTGAAATAGACGTGGTGAGAAAGGTTGCAGACAGTGGCCTTGTCGGTTGTAGCTTCATAAGATATTGACACGCCGTCATCCTTTGTGATTGAGAAAGTGAGTGTGGTTTTCAAAGTGCCGGGGAAACCGTCAGTGCCATCGGGAAGGACGCAGCTCATCACTACTGAATTGCCGGTCACCTTCTCGACATCCCATACGGTGTGGTCGAATCCTTTGGTGCCGCCGTGGAGGGTGTGGGCGCCGTTATTCCTGGTCAGTTCGTATTTTACTCCGTCAAGAGTGAAAGAGGCATTGCCGATGCGGTTGGCATAGCGGCCAAGGGCAGCTCCGAGGGGGTTGCGGCTGAAGCCTCTTGTATACAGCTGGATGCTGTCGTTGTGGCTGACCACGTTGGCATAGTTGCCGTCCTTGTCGGGAGCATAGATACCGACGATGTAACCGGCATAGTTGGTCACCTGGGCGGTTATGCGGCCGTTGGTTATGGTATACAGCGATACGGGTTTGCCGTCAATCTCAGTGTCGAAGGCTGCCTTGTCAAGAAGGTTGCCGGGGGCTTGCACCTGTGAGCAGGCCGAAATACTGCAGAGCAGAGCGATGGCACACATTGCCATACATTTACGAACAGTCATAATCATAGTATTTAGTTATCCTTTTGCGCAAAATTAAGCATTTTTTGCCACGAGTGTTTCAAGAAGGCCGCTGCATCCTGCCAGAATGTCGTTGTAAGCCGTCTCGAAGTCTCCGGTGTACCACGGATCGGCGACGTCGCGGCTGAGTCCTGCATACTCCAGCATCGGGTGGACCTTGCCTTCCCTGTCGGAGCCGACGATGTACTCCAGCATACGGCGGTTGGAGCGGTCCATAATTATCACGAGGTCTGCTGCGGCATATTCGCCGGGAGTGATGCGGTGGGCACGGTGGTCTCCGAAAGGAATGCCTTTCTGCGTCAGTTTCCGCTTTGCGGGGGGATACATCCCGTTGCCTTCTTCTTCATACGAGACGGCGGCTGAAGTCACATCGAAGCGCTCCGACACACCGGCTTCGGCGGCAAGATGCTTGAACAGCCATTCAGCCATCGGACTGCGGCAGATATTGCCGTGGCACAGGAAAATGATTCTAAAGGGTTTCATCGACGGCAAAGATACCACTATGGTCTGAATAAATAAGTATCTTTGCCCGCAAATGGCCACCAAGAAAAAGAATAGTTTCGGAAGCAGGCTCCTGCTGCTGTTGCTGGTAAAGCTACCGGCAGCCTTCATCCTGCTCACCGTGCTCTGGGTGCTGGTGCTGAAATGGATCCCTCCAGTGGCCACTCCGCTGATGGTGCAGCGGGCCATCGAATACCGCTCAGACAAGGATTTCAAGACTCACTACAAATGGGTGCCCTACGAGCGCATCTCCGCCGACCTTGCCAGGGCAGTCATAGCTTCCGAAGACAACCTTTTCTTCGAACACGACGGCTTCGACCGCAAGGCGATCAAGCAGGCCATCAATGACCGCAAGGCCGGCAAGCCGCAGCGCGGCGGCAGCTCCATCTCCCAGCAGACAGCCAAGAACGTGTTCTGCACCCATCGCCGGGACTTCATCCGCAAGGGCTTCGAAACCTATTTCACAGTGCTGATAGAATGGATATGGGGGAAAGAGCGCATACTCGAGGTGTATCTCAACGTCGCCGAGATGGGCAAGGGCATCTATGGCGCCCAGGCAGCCGCCCAGGCCTACTGGAAAAAGCCTGCCGCCGAGATTTCCCGCCGCCAGGCCTGCCTGCTCGCCGCCTGCCTTCCGGCCCCTCTCAAGCGTTCCCCGCTGTCTGCCGGCAACTATGTGACAAGGCAGGCCGGCATCATTTCTTCCCGCATAAACAATATCGCGTATCCCGACTGGATAAGCCACAAATAGCCGCCGTACGTGCCGGCGATTTTCTTTTTTTGCTTCAAAGAATTACCTTTGGGTCCACTAAAACCTGATGACACGAACCGTATGAAGTCACCTTACAAAACCAGAAACCGGTTCCGCGAGAACAACAACACTACTCTGCGCAGAGTATACGACTATTCCACTACCAAATACATCAACCGTCCGGCCAACCAGTATGTCGACGGCAGCCAGGCATACACCTACGGCAGCTTCCGCCACGCGTGCGACCAGCTTTCGCAGCGTCTGTCCCGCTTCGGCATCAGCGCCGGCGACAAGGTTGCCATCCTGTCGCAGAGTATGCCCAACTGGACGCTCGCCTTCTTCGCCACGACAGCGTTCGGCCGTGTGTCCATTCCCATCCTGCCCGACAGTTCGGAGAATGAAGTCACCAACATCCTGAACCACTCCGAGAGCAAAGTCATCTTCATATCTCAGAGGCTGCGCCACAAACTCAGCCAGGAGTGCTTCGACAAGATGACGCTGGTTGTCGACATCGAGACCCTCGAATTCATCAAGAAAGATGATGACGCCTTCCAGTGCGACGGATGGGTCAAGGACCCGAATCCGGACGACCTGGCCTGCATAATATACACCTCCGGAACTACCGGCAATGCGAAGGGCGTGATGCTCTCGCACCGCAACATCTGCCACAACCTGCGGGCATCATACAAGGCCCAGCCCAGCGACAAGAACGACAGGTTCCTCTCGATACTGCCCATCGCACACGCCTACGAGATGAACGTCAGCACGATGTACAGTTTCTACGTGGGAGCCTGCTGCTACTACCTGCCCAAGCCCCCGACTCCGTCCATCCTGCTGCCTGCGATGAAGAAGGTGAAACCCACCACCATCCTTTCCGTTCCGCTGGTGATTGAAAAGGTATACAAGGGCAGCATCCTTCCGACCATCAACGGCAGCCGCGTGCTGACCTGGATGGACAAAAAACTTCCGTTCCTGCTTCACTGGCTCATCGGAAGCAGGCTAAAACAGACCTTCGGCGGCAAGCTGCGCTTCTTCGGAATCGGCGGCTCGAAACTCGACCCTACGGTAGAACAGTTCCTCAAGGACTGCGGCTTCCCCTATGCAGTCGGATACGGACTGACTGAGACCGCCCCGCTCGTGGCCAACGTCATCGAGAAAAGACGCAAGAAAGTCGGCGCTGCAGGCGTCGTCACCTGGGGTGTCGAAGTGCGTCTGGACAATGTCGACCCCAAGACCGGAGAGGGCGAAATCGTATGCCGCGGCGACAATGTGATGCTCGGCTACTACAAAGATCCCGAACGCACTATGCAGGTGCTGGACGACCAGGGCTGGTTCCACACCAACGATGTCGGCATCATCGACAAGGACGGTTACCTGTTCATCAAGGGCCGCCTCAACAACACCATACTCGGTCCCTCAGGCGAGAATATATACCCCGAGGAGATAGAAACCGTCATCAACGACATCGAAGGCGTGGAAGAGTCTCTCGTTATGGAGCGCGACGGCAAGCTGGTGGCTCTCGTGAAATTCAACGACAACATCCTCGACTGGAACCAGGCTAACGAAGACAAATTCTTCGAGAATCTGGAAGCCCGCAAGAAGGCCGTCCTCGACTTCGTGAACAGGGCCGTCGGCAAGAACTCCAAGATCAGCGAGGTCAACGCGATGAAGGAGCCGTTCGAGAAGACAGCCACCCAGAAGATCCGCCGCTTCCTCTACAAGAAATCCCGGGGCGACGAACCGGACAAGAAAGACAAGAAATAACTGAGGCTACCTCACCCACTCGATGCAGACCGGGTGGGGCACGCTGATGTTGCGACCTGTGTCAGTGAGCAGGCCGGTGGCTGCGTCGCGTTCGAACACCTGAATAATATCGGATTCCCTGCAGGCGCACAGCAGATAGCGGCCGTCCGGCGTAATGTTGAAATTGCGAGGATGGATGCCTGTGGTCTGGTATGCGACAAAACTCAGACTTCCGTCTTCTTTAACCCCGAACACCGATATGCCGTCGTTCACGAGGCGGTTGCTGACATAGAGGAACCGGCCGTCCGGAGAAAGGTGTATATCGGCGCTGCCCCTGCCGTCATAGGGGTCGGCATCCACAACGGCCGTGCGGATCAGGTTTCCATCGTCGTATCTGAAAGATGTGACGGTGCCGGACAGTTCCCCGATTACGTAGAAGAAGCGGCCGTCCGGAGAGAAGACAAGATGCCTCGGACCGTAGTCCGGGTCGAGAGGAAATGACACCTGTTGCCCTTCAGCATCCAGCGAAGGCACTATGCCCGCCGCGCCTGCATCGAAGCGCAGGATGCGGTCGGCGCTGAAATCGCTTGCATAGACATATTTCCCGTCGGGGCTGAACACGGAGCAATGGATGTGCGCAGTCTCCTGCCGCGAGAGGTCAGGGCCGCCTGTGGAGCCGGCATACACTGCTGAGGCCTCGAGCCGGCCTTCACCGTCCATAGCGAAGACAGCGAGATTGCCGCCGGTGTAGTTGGACGAAAGCAGGAAATGCCCGTCCGTGGACAGATGGCAGGGGTCGGCCCCGGAAGCAGGCAAGTGCCCCTCGAGGCTGAAGCGGCCGCGTCTGCGGTCAAAACCGTAGGTCTCGACTGCCGCCTGGCCACCATTGATTTCATTTACCGAGTAAACTTTCCCGTCGCGGTAGATGGCGAAGGAAGGATTGACGGCGGCGACGCTGTCCATCACCGCAGCCACACCGCTCCCTGCATCGAAGCGATAGCTGTAAAGGCCGTAGCTGCCACTGTCGGTGTAGGTACCGACCACCATTACGATCTGGTCGCTGCTGCAGCCGGCGGCCAGCAACAGTGCGGAAAGGAGGCTGATAATCTTTTTCATCGGGGCTTTCTCTTGTTCTGACAAATATAGCGAATAGTTACTCCTTACTTTTTCTTCTCATATAAAAAGCGTAACTTTATTCGCTTGAAAAGACAAACAACTACTATGAAAAAACTCATCCTCTCCCTTGCCGCAGTCCTCTCGGCCATCTCCGTGTATGCAGCGGACGTCAAGGTCAAAATCACCTACTATTCTCCCGAAATAGTCCGCATCGAAAAGTCTGCCGGCCAGTTCCAGCGCACCAACAGCGTTTCAGTCATTATGCAGCCGCAGGGTACGCCCGCAAAGCCCAAGGTTAAAGTCAGCGTCGCAAAGGACGGCACCGTCACCTTCACTGACGCCAAAGGCCGCAAGCTCCTGACCGAAGGCGCCTCTTCAGTTGAAGCCATCACTGAAGGCGTCGACAAGGGATTCTGGGTCGTATCCCAGGAGTTCAAGCTGGACAGGGACGAGCCGATCTACGGCCTCGGAATGCTCCAGAACGGCAAGATGAACCTGCGAGGCGAGAACCGCCGGATGATACAGTCAAACACCGAAGACTACACCAACTTCTTCCAGTCGATAAAAGGCTACGGCATTTTCTGGGACAACTACTCTCCCACCACGATCGCTGATGACGGCACTTCAGTCAAGCTGAGCAGCGAAGTCGGCGACGAGATAGATTACTATTTCATCTATGGCGGCAACGCCGACGGCGTGATTGCCGGCGTGCGCAAGCTCACCGGCGAAGTGCCGATGCTGCCCCTTTGGACCTACGGCTTCCACCAGAGCCGCGAGCGCTACAAGACCGCGAAGGAGCTGACTGATGTGGTGAAAGGCTACCGCAACGCCGGCGTTCCTCTCGACGGCATCATCCAGGACTGGCAGTACTGGGGCAACAACTACCTGTGGAACGCAATGGAGTTCCTGAACGAAGACTTCCCGAATCCCAAAGGATGGGTCGAGGAAGTTCACGATATGGGAGCCCATATGTCCATCTCTATATGGCAGTCTTTCGGCCCGCAGACCAAACCATACCGCGAACTCAAGGAGAAGGGCCTGCTGTTCGACTTCATAACCTGGCCTATGAGCGGAATTTCGCACATCTGGCCGCCGCGCAGGGACTATCATTCGGGAGTCGTATGCTACGACGCATACAGTCCCGAAGCCCGCGACATATACTGGAACAACCTCAGACGGCTCTACGACCTCGACATCGACGCCTGGTGGATGGACAGCACCGACCCTGACCACACCTACCGCGAGGGCGACTTCGACCAGATGAGCGCGATGGGTTCCTTCCGCAGCGTGCGCAACATCTACCCGCTTATGTGCGTCGAGGGAGTCTATGACCACCAGCGCGCCGAGAGCGACAACCACAAGAGGGTCTTCATCCTCACCCGCTCCTTCTTTATGGGACAGCAGCGCACCGGAGCCAACACCTGGTCCGGAGACACCCAGTCTACCTGGAACGACTTCCGCAACCAGATTCCGCTCTGCCTCAACTACACCCTTACAGGCAACCCCCAGGTCAACTCCGACATCGGAGGATTCTTCCCCAGCGGCTACAACAAGCCCGGGCAGACCCAGACCTGCTCTACCAACCCTCTCTTCCAGGAGCTTTACGTCCGCTGGCTGCAGTTCGGACTCTTCAACCCGATGATGCGCAGCCACGGCGAGTCTTCACGCCGCGAGATTTGGGAGTTCGGCAAGAAAGGCGAACCCGTCTACGACGCTATCGAGAAAGCCATCAGGATGAGGTATAAACTCCTCCCCTACATATACAGCACCGCCTGGCAGGTGACATCCAACCACGACAGTTTTATGCGTGCCCTCATTATGGACTTCGCCGCCGACAGGAACGTATGGGACATCCCCGACGAGTTTATGTTCGGCCGCTCACTGCTCGTGGCTCCCGTGACCCACGCGCTGTTCACTTCGACCGAGGAGCGCAAATGGAGCGAGGAGAAAGTCAACTGGACCAAACCCGCAACCACCCGGGTATATCTGCCCGCCGGAGCCAGCTGGTACGACTGGAGCACCAACAAACTCTACAAGGGTGGCCAGACGATCACGGCTGACGCCCCCATCGACAGGTGCCCTCTGTATGTAAAGGCCGGAAGCATCATCCCCATCGGCCCTGATGTCCAGTATGCCAGCGAAAAGCCCTGGAATGACATCGAAATCCGCGTCTACGGCGGAGCCGACGCTGACTTCACCCTTTATGAAGATGAAGGCGACAACTACAATTACGAAAAAGGCCGCTACAGCACCATAGACTTCAAATTGCGCGGCAAGACCCTCACCATCAGCAAACGTAACGGCAGCTATACCGGAGTGCCTGCATTCCGCAAGTTCCGTATTGTCTACATCGACGGCAAGGGCAAGGCAAGCAAGACCGTCGAATACTCAGGACTGGCCACCTCAGTAAGATTCTGATCCAACCATTAACCAATACTTAACTAAAACCTTTTTTTATGAAAAAATTCTTATTTGCAGTCTGCGCCCTTGCAATGTGTGTTCCTGCATTGGCACAGTTCGGTCAAAGGGCCCCTCAGCCGATCACAAACGGCTTGAAGGACACCTACAAGAACTACTTCATGATCGGAGTAGCTGTCAATCAGCGCAACATTTCAGACGCTGACCAGATCGCTCTCATCAAAAGGGAGTTCAACAGCATCACTGCTGAGAACGACATGAAACCCCAGCCCACCGAACCCAACAAGGGCGAGTTCAACTGGGAGAACGCCGACAAGATTGCCAATTTCTGCCGCCAGAACGGCATCAAGCTCCGTGGCCACTGCCTTATGTGGCACTCACAGGTAGGCCGCTGGATCTATCAGGACGAGAAAGGCAACCTTCTTCCCAAGGAAGAGTTCTATGCCAATATGAAACATCACATCCAGGCCGTCGTCAACCGCTACAAAGACGTGGTTTACGCTTGGGACGTTGTCAATGAGGCAGTAGCCGACAGCCCCGTAAGGCCCGGCCAGCCTGAGCTCCGCCAGTCACCTATGTGGCAGATTGCAGGTGAGGAATTCATATACAAGGCATTCGAGTATGCCCACGAGGCAGACCCCAATGCCCTTCTTTTCTACAATGACTACAACGAGTGCGATCCCGGCAAGAGCGAGCGTATCGCAGGCCTCATCACCAGGATGAAAGCTGCCGGCGTCCCCGTACACGGCATCGGTATGCAGGGCCACTACAACATCTACAGCCCGAGCGCTGAAGAGATGGAAGCAGCTGTCGAGAAATATGCAGCAATCGTGGACCATATCCACGTAACCGAGCTTGACATCCGCGTCAACACCGACCAGGGCGGCGCCCTCCGTTTCAATCAGGGTCAGGCACGCCAGGTTGCAAGCTGGGAGCAGAGCCTGCAGCAGGACCAGTATGAAAACCTCTTCAGAATCCTCCGCAAACACGCTGACAAGGTTGATTGCGTTACTTTCTGGAACCTTTCAGACCGCGACTCTTGGCTCGGCGCCAACAACTCTCCTCTGCTCTTCGACGCCAATTATCAGCCCAAGATGGCTATGTACAACGCCGTCAAGAACTTCGACCCCGCACAGGACAATATCGTCATCAAGGAAGACTTCGTTCCTTCAACCAAGAACCAGCCCGGACAATTGTACCCGATGGTCAACTCACAGCGCTACATCCGCTACCGCGTTAACGCCCCCAAGGCCACTTCAGTCATCGCCGGCAGCACTGTCCTTCACAAAGATGCTGAAGGCGTATGGACCGGAACCAGCAAGACTCCCGCTGACGAAGGATTCCACTACTACCACCTGACAATCGACGGCGGTACCGTCAATGATCCCGGCACCAACAACTATTACGGCTCTACCCGCTGGGAGAGCGGTGTCGAGGTTCCCACACACGACCAGGCCTTCTATGCCGAGAGGAATGTTCCCCACGGAAACGTACAGGAAATCCTCTTCTGGTCTAAGAGCACCAACCAGCTCCGCCGTGCATTCGTCTACACTCCTCCGACCTATGATGCAAGCAAGAAGACCAAATACCCTGTCCTCTATCTCCAGCACGGTTGGGGCGAGAACGAGTACGCCTGGTCTAATCAGGGTCACGCAAACCTCATTATGGACAACCTGATCGCTGATGGCAAGATCCAGCCGTTCATCGTCGTGATGACCTACGGTATGACCAATGAAGGCTTCCGTCCCGGCGCAGCCGGTCCTGCAGCCGGTCCTCAGGCTCCCATTTCTACTGCAACAGGTGCTCCCGCAGCAGTTGCTCCGACCCGTCCTGCAGTAGCAGCGCCTGCAGCAGCTCCCGCAGGAGGCCAGCGTGGCAGCGGTATGGGTATGATGCTCAACAACGGTTTTGAGACTGTCCTCGTAGACGAACTCATCCCTTACATCGACTCACACTTCCGCACTAAAGCTGACAAGGCTCACCGTGCTATGGCCGGTCTGTCTATGGGTGGTATGGAGACCCACAGCATCACCCTCGCACGTCCCGAAGTATTCGGTTACTACGGTCTGCTCAGCGGCGGCACTTACACTCCCGAAGAGCTCAAGGATATCAAAGACATCAAGGGTATCTTCCTGGGTTGCGGCAGCAAAGAGGGTCCTGACAACATCAGAAACGCCGCAGCGGCTCTCCAGGCTGCCGGCTACAATGCCAAGGGTTACGTTTCAGAAGGCACTGCCCACGAGTTCCAGACTTGGAGAAGGTGCCTGTACGAGATGGCTCCTATGCTCTTCAAATAACAGAAGACTCCATTAAAAAAGAGCTCTGCAAGCGATTGCAGAGCTCTTTTTTGTGCACATAACTGCGCTACCTTCCGCGGGCCACTGTAATCACGCCGGCTGAATAGGGAGCGATGTCGAGGGCGCCTTCAGAAGCCGAAACCTTGAAAGTCTGCTGTTTGAGAGCTACGGCATCTTTCTTTTCCAGCGTGTTGCCGACCATAAGGCCGCCGGGAGCGAAGTAGTCATAGACCGCATCCACTGAAGCGTCGAACTTGCCTTTGAAAGAAAGTTTGTACGGCTTGTCGGTGGGATTGACGACCTTGATGATGACATCGTGGCCGTTCTCCGACATTGTGGTTACGACATTCAGATCTGCAGTCTCGCCTTCGAATGAGAGCAGGCGGGTCGAGAAGTGGTCGTGCCACAACTTGGTCACCTGGTAGTTCGGAGCCACGTAGAGGTCCTTGTAGTTGAAGTTGATGAAGGCATTGTTCCAGTCCGGAGCGTCCGTGCGGCGGATGAACAGGGCTGCCGCACCCATCGCCACGACGTCACGGGCCTCGCACACATTCAGGAAGCCGCCGGCGAAGAGGCCTGTGCGCCAGTCCTGACTGTTAAGGTTCCACTCGGAGATGAACAGCTTCACATTCGGATTCGGGCACTTGGCAATCATATCCGCATAGCGGTCATACTGGCGGGCCAGATTCTGAGGGCCTGTGGCGTAGCCGTTCTGCTGCTCATAGTGGTGCAGGCTCATATAGTCGAAGAAGTTGGCGGAACGCTCGAGGAACTGCTCGTCTTCCTGGAAGCCGCCGCAGGCGATAATCATGATGGTAGGGTCGATCTCGCGCATAGCAGCCGAGTACTTGCGTACGGCAGCCTCGTATTTGTCGATGCCCATCTCCCACATCTCGTTATCTATCTCCCAGTACTTCACATTGTAGGGCTCAGGATGGCCGTTGGCAGCACGCTTGGCTCCCCAGGCGTCAGTAGCCGGGGCATTGCAGTAGCGCAGCCAGTTCAGCGCATTCTGGAAGATGCCTTCCTGCTCCTCGTCGGGACGGTCGAAACCGATGGTCACGACAATCACGGGCTCAGTGCCGATAGAGCGGCAGAAGCTTATGAACTCGTCTGTTCCGAAGTTGTTCTGGTCGTAATCCATCCACATCCAGTGGGCCCAGCGCTGCCTCTGGGTCTGCGGGCCGATGCCCCAGCGCCAGTCGTACTGGGCTACATAGCCGCCGCCCGGCCAGCGGAGACAGGTCGGACCGAGCTCATCCACCGCCTTGAAGATGTCGGGTCTGAAGCCGCCCAGATCCTTACCGGTCTTGGTGGTCATACTGGCCTCGTCGACCTGGACTGTACCGTTCTCAACGCAGATTGCGAAATCGGCATCGCCGTCGAAAGTGCCGTCAAGTTCGAATTCATATTTCTTCCATTTCGGACCGGGTTTGCCGAGGACCATAGTCGACACAGCATTGTCGCCCTGGCGAAGCTGAACCGAAAGGATACCGTCACCTTTTGCGTGGATATACCCCAGATATCTCTCGCCTTTGATGATGTTCTGAGGTCCCTGCGAGATGCCGGCTGCGGTTGAAGTCGTTATCTTCTGGGAGAAATCCATATTCACCGCATCGCCTTTCACCAGCTCGAACTCACCCTCGCCGAAAGCGTTCCACTGGGGAGCCACGGCCGGAACCTTCACGTCCTCGGGTGTGCCTTCGAAATAGACTGTCCTGCCATTTGACGAGGTCACCTTTATGTTGCGGAACAAAGCCTCGGTATAATTGACCCAGAAGGTGATGTCGTTGCTGCCTGCGCGGTCGAGTTTCGAAGAAGAGAGCACTTTCTTGCCGTCCCAGTAAACAGTGGCGCTGCTGCCTTTGCAGCTGATGCGCAGCTTGTGCCAGTCGCGGTTCTCATTGATCTGGGCTGCGGTGGCAGTCTTGGAGGCGATGGGTTGAAGGGTCCTGACTACACGCTTCATACCGCGGACCTCAGTCTCGTTCTCGACCATCTTGCTGATGCTGAAGTCAGGGACGACTGTCTGCTGCTGGACGGCAGCCCTTGCGCGGTTCATAGCAGCAGCCTGTATCTGACTCTCAGTCTGGGAGAGGTTGAGGGCCCTGACCTCATATTTGGGGTCGTGGATGCGCACGAAATACGGTTCTCCGGCCTTCTGGTCCTTGAAAGCGACGCGGATATCCAGCAGGCCGCCGCTCCAGGCACGTCTTGCCAGCCTGTAGGAACGCCAGTTGACATCCATAGTAATCTCATAGTCATCGGAGTCCACACCGGTGATATGGATGGGCTGCTCATATCTGGTAGGAGAATGGAGCACGTCGTCGTCATCCATAAACCAGCCGTCGAAGTAGCCGTCACGGGGCGGGATGCCGGGGAAATGCTCATTCTCGAAAGAACGCTCGAAGAGCAGTTCCTGCCATACGCCGTTGTTTGCCGAAAAATAGATGTGCTCGAAGAGCTGGCCGTAGAGCATAGGGTCGACATATCCTGAAGGTTTGTCGGTCTTTACCGAGATCTCTACTTTTTCCTGTGCCGTACCGCTGAATGCCAGGCAGAGGGCTGCAAGAATGATGATGATTTTCTTTTTCATAACGGTACTATTTCATCTGCCACCAATCCCATTCGAAGAGATCGTGGCCTTTGTCGCCTTTGAATACGAAGAATATGTCGTGGACACCGGCAGTGCCCTTGAGGTTGCAAGAAACAGTCTTCCAGGCCTTGCCGGGAGTAATCTGGAGAGTTCCCTCGAGCGGTCCGTTGACGCTGTCGAGGTGGATTTCGACGGTTGCGGGAGTGTCATAGCAGAAGACGGTTGCGCTGAACTGCCTGCGTCCGCGGCCGAAGTCAGCACCCTTTATCTGGAGGTACTCCCCGTTATCGATGTGGTCCACGATTATGCCGCGGCCAGCCACCTTGCTGGTCTTGAGGCCGTAGCCCCAGGCCATCGTCTCAGCCTCTATGCGGCCGTCGAGCTTGAAGGGCTGGATCTGTTCGAGAGTTGCGTCGAAGAAGTAAGGCACCTCCTGGATGGTTCCGTCAGGATTGTAATGCATCTCGGCAGCAGACACCGAACGCCTCTCGTGATGCTGATAGGTGTCGAGGTGCATCAGGTCGTAGTTCAGTCCGAATACATAAGACTTGCCCTTGTAGTCGATGATGCCCGGGTGGTTGCCGCGGGTGCGCTGGGTGTGGTTCATAATGTGTCCCTTATACTCCCAGGGACCTTCCGGGCTGCTGCTCATCGCGTAGCCGATGCCCTCGGGGCAGCAGGTAGACGCGAAGGCGAGATAATAGCGGCCGTTGCGCTTGTAGAACCACGGGCCTTCCTGATAGTCCTGGATCTTGTAGTCCAGCTTGTGGATGGGGCCTGCGAGCGAAATCATATCATCGTTGAGTTTCGCCCAGTAGACATTGGGGTTGCCCCAGTACATATATGCCTGTCCGTCATCGTCGATCCACACCGTAGGGTCGATGTCCTCCCAGTGCTCCTTCTGCCATACCAGCGGCTCGCCGAGCGGATCGCGGAACGGGCCGTAAGGGCTGTCAGCCACAAGCACGCCGATGCCGTGCCCGTGGAGCGGACAGTACATATAGAACTTGCCGTTACGCTCGACGACCTGCAGGGCCCAGCCGCCGTTGTCGCGTGAGCGCCACTTGAAATCCTTGGTCGAGGCCACGGCACCGTGGTCTGTCCAGTTCACCATATCCTCAGAGGTATAGAGCAGCCAGTCGTACATCTCGAAGTTGGCTCCCCAGTCCTCGTCGTGGGTGGTATAGAGGAACACCTTGCCGTCATATACCAGAGGCGCGGGGTCTGCAGTGTATTTGGTCTGGATTATCGGTTTGTTGACTATTGAATTGAACTTCCACCAGTCGAGGTCGAAGAGCTGGCTGTCACCTCCACGGAAGAGGATATAGAGGTCGTGGACACCCGTCACATTACGTCGCACATCGGCATTGAAAACTGCGTTCTCGCCGCCTACGCTGAGTCTGGCTATAGGCTGGTTGCTTATGTTGTCAAGGTGGAACTCGATCTGGCCGCGGCTCTTGAAGTTTGCGACCTCGACGGTCACCTGTTTTGCTCCTTCGCTGCCGAAATCGACGTTGCGGACGAAGATCCAGTCACCGTTGTCGATCGACGTCACGTAGTGGTTGAAACCGGCACGGCGGTCTGTCTTCACGCCGTGGGAGCCGGCCATAGTCTCAGCCTCCACCCTCTTGTAGGGATCCAGGGTAGCTACAGGCGCGGGCCCCTCCTTGGTGAAGGGAATGAAGGGGATGCTGCCGTCCGGATTGAACTTGAACTGCTCGACGCAGGCTGAACGGTGGAATCCGCCGCCGTCCGGGAGAGTTCCGGCGTGGTAGAACATATAGTCGTTGCCCTTGAACGTCACATTTCCGCCGTGAATGGTGAAGCTGTTGACGGATTCGTCCATAATGCGGCCGCGGTAGGTCCAGGGGCCGTCGATGGTAGGTGCGGTGGAGTATGCCATATGCTCGGGCACTCCGCCGGCGGGATATGACATATAGTAGATGCCGTTACGCTTGTTGACCCAGGGGCCTTCTTCGTAGCCTACCATCATAACTTCCTTGTGGATGCTCCAGTCCATCTTCATAGATTCGGGACCGAAGCACTTCGGGTCGTGGAAGCCGGGAACTTCTTTCCAGCCGTCGGCAAAGGAAATCATATCGTCGTTGAGGCGGCCGTACCAGCAGCCTTTGTTGCCCCAGAACAGATAGGCCTTGCCGTCATCGTCGATGAATACGGTGGGGTCGATGAAAGACCAGCCGGTGGCCAGAGGGCCGCCGATAGCGTCCTTCCAGGGACCCTGAGGATCATCGGCCACAGCCACTGCCAGAGCGTTTGCACGGGTGCCGTCCTCGATCACACACACATACCAGTACCATTTGCCGTTCCGCTCGACGATCTGTGAAGCCCAGGCGTTGTCACCCTTTTCGCACCACGCGAACGTGGCGGTCGAGATGGGGGTGCCGAGGTAGGTCCAGTTGACCATATCCTCGGTGCTGAACAGCTGCCAGTCATTCATTTTGAAATAAGTGGCGTCGTCTTCATCGTGGCCGGTGGCCATATAGACTTTGTCACCATAGACGAAGGGGGCGGGATCCGGCGTGTAGGAAGTGCTCACCAGCGGACGCTGCCCGAAACTCGGAATTGCGCAGAGTACAGCCAGAGCAGCTGTCAAGGCGCAGAAGGGAAGTTTTTTCATAGTTTATTGTTGTATTAACGTTCGAATACGAAAATATTGAAGCTCATCGGGTCGACTGTGGCCTTGACGGCCTTTCCTTCGCCAAAGAACATCCTCGTGCGGGGTGTTATCGCCTCCGGGTCGTCGAGGGTATTGTCAGCATCGGGATCGGGAGAAGTATAGACGATGCTCTTGACCGCTTTGACAGTTTCAGCCTTCTTCAAACCGTCAAAGTTGAATTCGATGGCATTCGGGGATGATGAAGTGTTCGCCACCTTGACATAGATAAGGTTGCCGTCCTGAACGGCGCTGGCAAACAGGCCCTGCTGCCCTTCTGCACCTGTCACCGGCTTGCCGTCCCAGGTAAGGGCAAGGACATTCTGTCCGCGGTACTGTGAATAAAGCTGCTGGACATACCAGCTGCAAGAACGCACAGACCTCAAGTTGTCATACCATATCAGGTCGGGACGCCACTGCCACCCTTCCACGTGGGCGAACAGGGGAGCATAGGTGGCCATATGGACCACGTCGGCATTGCGCTCCAGTCCTGTCATAAAGGCTGCCTCGAGGAGGGAGGCGTTGAAATGGTTCCATTTCTTCCCGTCTCCGTGGCAGGCATACTCACCCGCGAACACCTTGGGTCCCTTGCGGTCATAGCTGTCGTAGCGTGCGCCTTGCGACAGGAACCACTTTTCGGGACGGTAGAAATGCTCGTCGACAAGATCGACTCCGAGTTTCTTCATCTCAGGCCATAGATAGTCGAACTGGTCGCCTTCGGAGTTGGGGCCCGATGTTCCGATAATCTTGATCTGCGGATATGCCTTGCGCAGCGCATCGACGAAAGGTTTCAGGTGGGCAGGATACTCTTCGCCCCACTGCTCGTTGCCTACAGCCAGCATCTTGAGGTTGAACGGCTCGGGATGTCCCATCTCAGCCCTCACCCTGCCCCAGGTGGTATTCACGCCGCCGTTTGCAAACTCGATGAGGTCCAGGGCATCCTGGATGTAAGGCCCCAGCTCATCCACAGGCACGTGGGCTGAAGGATCGTCATTCTGGAACTGACAGGCAAGGCCGCAGCTCACTACCGGCAAAGGTTCGCAGCCGAAATCTTCACAGAGCTGGAAGAACTCATAGAACCCGAAGCCGTAGCTTGTGAAATAGTCTGGGAACAACTTGTAGCCGAAAGTATAGTGCCAGCGGTTCTCGTTCACCGGACGGTTCTCTACAGGGCCTACACTGTTCTTCCAGTTATAGCGGGTCTCGAGGTCTGTACCCTCCACTATGCATCCCCCGGGGAAACGGAATACTCCGGGATGGAGATCATACAGAGCTTGAGCAAGATCCTTGCGAAGGCCGCCCTCCCGACCTTTCCACGTGTCCTGAGGGAAGAGCGAAACGTGCTCGATGTCGACAGGCACATTGCCGACGAGTTCGACTCGCAGATGTGCATCCTCGATGGTGACGGGAGACTCCAGGGTCAGCTTGTATTTTGTCCATTGCGATGAAGAGACATTTATCGTACCCTGGACGAGTATCTGCGTCTCGCTCATCGAATCGTTGTCGACAAGCTCGATACGCAGCCTGCCGCCGGCACTGCGTGCCCATACGGAGAAATCATATTTCTCACCAGCCTTGAGTCCCATACCGAAGAAACCTTCATTCTCGACGCCTGTAAACTTATCGCGGTGGCCGGACCAGTTAAGACGCAGATAGTGGGGATTGCGTTCGAAAGGGCCGTCATCCATCACCTGCAGTTTCCCGTAAGGAATCCAGCCCGTCAGGGCATAGGGAAAATCGAATGAACGGTTTTTGACCATATCGCCATACAGACCGCCATCAGCAGCGTAGTTGATGTCTTCGAAAAAGATTCCGTACATCGTCGGCTGTATGGGAGCCCCGGGTTTCTTCAGATTCACATCCATACGGACGTTCTGAGCCATAAGCGATACAGCCGTCAGAAGTCCGGCAAATAAGAGGAGAGTTCGCTTGTATTGAAACATATATGGTCTATAATATCGCCTATAATATCACTTTTTTTACTGTGTATTTACCGGCCTGGTACTCCTTGGACTCGGTTTCGCCGGGGAGGGTGACGGTAGCTCTTGCTCTTCTGGGAATGGTGAAAGTCCATATCCACTGGTCACCTTCGTATTTCCAGGAACTTTTGATGGTGCCATACTCAGAATCGTATTCTGCATCAAGAGACCCCAGCCGCTTGTCCGGCACGGGTTTCATAATGATGTGCCTGAATCCGGGTTCTTCAGTGTCGGTGGCAATACCGGCAGCTGTCTTCCATATCCACGCGCATACTGCTCCGTAGGCATAGTGGTTGAAACTGTTCATACCTCTGGGACCCATTCCCTTGTCAAGGGTATAGCTGTTCCAGCGTTCCCAGATTGTGGTAGCTCCGTTGTCGATGGAGTAAATCCAGCTGGGATTCTTGCGCTGCAGCAGAAGTTCATAAGCTATGTCAACCATACCGTTTTCTGTAAGCACGTCCATCAGGATGGATGTGCCGAGGAAGCCGGTCTGGAGGCAGTTGCCGTGATCTTCGAAGTTTTTGCGAAGACGGGCCTTCAGCGCCTCTTCAGCTTCGCCTTCAAAGAGTTTGTTCTTAAGGGCGAAAAGGGCCGGGGTCTGCATCGTGTTGAGGATCTCAGTCTTGAAGGTTCCGTCCGCATTCACGAAATTGTCGAGGATATAAGTCTTGGCCTCCTGCTGCATTGCTGCATATTTAGCTGCGTCACGACCTGTGGCTGCAGCCATATCGCGCATCATTCCGGCATCTATGGCCCAGTATGAAGCACAAAGGTAGTTCCAGTAGTCTATCGCTTCAGGGAGCGGACCTCTTCTGCCGAACTCGTCCCTGCCGAAGGCAAGGCCTTCGCAGCTTTCCAGAGGCTCATAGCTCAGCCAGTCCGCCCACTGATAATTACCGTTCTCGGCGGCAAGGGCCCTGTGGTCATATTTTGTCTCAGCCACGTGAGCCATAAATTTCTCCATTGAATCCCAGCTCTCCTCGACGATTGACGGGTCGTCGAACTGTCTCCAGATGGTCCAGGGAACGATGATGCCGGCATCGGCCCAGCCCACGCGCATCATATCGCCTCCATACTGTGCAAGGGGAGCGACTCCCGGATAACCGCCGGTCGGACTCTGGCTGTCACGCAGGTCGCGAAGCCATTTGTGGAAGAAATCGTCGGTATCGGCGAAGAAAGCACCGGCCTCGGTGAATACCTGTGTGTCGGCTGTCCAGCCGAGACGCTCGTTGCGCTGCGGGCAGTCTGTAGGGACTGACAGATAGTTCGAAAGCTGTCCCCATCTTGAATTGGAGATTATTTTGTTCACCAGTTCATTGCCGGTGGCGATCCTTCCGGTCTCAAGCCAGCCGGCTATGGATGACACCGGGATAGAAGTGATGCTGTCGAAAGTGACATCTGCAGTAGCTGTGACGGTAATCAGCCGGTATCCGAAGAACGTGCATTGGGGGTAATAGGTAACAGGCTTCTGCGAATCGGCGAAGGTGTATTCGAGTATCATTCCGGTAGAGGGTATGCGCAGGTTCAGTCGATGCGTGCTTCCCTCCGGGCCGTCCATACCCCGGGCCTTGGAGCCGTTGCCGTCATTCATCAGTTCTGAAGGCAGGCAGGTAAGAACTGTCCCCGCAGCCGCATTGAACGTGAACGCCGGGACTGCTGCGCAGTTCTGTCCGAAGTCGACTACAAGCTTTTCACCCGGATGGAGGACTACCTTCTCTCCGGCCTTGTATTCACGGTCGATGACCACCTTTCCGTACGCATCATCGCTGGCACCGGTGACATCTTTCCAGATGTATGTCCTGACGGGAGAGAGAGTAAGATCCTTGCGAAGGTAAATCTCGGCTCCGTCGGTCGGATAAATCCAGCCCAGGAATTCATTGTTCACTTCCGGTCTGGAGAGCTTTTCGGGCGTATCGAAGCCGGGCAGCTCGCGGGCGTCATAAACCTCGCCGTCAAAAATCGCAGCGTGCTTCACCGGACCGGCGATTCCTGCGAGCCAGTTCTCGGTGTCCGTGCCGTACAGCGCCGTGCTGCCGTCTGCGAAATTCAGTTCTATCACAGACCGGAAAGCGCACTTCTCGCCGATCATACGGTCATTGCCACTCGGGGTCACGATCTTGTCGGCCCACCAGCCGGGGGTTACCTGGGCAGCGAAGACATTCTCCTCACCGGGCTTTTTGAGGATGGCGCCGGTGATGTCATAAGTAAACGAAAGCTTCGTCTTCGCATAATGCGTGAAACCAGGTTTGAGGAATTCATCTCCTATCTGCACTCCGTTGACATACAGCGAATAGACCCCGAGTCCAGCTGTCATCCATTTTGCAGACACGACTTTGTCATCGTTCTCCAGAGTGGAAACGAACCAGCTGGCTCCGTCAGCCGCCCTTGAGCCGTCCATCACCCTGCCTTTGAACACAGGGGCGTCTGCCGCGGAAATCCAGTATGAAACATCCCAGGCAGAATCGTCCAGAGCATCTGTCAGTTCCCCGGTCCTGGAGGGTCCCTGCTTACAAGCAACAGCGCACACAAGCGCCAACGCAAAGGCACAAAGCCTGATTATAGAGTTCCTCATAGTGTTTAGTTTTTTTACAATTGTATAAAAGTAGTCCTTTTTCAATTAACATCCAATTACATAAGCTCTGCAAGAGCCTCGTAATAACTTTTGCTAATAGGGATGGGATTGATTTCGGGAATGTTGAATTCCGCGACCACAAATCCGTACTTGTCTTTCCGCAAGACTTTTACGTGAGCCGGATTGACGAAATACGAGCGGTGGCAGCGCACTATTCCGTATCCCGCCACGGTCTCCTCTATGCTCTTCATAGAGTTGCGCAGAGAGTATTGCTTCACCCTGCCCGCATCCAGATAATAGATGTCCACATAGTTGGTCCTTGAGTTCAGATAGAGTATCTCCGCAGCATCGATTATCAATTTGAGGCGGCCGTGCTCATCTGTGAACTTGATTGGAGCCGCTTCCTCGCCCGGAGCTTTCTTCAACTGCTCGATATGGTCCCTTCCCTCAAGTATGATAAGGTAGAGGATGTGGAAGGTATAGGGGAACACCAGGGTAAGGGACAACAGTCTGAAACAGTAGGGCACCGCATCGACGTATTCCATTGTGGAACGATGGAAAAGCCAGGTGTACAGACCTGCGAAAAGGGCAGCCACGAAAACTTCGGCGATGCACCACAGGGCATACTTCCACCAGAGCATCTTCTTGTCAACGAAAAAGGCATAGAAGAGCGTATGCGTCATAGTGGACGAGAGCAGCAGTATGCAGGCCAGCATCAGGAAGTGGAAGGAATATCCCAGTTCCCCGCAGCCGTCGAAGAATTCGGTAACGCCGAAAGGATGATAGATGAAGATGAAAGCCAAAAAGAAACCGACCAGGAAGAGCCCCAGAAGGAAGTGCCGCATATAGCCTCTGCGAACCGTTACATAACCATCCATTGTGTGTGGTATGAAAATTATATTATCCGTTTTTCATCCCAAAAATAGCACGATTTTCCCGCCAAAACAAATAAATACACCAACAGAAGCACTTTATTTCACAACATCATTGCTGTAGCTGGACAGCTTGTAACTTTGCATTGTCAAAAACATTTGAACTATGGTTGAAATACTGCATTATCTGAACCGTTTCCAGAAAGTGACGCTCGACAATTGGGAGCGTCAGGCATTGAGCGATTACGAAGGACGCGACTACACTTATGCAGACGTTGCTTCGATGATCGTGAAAATGAACATAGCCTTTGAGAGTATGGGACTCGCCAAAGGAGACAAGATAGCTATATGTGGCAAGAATTCCGTCCACTGGGGCGCGGCATTCCTGTCAGCCGCCGTATATGACGCAGTCACCGTCCCTGTCAGGTACGGCCTTTCCGCCGCATCCATACTTGAGTTGTGCCACCACAGCGACAGTTCCCTTCTCTTTACGGATGTGAAGACCTTCACCGCAATGGACCTGTCCAAGGCAGGGCAGCTTAAAGCCATACTGAACATAGATGACTTCAGTTGTCTCTGGGCCAGGAACTACAGCATAAAGGAGGCCTTCGACGATGCAGATGCATCCTTCCTGAAGGCATACCCTGAAGGCCTGGCTAAAGAAGACATCCGTTTCGGAAAAGAATTCCTCGACAGCGTCGAAGTCATCAACTATGCAAACTCTCAGGAGAACAGTCCCAGGGGCATTATGCTTACCGGCAGGAATCTCAGCGCCAACATCCAGTTCGCACTCGAAACCATAAAAGTAAGCAGCGGCGACCGCTCGATATCGATGCTTCCGCTCTCACAGATGTACGGCCTGACATTCGAATTCCTGTTTGCGCTGTGCGCATGCAGCCACATTTTCTTTTTGAACAGAACCCCTAGCCCGTGTATGCTGAAGGCTGTATGCGCCCACGTCAAGCCGTTCATCCTCATAACCGTGCCGCAGATAATCGACAAAATTGTCAAGAATAAGGTTCTCCCGGCTCTCGACAGACCTCTCTCCCGTTTCCTTGCAAGGATTCCGGTCCTGAACAAACTGTTATACAAGTCCATCGGCCGCAGGGTACTGGCTATGCTGGGCGGCAGGATCCGCGAGATTACAATCGGAGGCGGCCTGGTCGACCGCCAGACAGAAGAAATCCTTCACAAGACCGGACTCCCTTATTCTGTCGGTTACGGTATGAACGAATGCGCCCCCTTGATTGCTTACACCACTCACGAAAACTCAGTGTTCGGCTCATACGGCCGCGCAATGGACAAATATGACGAAATTCGGATCAACTCCTACGTGCCCGACATCATTCCGGGCGAAATACAGGTCCGCGGCGCAAACGTGATGGCAGGATACTACAAGGACCCGCAGGCGAACGCTGCGGCATTTACAGATGACGGATGGCTGCGCACCGGCGAAGTCGGCTTGATGAGCCGCTCTGCAGACCTGTTCGTCGTCGGAGAAGTCGTTCAGGAACACCGGGCCGTCAGGCTAAAACCTGAGCCCCATCTGAAAATCGAACATAAAGTAATTATGGCTGCCTGCTGAAAGCCTGCGGTCATTGACAAATGACCCGACAGCGGAGAATATGAGATTGCGGGAGAAGCAGTAGTCGAATCCGAAATCGTAGGCGCTGTAGGCCCTGTTCCACGCGCCGTTGTCGCGGTACACGTCATAGCGCAGTTTCGCGTGCAGTATTTCCGGCATCAGCGGGGCTATCATCAGCGCGTACCAGGCGTCAGCCTTGTCTCCGAGCACCGTATCTAAATCCAGATTCCCGCCGAAGGGATTCTTGAATGCCATACCGTGGTTGTGGACGTACTCTGAGCGGATGGTCCAGTCGCCTGGAGTATAGTCGAACGACAGGGCGTAACGGATACGGTCGACCTGCGCGTAAGCCCCTTCATATACGCGGCCGTACACTCCTTTCCAACCGAAGGCGCCGATACGCATATGCGCTACGGGTGACAGCCACAAACCGCCTACTATGTCCTTGCCGCCGTTGTTGTCCGCGACACTGATGCCCTGGCCGTTGAAGATTCCGACCATATAATGCAGCAAACCGCGGCCGTCCATCTCAAAAAGATTGCCCTGGAACATCAGACCGATGTCACGGCCCGTGCTGCTCTGCTGCCCGACGCGGTCATTATAGCCTCCAAGCTTATATGACGTCATACTGCGCCGGTAGAATCCCTGGTCAATCGCAGAAACAGGGCTTTCGAACGTAAATGGAATCTTGAACTGGCCTATTTTTATCCTGAAACCGCTGTAGCGCTGCCATTCCACACTTGCTTCCAGCGCCCTGGCCGGAGTCCCTTCCATCTGCAGCAGGACGTTGTATGCAAACTCGTCCATCACCCTGCCGCTCAACGACAGCCTTGCCATACGGATGTTGAAGGTATTGGAAGGATAAGCGTCGGACGTATAGTTGTATCGGGTTATCAGGGTGCCTCCGACATTCAACGTAAAAGGCTGGCAAATGGCAGCGCAGCTGAGGGCTGATAGTAATATTATGATTGACAGTCGTTTCATTGACAAGAAGCACTTCATCAGTTAATATGCTGCAATGTAGCAATTATCTTTTATTTTTGTGTCTGACTAAACTGACTGGAATGGGACTCAAGAGCAAATTTTGGGGAAACACCCGCAAACCCAAAGGCATTTTCGGCATTTATATGGTCAACCGTATGAACCGCGGCCGGCACGAAATCCTGGCCGAGTGGGCGCTGAAAGACCTCGAAATCGACAGCGGATCTTCTGCCCTGGACATCGGCTGCGGCGGCGGGGCCAACATCGCCCGCCTGCTCAAACGCTGCAGGAAAGTATGCGGCGTCGACTATTCTTCCCTGTCGGTAGCGAAATCCGCCAGACTGAACGCCAAAGCCATACGGGCCCGGCGCTGCGAGGTGGTCGAGGGCAATGCCGCCGCCCTGCCTTTCGACGATGAGAGCTTCGACCTTGCGACCGCCTTCGAGACCATTTATTTCTGGCCTGACATAACAGACTGCTACCGCCAGGTGTACAGGGTGCTCAGACGCGGAGGACGGTTTATGATAGTCAATGAATCCGACGGCACGGACCCTTGGTACAATTCCTGGGAAGACGTGATCGGAAGTATGCACACCTACACGGTCGAAGAGATTGAAGCCGGTCTCAAGGCAGCCGGCTTCTCATCCATATCCGTCACTCGCGACGAACGCCGTTTTTTGAGAGTTATTGCCACAAAATAGCCAAACCGCTTTCACTCTTAAGTTAATTTGCTATATTAGCATTTCAATTTTTAAGAGAATATGCTTTATTTCAATTGCGATTATAACAGCGGGATGCACCCCGCAATCCTGAAGAGACTTGAGGAGACAAACTACGAATATACCGGTACATACGGCATTGACAAATACAGCGAAAGCGCCAAACAGCGCATCCGCGAAGCCTGCTCGGACCCCGACGCCGACATCTTTTTCCTGATTGGAGGCACGCAGACCAACGCCACTGTCATCGACGCCCTGCTCAAGCCCTGGCAAGGTGCCGTATCCGCCCCGACCGGCCACATCAACGTGCACGAAGCCGGCGCAATTGAATTCACCGGACACAAAGTAATCGCCCTTCCCCATCACGATGACGGAAAGATAAGGCCGCACGAACTGGAAGAGGTCTTCCGCGCATACAGGGCCGACGGCAGCCGCGACCACATCGTTGAGCCGGAGCTGGTATATCTCTCCTTTCCCACCGAACTCGGCACGATGTACAGCGCACAGGAGCTCACGGCCATCCATAATGTGACCAAGAAATACGGAGGAAGGCTCTACATCGACGGAGCCAGGCTCGGCTACGCCCTCGGAGCCGAAGGCAACGACGTTACGCTCAAATACCTCGCTGAACACTGCGAAGCCTTCTACATAGGAGGCACCAAGGTCGGAGCTCTCTTCGGAGAAGCCGTCGTCTTCCCCCGCCACGGTGCTCCCGAGCACTTCTTCACCTTCATCAAGCAGCACGGAGCACTGCTCGCCAAAGGCCGCATCACGGGCCTGCAGTTCGACACCCTTTTCACAGACGGCCTGTATGAAGAGATCGGCCGCCAGGCTGACGCTCTCGCCCGCCAGATACCTGAGCTCTTCGTCAAATATGACAAAGGCCTGCTCGCCGTCCACTCACGCACCAACCAGCAGTTCATCATCCTCACCAAGGAATTCGCCGACCGTCTCAGCGAACACGTCAAATTCGAAAAATGGGAAGTCGTCGACACCGAGCACATTATGTGCCGCTTTGTCACCAGCTGGTCGACAACACAGCAGGATATCGATAGTCTCGAGGAGATATTGACTCATATTGACTGAAAACACTATCTTTGCCCGTCGTGAAAAAAGGACAGGCATCGAAACGTAATTATCGCGCCCTCTGGGTAGTGCTCTTCGGCTTATATATGGCCGGTGTGGCCTGGCTGTATTTCAGCAGCGGTGAAGTGAAATTCGAACTCCCCAAGACTTTCCTGGGAATCCCCTTCGACAAGGCGGTCCACTACGCTATGTTCCTGCCCTTCCCCATCTTGTACACCCTGGCCCTGCATTTCAGTTCGTGGTGGCGCACCCTCAGCGTATCGACGCTCCTTGCCGTCGCCATCGCATTCTCCTTCGAGATGCTTCAGAGCCGCATCACGGAGAACCGCGTGACTGACCCGGCTGACCTCAACGCCAATGTCCTCGGCATCGCCACCGGCCTGCTGTTTATGGTGGTCGCAGGCCTCATCACGAAGAAGCGCTGAGTCTTATCGGATTGCAATCTCTGTCTTGGAAGTATTCCAGCCTTCGACAAACAATATAGACGCCCCGTCTGCACCAGGCTGAAGTGTCACCTCCATCGTCCTGTGAGGAAGGATAGTGAAGAAATTGTCTGAATAGTATGTGCCGCATACCGGCTCTCCGCTGCTGTCACGCAGTTGCATCCGGTTGAAGAAAGCGATGCGGCCCGAAGTATTCTTCAGGACCACTTTGATACTGCCGTCGGCGAGTTTCCGGGTCTTCACGGACAGCGCCGCTTTTTTCATTCTCTCCAGGGAGCTGAAGCCGGACGAGCACGGGCCCGAAAGGCTCTCCCTGCCCTCGAATTCGTCGTCGGAACGCCAGTAGAAATTATCTGAAAGAACTGTCCCTTTTGAATCAGCAAGTTCGAGGCTGATGAAGTGGACATCTGACAATCCTTTCGGGAATTCGAGACGGAGGATGTCGTTTACAGCCCGGTCGGCCTCAATGTCCTCAGTGGCAGTCCAAGTACGGACCAGTCGGCTGTCAAGGTCATACAAGCGCGCAGTCACTTTCAGACCCTTGAAATCCTCAGCCCCGTCATTAATCACACTGACTGTATTTTTCAGATAGTCGAACTGCACGTGCAGAGGTTCAAGAGCGTGCATTGTGTGGTACAAAGCTGCGGTAGGCTCCAGATACCAGTCCCACATTCTCGCACATACCTGCACGTTCGGACTGTTGTGATACCAGAAAAGCAGTCCCGAGCAGAAACGGTCGCCGTCGTCCAGACGGTTGTAGTTCCAAGTCTCCCAGATGCTCTTGGCATTCATCGCGCCCAGAACCTGTCCCTTGAAGGCAAACTCTTCAATATCAGATGATTCGCCGTACTGGTTCACAAGATCGGCATAGAGGGTTGACATCAGATGGAAACCGTTGCCGTCGAGATAGTCCCACGTTGCTTTGTCTATCGGCCACAGTTTGTCAGCGGGCATCATCTTGCGCAAGTTCTCAATGACAGGCAGGGTCGGAGCTCCGTATTCCGGATTAAACCCGTCGATGCGGCTTCCACGCTCTGAAGCAGTATTGGTGTAGTGGCACATCGGATTGACCTGCTTGTAAGGGCTGCCGTCGTGAATGCCGTCGCATTCGGACTGCATCTGGTATGGCCGGGTTCCGTCCAGTCTTGCCAGCAGTTCCTCCGCTCCTGACATTTCAGTGCTCTCGTTCGACGATACATAGAATGCCAGAGACGGATGGTTGCGGATTCTCTTGACGGTCGATTCCATATTGTTGAAATATACAGCCTCGTCACGAGGATGTCTGGTGTCTCCGGTCATCCAGAACTCTTGCCATACCAGGATTCCATATTCGTCGCAGAGAGTGTAGAAAAGGTCGCTCTCGGCGATGCCGCCGCCCCAAAGGCGCAGCATATTGATGCCCGACTGGGCGGTGTAGGCCAGTTCAGTGCGCATACGGGCGTCGTCAGTGCGCTGCATAGCTTCCGGAATCCAGTTGCTGCCACGGATGAATATTCTTTTGCCGTTGACTATGAACACCTTGGATTTATCCGGAGTGTCAGTTGTCACTGTCACTTCCCTGATGCCGAAAGTAGTTTCGAGAGCGTCGCTTACCTCGCCGTTCACGGACACTTCGAGTTTCAGTTTATAGAGGTTCTGCTCCCCTTTGTATTTTGGCCACCAGAGCCTGGGAGAGCGGATTACCAGCTGCGGGAACTCTTCGGCAGTGAAGGTGACGGTACTGCGCTGGCCACGGATGAGGCTTACGGACTTCTCGAAGACGATGCCGGTGCCCTCGATCTCTCCCTTCACCAGGCAGTTCACATTGTAACCGCGGTCATTCACATTGTTGACGATTTCTACAGAGACCGTCTCCGCTGCGCTGTCGTATCCGGGATGGGAAAGCGTTGAAACGACAAAAGGGTTGCTGAGAGACACATCACCTTTTGAAAACAGACGTATAGACTTCCAGATGCCGGTATTGCGGTCGCGGACACCGTCGTCGAAGGTAAAATCCCAGCCGGCAGTCATAAGCTGAGTCACATTCCAGCCAATCTTGCCGTCGCCTCCGTTGTGGTTCTCACCTGGAGCGCCCCAGGATTTCTGCATCCACCGGCCCGGCTCGTCGACAGGATATACAAGCACGGCCAGGGCATTGCGTCCGTCCCGGACGACATAGTCTGTCACGTCCATCACTGCATCGTTGAACATACCTGTCATAGCTCCGAGCATCTGCCCGTTCAGCCAGAATTCAGCCCTGTAGTTGATGCCGAGGGGCTGCAGGAAAACTCGCTTCCCGGTCCCGGCATCTGCACCGTCGAATTCGGTCCTGAACCAGTAGGTGTAGAACTCACGGCCTGCATCGGCAAGATCCGGAATGAGCTTCTCAGACAACTTGTTGACAGTGCCGTAATACGGGTCGGGAAAGACTCCGTTTTCAACAAGTGAAGTCAGCACAGTGCCCGGCACAACGGCCTGCAGCCAGGAGCCGGCGTCGTACCCGGGAGTTGATATCTGTTTTGCCGTTGAATGAACCTCAGAGGCACGGCACATCCGCCAGACATATCGTCCGCCGTGGATTGTATTGGAATCGAGCACAGTCTGCCCGCTTAGCTGCAAGCATAGCAGGCAAAGGCCGAGGAGGGCTGACAGTCTTCTCATTATTGTACGGTTATAGAATTCAGAAGGCTGAGCTTGCCGTCGTCGATAAGTTTGATGATGAGCTCTCCGAAGAGCGTGTTCTGCCAGGCGAACCAGTCGCGGGTGTATTTCTCGGGATTGTCCTTGTTGAATGACTCGTGGATGAAGCCTTTGCCTGCATCCGTCTTGAGGAGGGTCTCGATGCACCACTTGATTTCGGCATCGTCGCGCGAGGTGAAGGCCTTCATCATTATGCTCATAGGCCATACCATATCATAGCCGATATGCGGACCTCCGATGCCTTCAGCAGCAGTGCCTTTGAAGAAATAGGGGTTGTCGAGGCTCCACACGAAGCGACGGGTGTTCTGGTAGATCTTATCCTTCTCGCTCACGTCACCGAGATATGCCATCGCAAGCAGGCTCGGCACATTGGCGTCGTCCATCAGAAGCTGGTTGCCGTAGCCGTCGACTTCGAAAGCGTATATCTTGCCGTATTTGGGATGCTTGTGGATTGCATATTTACGAAGGGCTGCCTCAACCTCAGAGGCAAGAGCACGGCACTCTGCCGCAAGGGCCGCCTCACCGTTCACTGTGGTGAGGATCTCAGCTGCCTTGCGCAGTGAAGTAACCGCAAAGAAGTTCGAGGGAATCAGGAATTCGAACATAGTCGCGTCGTCCGAAGGCCTGAACGCCGAGGCGATAAGACCCACCGGCATCACCGGATTGCCCCAGCCGCTGTTGGACTTGGTGTCGGTCTGGACGGCAGTCTCGCGCTGGAAATGGTAGGGACCGCGACCATCCTTGCGCTGCTGCTCGCGGAAGGTGGTCAGGATGCGGCGGATGGCTGTAAGCCAGGTGTCGCCGAATACAGACGTGTCGCCGGTAGTCTTCCAGTAGTGATAAGCCAGACGGATCGGATAGCAGTCGGAGTCGATCTCCCACTTGCGCTCGTGCAGGTTGGGATCCATATCCGTGCGGTCGCTCTGCCAGCCTGTGCCAGTCGGGCCGTCGTTGAATGCGTTGGCATAGGGGTCGATGCTTATCAGGCTGAACTGGCAGTTGATCACTCCGGCAAGCATTTCCTTCAGCTGCGGGTCGTCATTTGCAAGCTGGACATAGGGCCATACCTGGGCGCCGGAGTCACGAAGCCACATAGCGTGGATATCGCCCGTATAAACGAAAGTGCGCGGCTTGCCGTCCTTGTCCTTTCCGAAATGAACGGTGGTATCGAGGGTGTTGGGGAAACAGTTCGAAAACATCCACGCGAGTTTGGGGTTGGTCAGCAGAGCCGTCACCTCGGCTATCTTGGCCTCGACGGCAGTGGAGCGGAACAGACGGTCACGCTCGGCAGGACGTTGTGAAGGATAGTTTTGGGCTGAGGCTGCAAAAGCGGAAAGCAGCAGGACGAGCAAGGTCAGTATTCGTTTCATCGATATTGGTTTTTATGCTTCGAATTTACGGAAAAATTCAGTAGATTTGAATTAACCTAAAACACTCTACAATGAAACGCTTCATTTTCTTCCTGCTTGCAGGAATTGCAGCAGTAATTACCGTTTCTGCCTGCGGTGCAGCCAACAGGACCACGGAAGATGACGAGGCCCTCGTCCAGCAGAAACTGGCCGACAAGGATTACAGCATCTACATCCAGCTTATGATCCCTACTATGGGGCCCGCAAGAGCGGTCAGCAACTATTCAGTCCAGGTGAAAGGCGACACTCTCGTCTCCTACCTGCCCTATTTCGGCCGTGCTTACAACCTGCCTTACGGCGGAGGCAAAGGTCTTGATTTCACTGCCAAGATCAACACTTACCACGACATCTCCACCACCGGAGGAGGACACGACATCGCAATCGGCGTTGCCAATGACGAAGACGTATTCTTCTATACCATCAACATCACCGCCAACGGCAGCGCATTCATTTCTGTTTCTTCGAGGAACAGGGAGAAGATATCCTACACCGGCGAGATGTATCTGCCCTGACGGCAGCCTTTAAGATTCCCTGGCACTTGTCAGTTCCTTGCGTGTATGCCTCAGCGCCTGCCGGGGCATAACGCGTTTGTATCCGTTCTCCTCAAGGGCTTTCACCGCCGCGTTGTATCCGAGATAGAACAGGGACTCTATGTTGCTCAGGTCATAGGCGCTGTATGAAGAAGTGTCGATATCTATGACCATATCAGCCCTGGCCGCATCTTCCATAATGTTTGACAGGAACATAAGGGTGAAAGACCTCATTGCGACGCTATAAAGGCTGTCGCGGTAGCGGATTTCACCTGCCTGGTGCAGATTCAGGGCTATCACCTTCTCGCACTTGTCACGCAGCGCCGACACCGGCAGGTTCATAAGCACACCACCGTCGACATAATGCTCGCCATCTATCTTCACCGGCTGATAGATCAGCGGGATGGAGCAGGAAGCTGCGACCCGCGGCGCGATCTCCCCATCCTCGAAGAAGCGGACAGCACCACGCTCGAGGCTTGTCGCCACCACCATCGTCCTGACGGGAAGGTCTTCCAGTCTCTCGTACGGGATTATCTTCTTCAGATGCCTGACCAGAGGTTTGGTGTCGAACATACCGCCTTTGGGGAGCTGGGTGCCGAGAAGGTCGCGGAAATCCAGGTTGCTGAAATTGTCGGTGATTTCCACCGGGCTCATCCCGGACGCATACAGAGTTGCTGCTATGCTGCCGGCGCTGGTGCCGGCCACGATGTCAGCCTTGACGCCGAATTCATAAAGGGCTTGCAGCGCGCCGCAGTGAGCAGCACCTTTCGCTCCACCGCCGCTGAATGCAAAGCCTGTCTTATATTTCTTGTCTTTTTTGAAAAACCGTTTCATAGGGCCGCAAAGATACACAAGTTCCGACGAAATTGATATCTTTGCAGCCGTCTGAGCCAAAAACAATGAGAGCGCTTATCCAAAGAGTAGCTTATGCTGACGTCAAGGTCGACGGCACGACCGTCTGCGAGATCGGCCGGGGCCTGCTGGTGCTTGTCGGCATCAGGGCCGACGACGACGGGCAGGACATCGAATGGCTGGTGCGCAAGATAGTGAACCTGCGCATCTTCGACGACGAAGAAGGCGTTATGAACCGTTCGGTGCTGGATACCGGAGGGGAAATCCTTTCCGTCAGCCAGTTCACCCTTATGGCCAGCTGCAAGAAAGGCAACCGTCCCTCATATATCCACGCCGCTCCCGGCGAAATTTCCGAACCGATGTACGACCGCTTCTGCGATGCACTGTCCCAGGCTCTCGGCAAACCGGTGGGCCGCGGTATCTTCGGGGCTGATATGAAAGTCAGCCTGCTCAACGACGGTCCCGTCACGATCTGGCTCGACACAAAAAACCCCGACTGAGTAAAAACAACTGAATAATGGTCATAGATTTCAACAAGATAGACGCTGTCGCCAACCCCAATTTCAAAGGCGGTGAAGGTGAAGTGCTCATCAAGACAGCCGTCGCCGACGGCAAGGTCAAGGTTATGCAGATTACAATCCCTGTCGGATCCTCAATAGGACTGCACCCTCACCACGGCAACAGCGAGGAAATCCTCGTAATGCAGGGCAAGGGTCATTTCCTGACAGACGGAATTCGCGAAGACATCTGCGCTGGCCAGGTCCACTATTGCGAAGAAGGCGAAACCCACGGTTTCGTCAATGACGGCGACATTCCCGTAGTGTTCTTCGCCGTCGTCCCCGACCGCGCCTGACAGTTATTTGGTGCCGAAAGGCTTGAGATTGTACACAGCATCCTTGGGATACATTCTCTCGCAGCCGTTGTCCAGGTCTATGAGGACATAACGGCGGTTGCCCATCCCGAGTTCTTCCATATACGAAAGCTGCCTGTGTCCGTGGCGGGTTTCAATCCTCTCCTGAAGGGCGTGACGTTCCTTCCTGGTCATTGCGTATAGGATATCGATGCAGGCCTGGTCGATTGCCAGTATGTCGAGCGAGGCAAGTATGCCTACGTTCGGAGTCACTACCGGCTCGGCCATCACGCCTTCACAGTCGCAGGATACCGACATATTGCGCATCACATTGATGTAGGCCACCTTCTTGCCGAAGTGGTCGACCGTCGCCTTAGTAGACTCGGTCATCTTCTCCATAAACTCTTCCTCCACGATGTCCCAGGGATCATCCTGTCCGGGAGTCGAATGGATCATACACTTGCCGACCTTGCCGTCGGCGCAGCCGATGCCGATGTTCTTGTTGGAGCCGCCGAAACCGCCGCAGACGTGGCCTTTGAAATGAGTAAGGGCCAGCATTGAGTCGTAGTTCAGCAGATTTTTGCCCACGCTCATACGGTCGAACCATTTTCCGCCTTCTACAGGCAGCCAGGCAGTACCATCGGCATCCATTATGTCCACGGGGCAGAAATTCCAGCCGTTGATGCGGACAGTTTCAAGGTGTTTGGCGGTAGTGTCGCGGTCGCCTTCATAAAAAGTGTTTGTCTCGATAATGTTCGCGTCGGGCAGACGTTTGTTTATAAGGTTCCTGACCCAGGGGCGCGGGATGATGTTGGGACCGTGCGGCTCGCCGGTGTGAAGCTTCACGCCGACCTTGCCGGTCAGGTTTGCGCTGATTTTATCGTAGGCCTTGAGAAGGCCGGCCGCATTCAGGTTGCGTGTAAAATAGACTATGGATTCGTTTCCGCTGCGCTTGTTGTAGGGGACATATATATCCCCGCCGGTTCCGGGTATGGGTTTTTCTTGCATAGTGATCAGGTATTTTGTTTCTACAAAGATATTAAAAAAACGACGCCGTCCTTCACCCTGAATCTGACATTCCTGCCGGCATAGTAAAGGCCATATTCGCGTTCAGGATCGTCGATATACTGGGGACGGGGGTCGCAGGCGAGCACCTGCTTCAGGCCGCAGAGCTCTTCATCCGTGAGCCGCGCTGCAAGGGCGGAAGGCACTTCCACCTTCAGGGACGTCCATTCGTTGGCATCCACAAAGCCGTTGCGGGCGTCAGGATGGCTGTCAGAATAGGCGACGTAGGGTTTGACGTCATAGATGGGCGTGCCGTCGGCAAGGTCGGCTCCCAGCACGTGTATTATCCCTCCGTCAGGCTCAATGGATTCAATGCGGACACTGGAAAGGCCGAGGGGATTCGGACGGAAAGGAGAACGGCTGGCAAACACGCCGACACGCTCGTTGCCGCCAAGCCGCGGAGGACGCACGGTGAGGTTTGCCGAAGGGCCGTTCAGCGAGAATTCCCATATCAACCAGACATAATCGAAGCCCTCGAGGCCGCGCAGAGCGTCAGGGTTGTCATAAGGGGCGACAAACCGCACCTCACCCCTGAGGTCCGGGGCTATTCCGCTCTGCCTCGGGACTCCGAACTTCCCGGCAACGGGAGATTTGAAAAAAGCAATCGGCCGGATTTCCATTTTTGAAGGATTGTTCCGGCCGAAATTAGCAATTTTTTTGCAGGAAATGCTTACAGCGTCAATGACAAACCAGCCATAAAGTTGATGCCGGGCATAGGATATCCTGCGTTGATTTCATATTTCTGGTTGAGGAGGTTGTCGCCGCGGGCCCATATTCCCAGCCAGGGAGTCAGCTGGTAGCTGGCATTGAGATTCAGCAGAAAGAAATTATCCTTGACCGGATTCTGGCCGGCAACCGTGTAAAGACCGGCCACTTCCATACCGCCCGCGCTGACGCGGAACTTCTCCCTGTGGAATTCCAGTCCGGCATAGGCGGTGATTTCAGGCGCCCCGACAACCGGGTTGCGCATATGGAGCCAGCTGCCGTTGGTGACGAGGTTCAAGCTGCCGCTTATGTGCCAGCGAAGTTCCAGTTCTACGCCCGAGTTTTCGATGGGACCTGTGTTGACATTGCGGGGCATACCGTTGACCATCTGGGTCTGGATCATATTGCGGCCCTTGAGGTAGAACACGTTCAGGCCGTATGTAACAAAGTCTCCTGCAGGAGCCTTCCAGGCCAGTTCGTAGTTCATTATGCGCTCCGGCTCAAGGTCAGGATTTGCCGGACGGAACAGGTACATATCTTTGATGGTCGGTCTGCGGAAGCCCTTGCTTACCATAGCCTTCAGCTCGCCTTTACCTATGCGGAATGCCAGACCGCCCTGAGGCACGCGTTCCAGACCGGTCTTTGCATGGTTGTCAGCCCTCAGTCCG
>JAFXPV010000097.1 GCA_017527625.1 Bacteroidales bacterium | reverse complement strand
ATAGTCCAGAGGCTGTCGAGCTTCATCGTCGCATTGCCGGCATACATATAGTCCACGGCGTCCACCCTGAAGCCGGGCTGCTCCATCTTCGAAACCGCCTCATAGTGCCCTGCAGTCCCGCCGACAACCGCGTCGACCGACAGTTTGTAAGTCACCCCCGGAGTGCCGTGCAGCCCCTGCGGCCCTACATAGCAGCCGCTTCCGGCCGGAGACTCGCTGAATAGCCAGCTGTCGACACCGTCGCTGACCGTCACCACAGCTCCCGACACGACAGGCGGCACCTCCTCCTCGAAATAATCGACAGACTCGGTCAGCAGCACGCGCTGCACGTCGTCGGCACAGTCGGTAAGCATCCCTTCCACCACGAGATAGCTGCGGTCCATACTCTTGGTGTGGACCTCGATCTCCTCGTTGCAGCTGCTCAGCACAGCGACTGCAAGGCACAGCAATGCGGGTAATATCTTTCTAGAAATAGACATTGTACGACACTGAAGGGATTATGGTGAACAGATATACTTTCATTGCCATCGGACGGTCCTCCCTGCGGCTGTAGAGGAAGGCCACCGACCAGGCGTTGTGGCGCGCATAGACATTGTAGAACGAGAAGTTCCACTCGCTGCCCCACGGCCGCCCTTCTGCCCTGCGGCGGCTCTTGAGCGTCAGCGACAGGTCCATACGGTGATAGTTCGGCATCGAATCCTCGTTGCGGTGGGCGTAGATGGAGGTATATGAGCCGCCGTAAGAAAAGCGGCCCGTCGGGAAGGTGGTCGGAGCGCCGCTGTAGAACACCCAGTCGGACGACAGCTCGACGCGCTTGCTGATGTCGTAGGACAACACGAAATTGACGGCGTGCTCGTGGTTGAGAGGCGAGCGGTAGGGCTTGCCCCCATTGAGCTCGGGAATGTCGTACATAGCCCGCGACCAGGTGTACGACAGCCAGCCGCCGAAGCGGTCGAAATCGTAGCGCAGCATCAGCTCAGCACCGAACGAATATGACTTGCCGAAGCGAAGCAGCCCCTCGCGGTCGACATCGTCGAACACGAAGCCGGGGTTCTCCTTGAAATCCATCGTGTTCTTGTTGTTCTTGTAGAAGCCCTCGACGGACAACTCAAGCGCCTGGTCGGCGAACAACGCATTCATACCGGCCGAGAACTGGTCGGAGCGCTGCGGCTCAATATTGGGAGAAGACATAAACCACGCATCCACCGGACTGCCGGAGATGCTGATGGGCACCTGCTGGATATACTGGAAGGAGCGCGAATAGGCCGCCTTGAGCGACAGGTCCGGCGTCAGCGAGAGTGAGGCGGAAACCCTCGGCTCCAGCCCCCAGTAGGTCTGGATGGGCTTGAGAATGGGGAAATAGCGCATCTTCGTCATCTCGTGACTGACGGGGTCGTAGTAGCGCTGGACAGCCTCCCCTATCGTCGAGAACGAAGACAGGCGGAAGCCGTAGCGCATTGTCAGCTTGCCTATCTTCTGCTCGTTCTGGGCGTAGAAAGCCGGCATTACGCCGTAGCTCTTGGGCATATGGAGAGCCTGCACGATGGATTCCTCGGTGGTGGGATTGACATCGCCGGGGTCCATACGGTAGTACGAGGCATTAAAACCAGCCTGAACGGTGTTGGAAGGATTGATATACCAGGTAAGGCCCGCCTTGAAGCCGGTCTCGCGTATCGCGGTCAGATAGTCGAAGCTGGTGCTGGGCATCTCACACTCCATACCGGCGTTGTAGCGGGAATTGTAGAGCGAGGTGTTGAAGAACAGCTTGGGCGAGAATTCGTGGCTCCAGTGCAGAGTCTGGGTGTTGTTGGCGAAATTGAAACGCATCCGCTCGAGGTCGAATTCCTCCATCGACATACCGAAGACGTCCCGGCCGCTGAAGGCGCTCAGATAAACCCTGTCGCGGGGCCCTGCCACCCAGCTGAGCTTGCCGTTGAGGTCATAGAAGAACATCTGGGTGTTCTTGGGCACGCTGTCGCCGAACAGCGGCAGGAAAAGATCCATATAGGTCCTGCGTCCTGCCACCATAAAGGACAGTTTATCCTTGACTATGGGCCCTTCCAGCTCGAAGCGGGAGGTAATCAGGCCGATTGACAGATTGCCCTTGAACTGGCTGTTGTTGCCGTCGCGGGTGGCAACGTCCAGCACCGATGAAAGCCTGCCTCCGAAGGACGCAGGGAAGTCACCCTTGTACAGCTGCGCATTCTTGACCGCATCGCCGTTGAACATCGACATAAAGCCGAGGAAATGGCCGGAATTGTAGAGCGGAGCGCCGTCCATCAGCACCAGATTCTGGTCGATGCCGCCGCCGCGGACACTGAAGCCGGTGGAGCCCTCTGACGGGGTCTGCACTCCCGGCATCATCTGGATGACTCTGATAACGTCAGCCTCGCCCATCAGTGCCGGCAGCTTGCGGATTATGTCGCCTGTGACCGTTTCCTTGCCGAGCTGTGGCAGCGTGAGCTGCTCTCTTTTGCTCTTTGAGAAGACTTTGGCGGCTTCAAGCACCTGCCGGTCCTCTTCCAGCTCGAAATCGTGTTTCACCGGCCCTGTAGGATTGATAGTTATTTCAGCGGTAACATAGCCGGCATAGGAGCATTTGATGACCTGAGCCTTGCGGTCGACTTGAAGGGAGTAGAAGCCGAAGTTGTTGGTGGAAACTCCGGCGCTCAGATCTTCTGTGAAGACGACGGCACCGATGAGTGGCTCGCCGCTGGACGCTTCTTTGACATAGCCCGACAGGACAGCCTTCTGGGCAGCTGCCGGGAAAACCCCTGCCGTAAGGGTCAGGATCAATAGCGATATTTTCACAAAAAAGCGCATCAAGGATATTCTGCCACAATAATTGCGCCACTTCAGGCGCCTTGAAACCGGGCCGCAAATATATAAAATAAAAAGCCGGCTGTATTGCAGCCGGCTTCTCATATTTTCTATGCGCAAAGCCTAGAAACGGAATCCGAGTTTAAGTTGCGGATACTTGAAAACGGATACGTTGTGGTTATCTGCGTAGTAAGGAGTTTGTCCGTTAATCTGCAAGTGCATAAGCGTATACTGGTAAAGAACCGGTGAGAACTCAATGCCCAGGATAAGACCCGGCATCAAAGAGTACTGAACACCGAAATCGATACCACCGCCAAAACCGAGCATCTGACCTGCCCTTCCGAACTCGCGGAAAGTAGCAATGTCCACAACATCAATGTTTGTGAAATCAGTTGATGTTACGAAGGGGTCAGCTGCGCCATAAACCGGAACACCTACGGTCTGTCCGGTATATGCGGGATACATAGCGCTGATACGTGCCCATTTAACCTGGCCATAAATACCGATGTAAGGATTGATACGCTCGTTGGGAGTTGTGAAGTAATAATTCATACCAAGCTGACCGATGGCTGAATTCTGCACAGAAGCAAGAATTGACTTGTGTGCGAAAATGTCACCGACAGTGTAATTATCACTCGGCAGAAGTCCGATCACAGGCTCTGTTGCTGCAGGAACAGGAGCAGATTCTGTAAGACCGAAAATCGTTCCCTCGATGAAATTCTTACTAGGCTGCAGATTGACGTTGTACGAACCCATAAAGTTAATATCAAGCCTATTGGTGATAAAGTAACGGGCCTGTATGCCAATCATATTAGCCAGATTGTTGGTATTCAGGAAACCAATGTTAATTGTTTGTGTCAGATCAGTGATCATGAAGTCCTGGTCCTCAGCTACTGAAGAGCCGATGGTTGAGCCAAGGGGCTGACCATAGCTGTTCGGCAGCAGAGTCATACTCAGGTCACGTTCGTTGCCGAAGAACTGATTCTGTCCGAGGACAAGATCAAATTCCCACTGACCGGCACGAGGGGCAAACATACACTCGCAACTCTCCTCGGGTTGTGCCATTGCTGGCACAACCATAAGGATCGTCAATAGTAATATGCTTAGTTTTTTCAACATATCGTTGTTTTTATTCTTCGATGTATTGAGTCTGATTATTCAGCATATCTTGCAACTGCAGCCTCGTAAGCAGCTTTCCAGTATTCATACCAGAACTCGAGGTCGTAGTACTTATCCCAATCCATTTCGTCAAGGATTCCTTCAACGAGCTGGATGGCTTCCATAATCTCATCAAGGGTAGGATCCTCGATTTCGATCATACCGGCAAGATACTTGAGGGTAGCAATCTCGTTCTCGATAGCATCAGCTGCCTCAAGAGCATCCTCATACTTGTTATTGAGGTAAGCCATAAGAGCATCTACGTCAGGAGCACCATCTGCCCAGTAAGTAGCGTATGCACCGCGGAGACCTTTAGCAAGATTCATCAGGTCGTTGTACTTGTTGCGGAGTTCAACATACTTGGCTGAGATAGGATCAAGGATTTCTTCCTTAGCAGCATCGTAAGCGTCATTTGCAGCCTTGATTGCAGCGTCGCGGGTATCCTTAACGTCCTTGGTAGCAGCCCTGTAGGCGTTGAGAGCCTCATTGAACTTAGCAGCGAGAGCGTCGTTAGCAGCCTGTGACTTGGCGGCTGACTCGAATACAGCGTCCATATCGGCCTTAACCTGTGCGAGAACTTCGCCGAGAGCAGCCCAAATTTCGCTTACTGACTTCTCACCGTTTGCAAGAGCTACGAGATAATCAGCTTCGAGAAGTTCGAATACCTTAGACTTCATAACCATATCGTTGGCGAAATCAACATAGTCATAAGCCTGATAAGCAGTACCGTCATTGTCCTTGGCGATGTTAGCCTCGATAGTCTCAGCTACGAATTCGTACTGATAAGTCCAAGGTTTAACAACGTCAACGCGACCGATTCCGGTAACACCCTTCTTAGGATCTACAGTGTAGGTAGGAATACCCTGGAATACAGCTACAGCAGTAGGCTCAGTGAAGGTCTCGTATACGAAGAATACTTTCTCACCGAAACCAGCGAAGCCTTCTACGCCGAAGTATTTCTCGCAAGCGTCCATCCAGTTGGCAACAGCCTTGCCTTCATCTGACATCTGAGTGTATTTCTTGAAGTCAGCTGCGGTGTATGCACCGAATACTTTCTTGAAGCCGTCAAGATTCTCAGCAGTATTGTTGTCCTTGAAATCTTTAACGTAAGCTGCATAATCTGCTACGCCAGAAGTAGTGGCTGAGTAAGCAGCGTCATCAGCAGTGTAGAAAGGAAGAGTCAGAGCGTCACCGTGTACATAGTGGTTGAAGAGCTGCATCAGGTTGGTGAATGCATCAACATAGTTGGCAACTGCAGGAGCAGCGTCAAGAGTGTTGATACCCTTGTTGTCATAAGCAGCAGCCCTGTGGAGTCCGAGACCATCAAGATATGTGTTGGTCTTCTTCATCTGGATGCCAGCGAATTCGATCTTGTCAGCGCGAACTGAATCAACTTTGAAAGTACCTACACCTTCACCTGCGATGAACTTCAGGTAAGGAACGGCTTTCGGGTTGACAGAAGCGATTGCTGTGAAGTAATCTTTGATAGCGTTGAATACGAGGGTAGAGTCAGCCTTGGTGGGAGCGATGGTCAGAGGCTGAGCAATAGCAGCGTCAAACCAAGGAGTTGCAGGAGCATCAAGGATGAAGTGAGTAGCATCGTCAGTTGCCTGAGCGATGGTACGGCCGTCATAAGCATAACCAATGATGAGGCGAGGACCCTGGCCATCTGAAGGGATGACCTTATCTTCATACCTGTATACGTTGTTCTTAGCAACACCGTCACGGTTGTCATACTCATCAATCTTCTTAGCAAGGTCTTCAATGCTCTTGCCAGCGTCAGCGACTTTCTTTGCCCAAGCGTCTACGAGTTTCTTACCATTGCCTTTAGGAGCTGCCTGGAGGATCTTGAGAAGGCTGTCATATTCGCCTTTCACTTTCTTTGCATAAGCCTCGAGGATAGCCTTGTCAGCTTTGATGCCTTCAGCGTCGAGGTCATACAGATATGCACGGCTAAAGTCTTCGTATACTGAATTCAGACCGGTCTTCATCTTGAGAAGTTTCTCAGTAGCCTGGTTACCGTTCCAAACAGTATCAACGATGGTTGCGTAAGCAGCTGAATCTTTAGCAGCTTCGATAACAACTTCCAATGAATCGGGTTTGCCTGCGGTCTTGATGAACTTAACGTTCTTTGCAAAACCGTTGATGCCGGCCTGAGTTTCATAGAGGTCAACAACGTCACCAGCTACGTGCTCAGGAAGAGCATATTTACCTTTGAAGCTATAGCCGACTTTCTTAGCAGTCCATTTCTTTGCAGGATTGTCGATGTCAGCATCAGCAAGTTCGTTTACCTGATCTTTCCATTTCTTGTTGGCTTTCTTGAGAGCATCGATAGCTTTGTCATATGCCTCTTTGGGAGCGCCGATAGCCTCATCGTAAGCATCGTTGGCTGCGTTGATAGCGCGGTCACGGGCAGTGCCATATTCATTCTCGAAGAGAACTGAGTCACGGAGAACGTCAGCGAAGAGGGGAGCCATTGCTTCAGCCTCATCTTCGTAAGCCTGAGCCTCAGCAAGATAGTCGAACTCCATATCGTTCATAAGGCCCTTCCAGAATTCAGCTTCAGCTTTCTTTGAGGCGAGCTCATATTCGTCGATCAAGAGTCTCTCCTGGAGCCAGTCATCCTGATTGTCCTTGAAGCCAATATCAAGACCAAGCTCGTTCAAAAGATAATCATAGAGATCATCATTACCCCAACCAACAGCCTCGTCATAAAGCTTGCCTAAGAGCGTGTAATACTGATAGTACAGACCATCCATATCATACAGATAGGAGTTATACCATTCTTTCAGGTCATTAGCTGCCTTGTCATAGTTGGCTTTGATAGCTGCGAGAGCAGTAGCCTCTTCGGTAGAAATAGCGAGCTTCTCGATCTCGATAGCTGCGAGAGCGTCCTCGAGGTCTTTCTGAGCCTGTGCCAAAGCGGCCTGTGATGCAAGAAGAGCAGCCTGGTTGTCGAGTCTGTCTTTCTCCATATTATCAAGGATATTGGCAATCTGCCTGTCGGCGTCTGCCTGAGCAATTGCGTTAGCGATTTCTTTAGCAACAGCGTCAGCAGTTTTTTCTCTAGCAGCAGCCTGCTTTACAGCAGCTTTAGCCTGGATGAAAGCAGCGTCAGCAGCTGCAACAGCTTTGTTAGCTTCTACCAGCTCGCCCAGTTTGTCGAGATAACGGGCGTGAGCCAGTCTCATCTCAGTAACACCCTGGGGCTCGGTGTTGGGAATACAAGAAGTGATGATGCCACCCATAAATAGCATCGCCACCAATGAATAAATAATCTTTTTCATAAAAAAATTGTTAAGTGTTTGTATTTGGTTAAACAATAATGCCAGTAAATTGCCTCAAATATAAATATTAATTTTTTTACAACAAAATATTTTTGTTAATAACTATGTTCATTAATAAAATCTTGCACGGTTGTCTTTCAGCCCGGCTTCCTCGGAAATCACTGAGCTGAGGAACTGCTGGCGGTACTGAGCCTCCTGTGAAGTGCGCATAGCGATATCTTCCTCGGTGTAGTATGCACCGGCCTCGCTGTCGAGCACCTGGAACAGATAGACGCCGATCTGGCCTTTGACAGGACCGCATATCTTGCCTTTGGGAGCAACAGACACTGCGCCGATGAAGCTCGGGTCGAGACCGCCGCCGGTAGAGCCGAACGAAACTCCGCTCTGGTGGCTTACGGTCGTGCCAAGGGCATCCGCCATCTGCTCGAGAGTAGCCAGACCCTGGGTCTTGGCCTTGACGTCGTCAGCCGCGATCTGCAGCCGCTTCTCGAGGGCAAGCTCATTATATATATCGGTGCTTACTTCGTTGATCGGCACATAGCCCTCCTTGCGGGCCTTTGTCAGGGCCGCTACGAAGTAATACTTGTTGTCGACGGTAATCACGTCGCTCACCTGACCCTCCTTGGCGTCGAAGGCCCAGGAAACTACTTCGCGGGCATTGTCGACCGTGCCTATGCGGCGGGTACCCTCGGTTATGCGGGTGGCCGGAGTGACGGGGAGGTCGTCCTCCCTGACTGCGGCGGTGAAGTTGTCATATTTGCCGTCAGCCTTGTCGGCAAGCGCGGTAGCCTTCATCAGATAATCACGATAGGTATCGTCGCTCGCTGTAATGTTCTTGGTGAGGGTAGCCAGCTTTACGCGCTCGCCCGGCTTGGTGCGGTCGGTGACCTTGAGCACGGCGATTGCCTGGAGTGAAGACAGGCGCACTGCGACAGCCTTGCCTACAGGCAGGTCGAAAGCGGCATTGAACTCGTTGAAGTTGTTGGCTTCGTTGAAGGCCTGGGTCAGCCAGCCCATCTCGCGCAGGTCGTCATAGCTGCGGCCGGCGTTGATGACGGCGGCTACAGAGTCAGCCTTGGCAGCATTGTCCGGGTCGAAGAGTTCATACCATACATATATAGAGTCAGGCATAACCTTGCGGTCTGCTACGCGGACTGCCGAAAGGACGGTGCCTTCCTGAAGAATTTCGCTTACAGGGCCTACGGTGACTCCCCTGGCAGGGAAGGCATAGTCCTGGAAAGCAACGGGGATGTCATCCTTGCCGACATAGACCTCGCTCCAGCGGCTGTCTGAATTCAGGGAGATGAAGTTGCGGGGGTTCTCAGCGTCTGCGAACTCGGCGACGAGGGTTTCGAACTCAGCCCTCTGGGTGTCGATGTCTTCCTGTGAAGGAACAACCTCGAACATCACGTATTCGATGTCGCGGTTGGCAGTCTGCTTGAGCTGCTCCTTATGTTTATTATAGTATTGCTTGATTTCGTCGTCAGTGACGTTGAGCAGGCTGTCGTCTGCGAAGCCTACAGTAACCATCACGAAATCCACGTCGCTGGTAAGGTTGTTGGCCTCGATGGCGAGGTCGCTCTGCAGCTTGTTGAATATCGAGCTGTTGTAAAGCAGTGCGTCATACTTGCCGTAGAGCTGCTGCTTGTAGATCTGGTCGCGGAGATAGTCCCAGTAAGCGGCGTATGAACCGGTGGCGTCATAGTCGATATTCTGGATGAACTGCGACAGGGCCTCGCGGCTGAAGTTGCCGTTCTCGTCGAGGAAAGTGGTCTGTGAAGTGAGGACCGGAGAGATGTTGGTGCCCTGGGTGAGGTCGTACATCTCCTGGTCGCCTACTGCCAAGCCTGCGTCAGCAGCCTTGGGCTCGAACACGTAGCGGTCGAAATAGTTCTGCCAAGTGTAGTCGCGCACCTGTGAGAGCTGCTCTTCTGATGAAAGGCTCTGGCCGTAGAGCATCTCCATAAGGTTCTTGTTCTGCTCAACGGCGGTGTAGTATTCCTGATAAGTGATTGTCTTTCCGTTCATCGAACCGACCTTGTTGTCGGCGGACATTCTCTGGAAAGTGGTCGAAAGGGTTGAAGGGTCGATAATAAACGACAATAGCGAGAGCGCTATAAGGATTGTTATGAACACTCCGAGCTTTACACGGATGTTTTCAAGTACAGCCATCTATTTAGTTAAGTTTAAGTTTTAATATTTTCATTTACAGCGGCTTATGAGCCTATTTGCGGCGATCATACCACACACAAGGACGCAAAAGTAAACAAAAATACTCTATTTAGATGCTTCTTTTGTTAAAAACGTTGCAGCGGACCGACAAAATTAACGCTGTCAAAATAAAACCAGGTGCTGTCGCGGTCGATGCCGTAAGAGTCGAAGGGGTGGCGGATGATGGCGTTCTCTGCTTTTTCGTCGGACTCCATTCCATAGCCCTGCATCAGGCCCTGGGGAGAATACATCTCTATATAACAATCGGTATAGATTTTTTTGGCGTCACGGTCCCAATAGATAGTGTCGGTCAGGGTGTGTTCGCCTTTGGTGTGGTTCTGGATGTGGACATTGCCGAAGGCAAGCCACTGTTCCTGTCCGGCGAGGGTGGTGTGACGGGCCCCGTCGGAATTGAGCTGCGTCTCGAGCAGCCCGTCGGCCGTATATCCGAGCACTTCGAAACCTCCGCTGTAAAGTTCGTAGGCCTGCATATTGCCGTCTGCGTCCTTATAGTCGAAGCGCTCCATCTTTGCGGCACGCATATCATAGGTGAGGTTGTCCCGCTGATAGCGGCGTGCAACCATCCCCTCCACCGTCTGCACGGGGACAACCGTGAAATCGATGGGCGGATTATCAACATCGGTGCCTTTGCACGAAGCAAGGGCACCGATGACAAGGATTATGAGGGCAGTCCTTTTCAATTATTTGAGAGTACGGACTGTTGTGCTTTCGCGCATACCTGAGCAAGAGACGGTGTAGCTGTTGCCGTCCTGGACGTCATACATAAAGGCGTCGGCCTGCTGAGGGAAATATCTGCGGTACTGGCCTGCGAGCTCGTTGGCTTCTTCGGCAAGGCTTGCGTCAGCTTCGCGGGCCTTTGTCATAAAGTCAACTGCAACCCAGTATTTGGCGCGTTTCTCAAGCTCGTTGCCGCCGCAAGGGGCGCTGGCCCAGATAGTGCCGAGAAGCAGGTAGCATTTGCCGGCGAGCTTCGGATTGAGGTCGATGGCCTTCTTGGCGGCGCTGGCAGCTTCTGCATATTTCTGCTGTTTCTTGAAGTAGAATGAGCCGAGCTCGAAGCAGTAGTCGGCAGCTTTGTTCATATCGTCGCCGCAACGCTCGATGGCGTCAACCAGTGTAGCTGCAGCCTCGTCGTTCTGGTCGCGTGATGAATAGAGCTTGTAGAGGTAATAAGCTGTGTTGGCAGAAGGCTCCATACCGTGCAGCTTCTCAACTGCTGCGAGGTAAAGGTCGCTGTCGAGGCACTCGCTGTTGCCGAGGAGTTTCACGATGGTGTTGAGAGTGGCCTTGTCGTCAGGGTTTGCCTGATAACGGGGGGTGAAGAGGCCTACGAGGTTGTCGCAAGATGCAACGCCTGACTCACCGAGCTTGTTCTCGATGTCCTGCTTTGCACCTACCATCTGACCGTCTGCGTTCTCTGCAAGGGCTGCGTCAACATAGCCGGCGATGTCGGTGTAAGTGTTCATAAGGCTCTCGGCGTCGAGCAGACCGTTCTTGTAGAGGTCTACGCCTGACTGCATAAAGTTGGCAAGAACCATAGGAGAGCTCTTGGCTCCGACTTTGTCGACGATCTTCTTCAGCTCAGCGAAGAACACGTCGGGCTCGTTGCTTTTCCATTTGTAGTTGATCATATCGATCGCCTTGTTGTTCATTGCGGTCACGGCATTCTTGGGATATGCCTGTGCGCGGACATCGTAAAGATTTACGAGAGAGTCGAGGATCTCGGCCCTGCGGGTAGCGTCCTTAGCCTGGGTGTAAGCCCAACGCATAAGGCGGCAGCCGTCGATAAACATATTCTGGCTTGCAGAAGGCGGGCATTTGGCAATGGCCTTCCTCCAGGGAGTGATGGCGTCTGCCATATCGTTCTGCTGGAGATATTGCCTGTAGTAGTTAAGATTCGTTACGCAATCAACACTGTCCTGTCCGCTTCCGTACTTGCCCTGTGCAAAAGCAGGAAGAACTGCAACCAGTGTCAGGATTAATGTAGCTAACTTTTTCATCGTCTTTATGGTTATTTAGCAAATTTATAAAATAGTATCAGTTGTACAAAACTTTCTGGAACCACAGGTCGTAGAGGTTGAGGCCCATCGAGATCTTCACGAAACGCTCACGCACGTTGCCGGGGGCGGTGAGGTCTTTGACTCCTGCAAGCGAAGTCTCTCCGACATCCACGGCGACCGAAACGGAGGTGCGGCGGTTGTAGACGGGCAGTGCGAAACCTACCGTGATGCCGTTGGTCGTGACCTGGTGACCGTCTATCATTATATATTGTGTCTTGTGATAAGCTCCGAGGCGGTATGTTACGGTGCGGAAGTAATAACGCACGTCATATCTGTTGGGGATGTACTCGATGCCGGCGTTGAACGACTGGGTGACTCCCGTCGAGAAGTTGACGCCCGGGGTGGGATCGAAGACGCTCTTGGTCCAGTCCTGGCGGGTGTAGTCGAAACCGAACATCCAGGAATCGCTCTTGCGCAGGGTGAAGCCTGCGGCTATTTCCTGCGGTATCGAATACTTCACGGTGTAGCTGTTGTTGATGGTGGTGTCGGTATAGTTGCCGCCGGTGGCGTATGCCATATCGCTGTAATCACCCTTGAGGGTTGAACCTATCTTGTAGGTGGCTCCGACTGTCAGACTCAGGTTATTGCCGAGCGGCTGCTCGTACTGCAGGCCAAGTTTGGCAGAAAATCCGCGGGGAACGGCCTTCCAGGTGCGGGTGGCCGTGCGCTGGTTCTCGTTGGTGTTGAAATAGGTGCTGGTGCTTCGCTTGATGGTACCCAGATAGAAGATAGCGTCCGCGCCGAGGCTCAGACGGTCGAAGAGGGTTACGCCGGCTCCGGCGAAGAGCTGGTTGATGCCGCCCTGTCCGCTGCGGAAATACTGCACGTCACCGAGGTTGGCGAGCACTTCGTCCTTATATTCGTGGAAGGTGAAGGCATAGCCGGTGTTGCTGTAAGGCATAATTCCCACCTTGAAGGCGGAATGCTTGAAGATGGGGAAAGATGCGACCACGTGGTCTATGTTGAACAGGTTCTTGGCGCTGCGGGCCAGTTTGCCCTCGGCGTCCGCACCGGTAAAGATCACGTTTGACTGCTTCACGCCGAAATCAAGCATAAAGGCGTTTTCCTCGCGGGCAGTCACAGCTGCGGGATTGAGGAGGTTGATGAGGCTGGGGTCGCGCAGGCCGACTCCGATCCCTCCCATAGCAGCGGTGTTCTGGTCTCCTACCGATTCAATCTGGCCTATTCCGAAAAGAGAATAGGGAGAGTAGGCAGAGTAGGCTTCCTGAGCCGCCACCGGAAGTGACAGCAGAAGGACTGCGGCATATATGAAAAGCTTTTTCATCTTCTTTTTCATAATAATTCTATAATCGCCTCCAAGCCTATCAGGACCAGGTCCTGCTCCACCGTCGCACGTCCGTCCAGACCTTCCGCAAAGCGGGCTGAATTGCCTCCCGTGAGGATCAGCTTGCGGTGTGGATGAGCTGCGACGTAGCCCTTTATCTCAAACACTATGCCGAGAATGTTTCCGGCCGCCAGGGCGGTGTCCAGGTCGTAGCCTATGCAGTCTATGTCCCGGATGGCGTGGCTGTCGAGAAAATCGTCGGGATTGAGGTAGGGAATCTTGGCGGTATAATGGCTCAAGGCGCGGTAGCGGGTGCGCAGGCCCAGCGATATGGAGCCGCCCCGGTAGTAGGGGTAGACCACCGACGGATCGTCTGCGGCGCGGGCAGCATCGATGAACTCCACTGTCGTGGCGGTGCCGAAATCGAACACCAGCTTGTCCTGCAGCGGGTAGAGGACCTCGGCTCCGAAGATGGCGGCCATACGGTCCGCTCCCATACCGAGGGGCATATGGGCCAGGACGGTCAGGGGGTCGGCGGGGGCGGGAGCCTTGCTCTTCAGCAGGTCGGCGACGAAGTCTTCGTCGAAATTGACGAAGCGGCTGCACATACGTTCGAGCATTTTCTCGAGGTAGACGCTGCGGCTGCGCACATTGCTCAGCACTATGGTGTCGGCTTTGCGGCGGGCCATACGCTTGCGCACATAAGATATGGTTTCCTTTTGCGTGGAGAAACGCATCACGTCGGCTCCGGCCAGACGCTCGCTCGGATGGGCGGGACAGAATGCTACCTTGCAGGAAGTGTTACCGATATCTATTAAAATGTTCATAATGCGGCTATGAAACGCAAATATAATAATTTTTATATCTTCGCGGCCAAATGACCGAGGGTCAGAACACTTTTTCTCAGGCAAATGCCTACGTTAATCTCGAAACTGTGCGTGGTACGGTTTCGGCGAAGGCCGTTTATTTTTCAAAAATAGCCAAGCAGCTTAAAAACAAAGCCTTGCACCTGGTCGTGATGGAAACCAAGAAGCAGGCGCTGTTCTTCTCAAGTGACATTTACAATTTCTTCAGCGACGAATCTGTATTTTTCCTGCCCGTTTCAGGTGGTAAGAATTCGAAAGAATCGCTCAAGGGAGTGTCGGAGAAGGTGCAGCGTACGGCTGCCCTGACGGCCATCGAGAACTTTTTCAGCAAGACGCCGGCCGACGACCTGCCGCAGCTGCTGGAAGACTGCCGCACGGTGGATGTGACGCCGCAGCTGCGCGACCGCAAGGCCGGCCGCGAGCAGACCATAGTCGTGTGCTACCTCGAATCCCTGAGGGAGAAGGTGCTCAGGAAAAAGACCACCCGGGACAATGTGCTCTCAATAGGCGTCGGCCAGCGCATCGGCCACGAAATCCTCAAGGAACTGCTGCAGGGCATCGGTTTCACCAAGGCGGATTTCGTCACCAGGCCCGGAGAGTTTGCACTGCGCGGCTCCATCATAGATATTTTCTCTTTCGCCGACAACCGTCCCTACAGGGTGGATTTCTTCGGCGACGAGGTGGAGAGCATCGCCCATTTCGACGTCGACAGCCAGCGCAGCGCCGACAGCCTGCAGCAGGTGGAGATATGCCCCGACCTTTATGAGAACTTCGAGGAGAAGGACTATGTGGGAATAGAGGACGTGCTGCCCTCGAAGGCCATAATCTGGATGGAGAACGACTATGTGGAGCAGCAGATCGGCTGCAGCGGATACCAAAAGCACTTTCTGCCGCAGGAAGTCAAGTCGCTGCCGCAGCCTGTCTTCAACAAGAATTTCGAGATACTTGTGAGGGACATCGCCGAGAAGCAGGGCCAGGGATACAAAGTCAACATCCTTTCGGTCAATCCCAACCAGGTTTTCCGTATGCAGCAGGTGCTGCGGGAGTTCTCTTCGTCGCAGGCGCTGATCCCTCCTGCATTTCTGGACCTGTCGCTGCACGAAGGATATGTGGACTGCGTGTCCAGGAACTGCTATTACACCGACCATCAGATATTCGAACGCTACCACAAGATAAAGGTGCGCCGCGAGGTGGCTCCGGCCGAGAGACTGACCATCAACGACCTGATGAGTTTCAACATCGGCGACTATGTGGTCCACATCGACCACGGCATCGGGCAGTTCGGCGGCCTAGTCAAGACCGTCATCGGCGACAAGGTGCAGGAAGCCGTGAAACTCATCTACAGGGACGGAGACGTGATTTTCGTGTCTATCCACGGCATCCACCGCATCAGCAAATACAAATCGGGCGACGGCACTCCGGCGAAGGTCAACAAGCTCGGCACCAAGGCCTGGGAGACTCTCAAGCACAAGACCAAGTCCAAACTGAAGGACATTGCCGCGGACCTTATAAAGCTGTACAGCGAAAGGATGGCCTCGAAGGGCTTCGCCTTCAGCCCCGACACATATCTGCAGCAGGAGCTCGAGTCTTCATTTATGTATGAGGACACCGCCGACCAGCAGAAAGCTACCGTGGCCGTCAAGGAAGATATGGAGAGCCCGCACCCTATGGACCGCCTCATCTGCGGCGACGTCGGCTTCGGAAAGACCGAAATCGCGGTGAGGGCCGCCTTCAAGGCTGTCGCCGACAGCAAGCAGGTGGCTGTGCTGGTGCCTACCACCATCCTTGCGCTGCAGCATTACCAGACTTTCAGTGGCAGGCTGAAGGATTTCCCCTGCAATGTAGAATATGTCAGCCGGCAGAAAAACGCACAGCAGATGAAGGAAATCGGCGAGCGGCTGGCCGCCGGCAAGATAGACATACTCATAGGTACCCACCGCATCCTCAACAAGAACCTGCGCTTCAAGGATCTGGGACTGCTGATAGTCGACGAGGAGCAGAAGTTCGGCGTCTCGGCCAAGGAAAAACTCCGCAGCCTGCGCAGCAACGTCGACACTCTGACTCTCTCTGCAACCCCCATCCCCCGCACCCTGCAGTTCTCGCTGCTCGGAAGCCGCGACCTTTCGATCATCAGCACCCCTCCCCCCAACAGGATTCCGATATCCACCGAACTTATAGATTTCGACGAAGACACCATCCGCGACATAATCCGCACCGAAGTGGACCGCGGCGGCCAGGTATTCTTCATCCACAACAAGGTTGAAGACATACTGTCGGTCGAAGATATAATAAGGCGTATCTGCCCCGGCATCCGCACCTGCGTGGGCCACGGCCAGATGGACGGCGAGGAACTGGAAAAGAGGCTGATCGATTTCATCGACGGAGACTATGACGTGCTGATATGCACCACCATCATCGAAAACGGCATCGACATTCCCAATGTCAATACTATCCTCATCAACCAGGCCCAGAATTTCGGTCTGAGCGACCTCCACCAGCTCAGGGGTCGTGTCGGACGCAGCAACCGCAAGGCTTACTGCTATCTCATCGTGCCGCCGATGACTTCCATTTCCGACGATGCAAGGCGGCGTCTGAGGGCCATAGAGACTTTCAGCGACCTCGGCAGCGGCTTCAACATAGCGATGCAGGACCTCGACATCCGAGGTGCCGGAAACCTGCTTGGCGCAGAGCAGAGCGGCTTCATCGCCGAAATGGGCTTCGAGACTTATCAGAAGATACTCCAGGAGGCATTGATAGAGGCCAGGACCGAGGCCGGAGTCTATGAAGAATATGAAATGGCCCTGGAAAAAGCTGCGGCAGCCGACAGCAAGAAGAAAAAGTCAGTGCGCACGGAATTCATCTATGACTGCCACATCGACACAGACATCCAGGCTCTCATTCCTGACACTTACATAAACATCCCTTCAGAGAAAATAAGGCTCTACAAGGCTCTTGACTCTATGAAGACCGAGGAGGAACTCAAAGGCTTCAGGGAGGAGATGGAAGACCGTTACGGGCCGCTGCCGACTCAGACGGAAGAGCTGATAAACATCATCCGTCTGCGCAGTCTGGCCATATCTCTCGGTTTTGAGAAGATAGTGCTCAAAAAAGGCATAATGCTGGCATATTTCGTCAGCAACCAGCTGTCAGCCTATTACAAATCTGATGTTTTCGTGTCGATTTTGAATTTCATACAGCGTCCCGGCCTTCATTTCACACTTACGGAAAAGGACAATAAGCTGTATATGAAGTCGTCGCCTGTGAAAACCATTTCAGAGGCTGTGTTCCTGCTGCAGAAAATCAACGAGAACGTCTAGTCGAAAAGTGATGCTCCGCCGTCCTTTGAGCCTCTTGTCAGGCCGAGGTGGGAGTATGCCAGCGTTGTGGCTTCACGGCCGCGTGGAGTGCGGTTGATGAAGCCTTCTTTTATAAGGAAAGGTTCATAGACTTCTTCGAGAGTTCCGACGTCTTCGCTTATCGCCGTAGCTATTGTTCCGGCTCCTACCGGTCCGCCGCCGAATTTTTCTATGATCGTGGTCAATATCTTGTTGTCGATGGCGTCCAGGCCGCGTTTGTCGATGTTCAAGGCGTCGAGGGTGATGCGGGTGATGGCAAGGTCGATGCAGCCGCTGCCCTTCACCTGGGCGAAGTCCCTGACGCGACGCAGCAGACTGTTGGCGATTCGGGGCGTGCCGCGGCTGCGCATAGCTATTTCGCGGGCTGCATTGTCGTCTATGCCTATGCCGAGTATCTCAGCGCTGCGTACTATAATATTCGAGAGCACGTCGCTGTCGTAATATTCAAGGTGTTCCTGGATGCCGAAGCGGGCTCTAAGCGGAGATGTAAGAAGGCCGCTGCGGGTGGTCGCTCCGATGAGCGTGAAAGGGTTGAGGTTGATCTGCACGCTGCGGGCTCCCGGGCCTTTGTCAATCATTATGTCGATGACATAGTCTTCCATCGCAGAGTAGAGATACTCCTCAACTATAGGGCTGAGACGGTGTATCTCATCGATGAACAGCACATCTCCCGGATCGAGGGAAGTGAGCAGGCCGGCAAGGTCGCCCGGTTTGTCAAGCACAGGACCTGAAGTGATTTTCATATTCACTCCAAGCTCGTTGGCCACTATATGCGCAAGAGTAGTCTTTCCCAGGCCGGGAGGGCCGTGAAAAAGAATATGGTCCAGCGCCTCACCCCTCATCATAGCAGCTTTGACATATATTTCAAGCTTGTCAATTATCTTCTGCTGCCCGTGAAACGAAGTGAAATCCTGCGGCCTTATCTTATTCTCAAAGTCCTTGTCCTTGACCTGAGACTCTTCCCTGGGATTATAATACTCTATAGCCATAGATACACCTATATGTCCACAAATTTACTGAATAATTATTATTTAATGTTATCGTATTAAGGCTGAGGATGCAATTATCTGTATGCTGGAGGGCTGGTCACCCGTGACTTGCAAAACGGGAGTGAGCGCAGCGAACGGTATTCACATTTTTAACAAAACATAATTATCAATATTTCTTTTTTAAAAAAGACTTTATGATGATTATTAATGGCTGTTGAAAGTGTTTATAAGTATTTAAAACGGCTCTGCATATAATTGTAGGGCCTATTTTGAATTTTAACGATGTTGATTGCAGTGTTTATAAATATCAATAACTAGATTTTACTTTTCAGAGGATATTTTTATGTTGTTGAAAAAGTCCGTGTTTTTATCAGAATTTATCCACATAATATCAGCACAGTTTTAACAACTAATCAACCTTAAATTAAAAAAGAAGGCAGGTTCGCAACCCGCCTTCCTTTTTAAAGTTGAAAACTCGTAAAAGCCTTAGTCTTTGAACTTTGCCTTGAGGAATTCACGGTTCAGACGAGCGATATGGCTGACGCTGATCTTCTTGGGGCACTCCATTTCGCAGGCACGGGTATTGGTGCAGGCGCCGAAGCCGAGTTCGTCCATCTTTGCAACCATAGCCTTGGCACGGCGGGCTCCCTCGACCTTACCCTGAGGCAGCAGAGCCAGAGAGCTGACGCGGGCAGCGACGAACAACATCGCAGAACCATTCTTGCAGGTAGCAGCGCAGGCACCGCAGCCGATGCAGGCAGCAGCATCCATACTTTCCTCAGCATTATCCTTGTTGATAGGAATGACATTGGCATCCGGCACGCCACCGGTGTTGACATTGATGAAACCGCCGGCCTGCAGGATCTTGTCGTATGCACGACGGTCAACCACGAGATCCTTGATGATGGGGAAACCGTTGTTGCGCCAAGGCTCGATGGTGATAGTGCTGCCATCCTTGAATTTGCGCATATACATCTGGCAGGTAGTCACGCCGCTCTCAGGACCGTGGGCACGGCCGTTGATATAGAGTGAACAAGCACCGCAGATACCCTCACGGCAGTCGTGGTCGAAGCTGACGGGACCTTCCTTGCTCTTGCAACCCTTGTCGAAAGATACGGGATCTATATCAGCGTTCACAAGCTTCTCGTTGAGGATGTCAAGCATTTCGAGAAACGAAGTATCGGGCGAAATGCCGTCGATATTGTAAGTCTCGAAGTGACCTTGTGACTTGGCGTTTTTCTGACGCCATATTTTTAATGTGAATTTCATAGCTTAATCTTTATAGTTACGGGTTGCAACAGTGCAATATTTGAATTCAAGCGGTTCTTTGTGGAGTTCAGGCTCTTTGTCCTCGCCCTTGTATTCCCAGGCAGCGACATACATAAAGTTCTTGTCGTCACGTTTAGTCTCGCCGTCTTCAGTCTGCATCTCCTCGCGGAAATGACCGCCGCAGGACTCCTTGCGGTTCAGGGCGTCGATAGCCATAAGTTCTCCGATCTCGAGGAAGTCGGCAACGCGGAGAGCCTTTTCAAGCTCCTGATTGAAGTGTGAATTGTCGCCGTCCACGAAAACATTGGTCCAGAACTCTTTCTTGAGATCCCTGATCTTCTGGATGGCAGTCTTCAGACCAGCCTCGTTGCGGGCCATTCCGACATATTCCCACATAATGAGACCAAGCTCCTTGTGGATGCTGTCGACAGTGCGTTTGCCCTTGATAGAGAACAGCTTGTCGATTCTTTCCTTGACTTTCTTCTCAGCCTCGGCGAACTCCGGAGCGTCAGTGTTGACCTTGGGCTCCTGGATCTTCTTGGCCAGGTAGTCGCCGATGGTGTAAGGAAGGATGAAATATCCGTCTGCAAGGCCCTGCATAAGGGCTGAAGCACCCAGACGGTTTCCGCCGTGGTCGGAGAAGTTGGCTTCACCGATGGCGTAGAGGCCGGGGATAGTGGTCTGCAGGTTGTAGTCAACCCAGAGACCGCCCATCGTATAGTGGATAGCCGGGAAAATCATCATAGGCTCCTTGTAAGGATCTACGTCGTTGATTTCCTCGTACATCTGGAAGAGGTTTCCGTATTTCTCCTCGATATATGCCTTGCCTTTCTGCTCCATACAGGTCTTGAAATCCAGGAACACGGCCAGACCCTGCTCGTTTACGCCGTAGCCGGCGTCGCAGCGCTCCTTGGCAGCCCTTGAAGCCACGTCGCGGGGAACGAGGTTTCCGAAGGCAGGATATCTGCGCTCGAGATAGTAGTCGCGGTCTTCCTCAGGAATGTCGCTGGGTTTCTTGGCACCCTTGCGGATGGCTATGACGTCATCCATCTTCTTGGGAACCCAGATGCGGCCGTCGTTACGCAGCGACTCGGACATCAGGGTAAGTTTGCTCTGCTGGTCTCCGTGGACGGGGATGCAGGTCGGGTGGATCTGTGCGAAGCAGGGATTTGCGAAGCAAGCACCCTTGCGGTAGCACTGCATCGCGGCAGAACCGTTGCTGTTCATAGCATTGGTGCTGAGGAAATAGGTGTTTCCATAGCCGCCGGTGGCCAGAACCACAGCGTGTGCACCGAAGCGTTTGATTTCGCCGGTAGTAAGGTCACGGGCGATGATGCCTTTTGCCTCACCGTTGATAACTATCAGATCAAGCATTTCGTGGCGGGGGAAGCTCTGCACCTTGCCTTTGGCAACCTGACGGTTGAGGGCGGCATAGGCTCCGAGGAGCAGCTGCTGGCCGGTTTGTCCGCGGGCATAGAAAGTACGGCTTACCTGGGCACCTCCGAATGAACGGTTGTCAAGCAGTCCGCCGTAATCCCTTGCGAAAGGAACACCCTGCGCTACGCATTGGTCAATGATGTTGTTGCTCACTTCGGCCAGACGATATACGTTGGCTTCGCGGCTGCGATAATCACCGCCCTTGATGGTGTCGTAGAACAGACGGTAGATGGAGTCATTGTCGTTCTGATAGTTCTTGGCGGCATTGATACCTCCCTGGGCTGCGATAGAGTGGGCGCGGCGGGGAGAGTCGCTGATACAGAAAATCTTTACGTTGTATCCAAGTTCTCCAAGAGTGGCGGCTGCTGATGCGCCTCCGAGTCCGGTACCGATGACGATGATGTCGAGTTTCTTCTTGTTGGCAGGGCTGACGACTTTGATGTGAGCCTTATGGGCAGTCCATTTCTCAGCCAACGGTCCATCGGGGACTTGTGATTTCAATTCAATCATTATGGTAGTTTTAGTTTGTATTTCGATTCTTACAAATATCCTAACTTTTTTTGAATAATTTGTAATTTTGCGGCGAGAAAAAGGACTATTATGGAATTTTTTGCAACAGCAGGCAACGTTCCCGTCCACATCAACGATACAAACGCTGGTGAAAAGACGCTTATATTGCTTCACGGATATCTTGAAACAATGTACGTATGGAACGAATTCGCCGATGTGCTGAAGGATTTCTGCAGAGTTATAACCATCGACCTTCCAGGACACGGACTTTCGTGCGGCGCCCCCGTCAATACTATGGATTTTATGGCTACGACGGTCAAGGGCGTGCTGGACAAGTGCGGCGTCGAAAAAGCTTATGTTGCAGGCCACTCGATGGGCGGATATGCAGCCCTGGCGTTCTGCAGGCTGTTTCCCGAAGCCGCCGAGGGCCTTCTGCTGATCCATAGCAATCCATATCCCGATCCGGCCGAAAAGGCAGCTGACAGAGCCCGTGAGATTGAAGATATAAGGGCCGGCCGGCTGATGTCTCTTGCTGAGGCAGCGGTGCCCAAGATGTATTATTCGGAGAATCTGCGGCGCTGTGACGACAAGATCATAGAGACCATCGAACTGTGTGATACGCACGACCCCGAAGGTATAATATCGTGTCTGAAGGGTATGATGCAGCGTGGCGACAGCTGTGAGCTGATGCAGAATCCGCCGGTTCCGATCCTTGCAATTATGGGTGACCACGACAATTTTATGCCGATGGCTAAGATCGAGGCAATGAAGGAAGAATTCCCGAAAGTGCGTTTCGAAATAGTGGAGAATACCGGCCACAACTCCTTCATTGAAGAGCCCGACAAGGTTGTTCAGATCGTAAAATCGTTTATCCGTTAGAAATAGATGGATACAGGCGTATTAGCTGCGGTAATCAGGGACAAGGACAGCGAGCGCACGGCGACGGAATACCTCGACGAGCTTGAATTTCTCGCCCTTACGGCCGGTGTGACCACTCTGCGCCGTTTCACCCAGCGCCTGGACCATCCCAACAACCGTTTTTATTTCGGCACCGGCAAACTCGAAGAGATCAAGAGCTACGTCCAGGAGCACGAGGTCGACTACATCATCTTCGACGATGAGCTGACCCCTTCCCAGATGCGCAATATCGAGAAAGAGACCAAAGTGAACGTCATCGACCGCACCGGTCTGATCCTCGACATTTTCGCGCAGAGGGCGGCTACCGCTTATGCCAAGACGCAGGTCGAACTTGCCCAGTATCAATATCTCTATCCCCGTCTGACTGGTATGTGGACACACCTTGAGCGTCAGCGCGGAGGTATCAATATGAGGGGTCCCGGTGAGAGCCAGCTGGAGACGGACCGCCGTATCGTCCTTGACAAAATCACGCGCCTGAAAGAGCAGCTGCGCAAGATAGACCGTCAGATGGAGTCCCAGAGGGGCAACCGCGGCGGCCTGGTGCGCATTTCCCTGGTCGGATATACCAATGTGGGCAAAAGCACGCTTATGAACCTGCTGGCCAAGAGCAACGTGTTCGCCGAGAACAAATTGTTCGCAACCCTGGACACGACCGTGCGCAAGGTTGTGATAGAGAATCTGCCTTTCTTGCTGAGCGATACCGTAGGTTTCATCCGCAAGCTGCCGACACAGCTCATCGAGTCGTTCAAGAGCACGCTGGACGAGGTGCGCCAGAGCGATATCCTGATGCACGTGGTGGACATCTCACATCCCGGCTTTGAAGACCAGATAGCTACTGTCGAGCGCACTCTGCGTGACATCGGGGCCGGCGACAAGCCCTGTCTGATGGTGTTCAACAAGATAGACGCCTATCAGCACGAGGAATACGACGAATTCAGCCTGGACGAGAAGACGCTGCGCAACTATACTCTGGATGAGATGAAGAGTATGTGGATCGCGAAGGAGCACACGCCCTGCATTTTCATCAGCGCCAAGGACAAGATAGGCATCGACAAACTTCGCAATGACCTCTACAAGATGGTTGCGGAGATCCACGCAGGCCGTTATCCCTTCAACAATTTCCTGTGGTAAAGCACAAAAAAAAGAGGTACATCGCTGCACCTCTTTTTTCTTTTCCGTTTCCGACTAGCGGAGCTGGAAGATTACGGGGAAAGTGTAGGTAACGCGGACGGGTTTGTCGCGCTGCATACCCGGTTTCCACTTAGGAGAGCTTGAAACCACCCTGACGGCCTCTTTGTCGAGAGATGAGTCCACACCACGGAGAACTTTCACATCGCTCACTGAACCGTCGGTGTTAACCGTGAACTGGAGGGTTACACGGCCCTGGATACCGTTTTCCTTGGCGATCTCGGGATACTCGAGACGAGAGTTCACCCATTTTGAGAAGGTGTTTGCATCACCACCCTGGAACGTAGGTTTGTTCTCAACCAATGCGAACGGAATAGCTTCTTCCTCAACCTCTTCCTCTTCTACAGTCTCGATATAGTCCATAATTTCAACACCGAGGGTTGCGTCGTCCTCGAATGAGAACACTGCGTCGTCAACCTGGATGTTGTCATCGACGATATCGATGGCGTCTGAAAGGACAGGGATCTTGGGCATCTCAGGCGGAGGAGTTTGCTCTTCCTGAGTGATAGGGATGATTTCTTCCTCGATGATCACAGACTCCTGCTGATCGAAGATAGATTCTTTTTTCTCTTTGCTCTGCCATTCAAAGGCCAGCAGCACGATACCAAGAACGATGATGAAACCGATTTCGCGGAAAAGGGTCACGGTCTTGGTGAGATCTGCTTTAGGTGATTTTTTAACTTCCATCGTATATAATTTTTTCTTTTTCTAAAATTGTACGGTGTGTAAAGTTAGAAAGAAATATTTTTTCAACAAAAAAATTGTTGATAAAATGTTTTGAATAGCTAACCGTCGTTATTTGACGAGGTTCATGTCCTTGAGCACTTTGTTTGTCTTCGAAACAGCTTCGGCGCTCTTATCGAAAGCTGCTTTCTCATCGGCAGTGAGTTCAATTTCAACCACTTTCTCTACACCGTTCTTGCCGAGAACTGCGGGCACGCCGATGCAGATGTCGTTCTTGCCGAATTCGCCTTCGAGAGCTGCGCAGCACGGGAATATCTTCTTCTGGTCGAGGATGATTGATTTGACCATAGTGACTGCTGCTGCACCGGGGCCGTACCAGGCGCTGGTTCCGAGAAGGCCGGTGATGGTGGCGCCGCCGACCATTGTATCGGCAACGACCTTGTCGGCTGCTTCCTTGCTGAGGAGCTTGGTGACAGGCTGTGACTTGTAGGTGGCCTTGCTGATCAGAGGGATCATCGTGGTGTCGCCGTGGCCGCCGATTACGATTCCTTCAACGTCGCTCGGAGCTGCGCCGAGAGCCTGGCTGAGGTAGTATGTGAAACGGCTGCTGTCGAGCTGTCCGCCCATTCCGATGACTTTGTTCTTGGGAAGACCTGATGTCTTGTAAGTCAGATAAGTCATAGTATCCATCGGGTTGGCGATGATCATAAAAACTGCGTTGGGTGAATACTGAAGTGCGTTCTTTACTACAGAATTCACGATGCCTGCGTTCACGCCGATGAGTTCTTCGCGGGTCATTCCGGGTTTGCGGGGAATTCCTGAGGTGATGATGACTACATCTGATTCTGCTGTTGCAGCATAGTCGTTGGTCACGCCTTTGATGCGGGTGTCAAAGCCGTAGAGCTTTGCTGTCTGCATCATGTCGATGGCCTTGCCTTCAGAAAGACCTTCTTTGATATCAATCAATACGATGTCGCTTACACAGTTGAGGTGAGCGATTGCGTTTGCGCAGGTGGCACCCACATTACCGGCGCCGATTACAGTTACCTTTGACATTTCTATTCTTATTTTTTATTGTTGATCTAACTTCTGCTTGTTATCTATCCTTCGGTTCTTTTGCAACCGTCAGCTCCCACCGCACTTTTTGTTTTTGTCTTCCCCATCCCTAAATCCCTTCCCCAGGGAAGGGACTTGATCCACGCATGACGATAGTCAAAAAATTATTATTTTTGTCCGTGAATTATATGTTCATTATAATTCAGAAGAGCAAAGATACAAAACTATTCGAAACTTAAATCAAAGTATTAATGATCTGTTTCTTTTCGGAAGGAATTACTTTCAATCTTCGTTCCAAACTGCTTATAAAAAAGTGGTTAAAGCTGCTTGCTGCGAATAATGGCTACACTGTCGGAGACGTCAACTACATTTTCTGCAGCGACGACTATCTTCTTGAAATGAACAAGCAGTACCTCGGTCACGATTATTACACTGACATCATCACTTTCGACAACCGGGAGGATCCCGCGTCAAAGAAAGTCGATGCAGACATCTTCATCAGCGTTGATACGGTGCGTGCAAACGGTCAGGAATATGGAGAAGGTTTCGAGAGGGAACTGCACCGCGTGATTGCGCACGGGCTGCTGCACTTGACAGGCTATGACGACACGAGCGAAAAGGAGCAGAAAAAGATGAGGAGCGCAGAAAACGCCTCCCTTGAATTGCTTGATACACTCGCCGCACAGAAATGAGCAACGATTACGACATAATAGTCGTCGGCGCCGGCCACGCAGGATGCGAGGCTGCAACTGCAGCTGCGCGGATGGGAGCCAGGGTTCTGCTCGTGACGATGGATATGCGCAACATAGCGCAGATGAGCTGCAATCCTGCAATCGGCGGCATTGCTAAAGGCCAGATTGTCAGAGAAATAGATGCTCTTGGCGGCTTTTCTGGCATTGTTACTGACCGGAGCACAATCCAGTTCCGTATGCTCAATATGAGCAAGGGCCCTGCGATGTGGAGTCCCCGTGCCCAGTGCGACAAGACACTCTATACTTTGAACTGGCGCCAGGTTCTAGAAGATACCCCCAATATCGATATCTGGCAGGATGTAGTAACCAGGCTGACCATCCGGGATTCCAAGATATACGGAGTCGAAACCCAGCTCGGCACTTCGTTCACTGCTGCTGCAGTCATCATCACAGCAGGCACCTTCCTCAACGGAAAGCTCTTCATCGGCCAGCAGACCACAGTCGGCGGCCGTATCGGCGAGCTTTCGAGCTTCGGACTGGGCGAACAGCTTGCAGCCGAAGGCATAAAGGTGGCCCGAATGAAAACCGGAACCCCGCCACGCATCGATACCCGCTCCATCGACCTCAGCGCCCTGACGGTTCAGAAGGGAGATGAGTCACCGGCGCGTTTCTCCTTCCTGCCGGTTCCTTCGGCCATACAGCAAAAAGGCGTCCAGAAGGACTGCTACATCGTACATACCAACGAGCGCGTCCACGAAATCCTCCGCAGCGGCTTCGACCAGAGCCCGCTGTTCACCGGCAAGATAGTCGGGATAGGGCCGAGGTACTGCCCGTCTATTGAAGACAAGCTCCGCACCTTCGCGGGCAAGGACAGCCATCAGCTCTTCCTCGAGCCGGAAGGGTGGACTACGCACGAATATTATTTGCAGGGCTTCTCCTCTTCGCTGCCGTTCGACGTGCAGATCCGGGCGCTCAGGCAGATTGAAGGATTCGAACATATCAAGGTCTTCAGGCCGGCCTATGCCGTGGAATATGACTACTTCGATCCGGTGCAGCTGAACGCCACGCTCGAAAGCAAGGTGATTTCCGGCCTGTATCTGGCGGGGCAAGTCAATGGTACAACTGGCTACGAAGAAGCTGCTGCTCAAGGGCTTATGGCCGGAATCAACGCTGCTCTGGCAGTTCACGGCCGCGGTGAATTCATATTGAAACGCGACGAGGCTTATATAGGCGTCCTTATCGACGACCTGATCACAAAGGGTGTCGATGAGCCTTACAGGATGTTCACTTCAAGAGCCGAGTACAGGATACTTCTGAGAGGCGACAATGCCGACTACCGTCTGACAGCTAAAGGCTATGAAATAGGACTGGCCAGCAAAGAGCGATACGAGAATATGCTTTCCAAGTATTATGCTGTCGGCCAACTCAAGGACGAAATCTGCACGACTTCGATAAGACCGGAGGATGTGAACCCTTACTTGGAGAGAGTAGGGTCTGCTCCGATTGAGAACCGCAAGAAAATAGCCGAGCTTCTGACACGGCCCTTCGTCAGCATCCAAGACTTGGAAAACAGTGTTCCACGGGGAACATTCGTAGATGTCGACAGCATCCTTGCTTCCTGCGGAATCGAAGAGGGCAGAAGAGACGAGATTGTGGAGGCTGTAGAGATCGCTGTCAAGTACCAGGGTTACATCGACCGAGAGAAGAAACTTGCCGACAAGATCCTCCGACTCGAGAACATCCGCATTCCGGACGATTACGATTTCTCGAAGATTACTGCCCTGTCGATCGAGTGCCGCATCAAGCTCGACCGTTACAGGCCGCGCACCATCGCGCAGGCTTCGCGAATCTCCGGAGTCTCGCCGGCGGACATATCAGTCCTCTTGGTCCACTTTGGTCGGTAATCACGACGAGCAGATAGATGGAAAGCAAGGTCTTCGGGAAGCTCGGACGCACTCTGCTCCCGGAGGCGTTATCCTGTCAGCCACTAATAGTCAGTATACTTATAATAGGTAAGGTTTGCCGTGTTTCCAGGCGACCCGTGTCTTGGAGATCTCCCAGCTCCGTGCGGCATTGTTGTAGCCCTGGTAGAAAAGCCAAGTGCGTCCGTCCGTATCCTCGAAGATGTCCGGATGTCCTGACTCCATCTCGTTCCAGCTGCCCGGCTCCCCATTGCGGAGGAACGGCTCCTGCGACATACGCTCCCAGTGGATGCCATCCTTGCTGGTGGCAACTCCGATCATCTGGGGCGAACGATTGTATGCTCCGGCATAGAACATATATAAGGTATTGCCGCGGACGATGGTCGTAGCACCCTCGATACACTTGCCTTCCCAGTCAAGCTCCGGCTTCAGTATCGGTTCGTTGAGCTGCAGCGTCCAGTCGCCGGCGTGCAGACCAGAATTCTTGTTGGCGGCAGCCACACCCTGGAACTGGATTTCCTGAGCAGGGTCCCGTGTAGCAAAATACATAAAGTACTTGCCGTCGAATTCCACCACCTCCGCATCGATGGCCCTTCCGCAGTTCCAGTCGCCTGTCGCAGTGAACACCGGGTTGCTCGGGTCGTGCTCGAAATTCACGCCGTCCACCGAAGTCGCGTGGCAGATGGCCTCAGTTCCGAAATTGCCGTAAGACTGATAGAATAGGTGAAGAGTGTCGTTGCGGATGATGGCGCCCGGAGCGCAGATTGCATTCGTCTCAGCTTCCTGCTGAGGGAGAATTTGTGAAATTCTTTTCCAGTTCGTCAGATCGTCGCTCTCCGCAATTCCTACGCAAAGACGGTTT
>JAFXPV010000096.1 GCA_017527625.1 Bacteroidales bacterium | reverse complement strand
GCTCATCCACGACCGCCGCAAACTGGTCCATTCCAGAAACATCGATTATCCGGATTCCTGGATTATGTATGACGGGTATGTCTCGCCGGTCAGTTATGTGAGGCTTGACATCGGGGAGGGCGTATTCCGGGATGCCCGCCACTATTTCCACAAGATCTCCCGCGATATCGAATCTTACAGGGAAATCGCCGACCAACTGGGAGACTCGGTCTATTACACCGACGATGAGCTCAACACTGTCATCTACCGTACCTGCCGTCAAAGCTATAACTGCAACGCTCCTTCCCTGCTTCCGTCTTCCGCGAAGCTCGAACTGGCGAAAACCCTGCACTACGACTACAACGCCGACAACAAGAAGATCGCCCGCCTCCTGAAACTGGAGAAAGGGCTCGTCGACGAGCTGTTTCCGCTCCGAAGGTAGCGCCCCGTCCCGAAAAAGGCCCGGTTTTGGGGACAGGCGGGGGTTTTGAGTGCTTCCGTCCCGAAAAAGGCGGGTTTTTGGGGACAGGCGGGGGTTGTGTCGAAAAGAATAGCTACCTTTGCCCCCGATATGGCAGACAGCAACTTCATAGACTACGTCAAGCTCTACTGCAGGGCAGGCAACGGCGGCCACGGTTCAGTGCATCTGCGCCGCGAGAAATACATTCCCAAAGGCGGCCCTGACGGCGGCAACGGCGGCCGCGGCGGAAACATCATCCTGCGTGGCAACGCCCAGATGTGGACGCTCATCCACCTCAAGTACCAGAAGCACGTGCTGGCCGAGAACGGAGAGCCCGGCAGCGGCGGCCTGAAAGACGGCAAGGACGGCAAGGACATCATCCTCGAAGTGCCGCTGGGCACGGTGGCGAAAGACGCCGAGACCGGCGAGACGATCCTCGAGATCCTTGACGACGGTCAGAAGGCAATCCTGGCCAAGGGAGGCCGCGGAGGTCTGGGCAACAACAACTTCAAGAGTCCGACCAACCGCACCCCGCGCTACGCACAGCCGGGCGAAGAAGGCGTCGAAGGCTGGTTCATCCTCGAGCTGAAGATTATGGCCGACGTAGGCCTGGTCGGCTTCCCCAACGCCGGCAAGTCCACCCTCGTATCTACAGTGTCCGCAGCCAAACCCAAGATCGCTGACTACGCTTTCACCACCCTCGAGCCCAGCCTCGGCATTGTCCGCTACCGTGACGACCGCTCGTTCGTGATAGCCGACATTCCCGGCATCATCGAAGGCGCCCACGAAGGCAAAGGCCTGGGCCTGCGCTTCCTGCGTCATATCGAGCGCAACTCTATGCTGTTGTTTATGGTTCCCGCCGACAGCGACGACATAGCCCGCGACTACAAGATCCTTCTCAACGAGCTCAAGCTCTATAATCCCGAGCTGCTTGACAAGGACCGCATCCTGGCAATCTCGAAGAGCGATATGCTCGACGACGAGCTGCGCCGCGAAATTGCGAAGCATCTGCCCCGCAAGGTGCCGCATATCTTCATCAGCAGCGTCACCGGCTACAACATCACCGAGCTCAAGGATATGCTTTGGAACACCCTGAATGCGTAGTATAATCGACAGCCACACTGACCCTTACTGGAATCTTGCCGCAGAAGAGTACCTGCTCGGACGCTTCTCTGCGCCGGTGTTCAGGCTCTGGCAGAACGCCCCTGCGGTCATCATCGGCCGAAACCAGAACGCCCGTGCGGAAATCAACGCCGACTTCATCGGCCGCCGCGGCATAGCTGTGGTACGGCGGCTCAGCGGAGGTGGTGCTGTCTACCACGACCTTGGCAACGTCAATTACACCTTTCTGGACGCCTGCGACCGCAGCGAGAGTTCCGCAGGGATGTTCCGCCGCTTCACCGCCCCTGTCATCGCGGCTCTGGCCAAACTCGGCGTCGAAGCGACCCTAGAGGGCCGTAACGACCTCACCATCGCCGGCCTGAAATTCTCCGGCAACGCCATCTGCGTGCGCGACGGCCGAATGATGCACCACGGCACGATGCTGTTCGACACGAATCTTGACGATATGGCGGCAGCGCTGTCCTCCGACACCTCGAAATTCACAGGCCGTGCCGTCGCCTCCCGCCGCAGCCGCGTCACCAATATCCTTCCGCATCTTGCCGAGCCGATGACGGCCGGTCAGTTTATGGCTTTCATAGGGCAGGAAGTGGCACGGCAGGCAGAAGTCTACGAATATACGGCAGAAGACATCGATGCCATCAGCCGCCTTGCCGACACAAAATATCGCACGGATGAGTGGAACTTCGCAGCCTCTCCGGCATACTCCTTCAGCAAGACCGCCAAATTTCCCTGCGGCACTCTCACCCTCACTGCAAAGATTGAAAAAGGCACGCTGGAGGACCTGGCCATCAGCGGCGACTATTTCTTCACCCGCGACACTGCAGAGTTCTGCGAAGCGATGCGCGGATGTCCGGCGGCACAAGAAAAAATCGCCGAACGGGCATCTGAACTCCCGTTCGGCGACTATTTCAACGGCATAACCCTCGAGGAGTTATGCTCTCTGTTCATTATTTGAAACGTTTCTCCTTGGCGGAAACGAGTTTTTCCTTAAGGATACCTGCGCATTCAACGATTGCATCCTCAAAGGTGGCTGCGTTGCGCTCTACCAGCACTTCAGTTCCAGGAATCAGAACCCTGACCTTTACGTTCTTGTTCTCAGGTTCAGGAAGCAGCGAGAGGTTTACTTCGGTCCTTACGATGTCCTCATAGAACTTGTCGAGTTTACCGAGTTTCTTCTCTGCGAATTCGATCAGCTTCTTGTCTGCATCGAATTTGTGTGAGTTGACTTTAATTTCCATTTTTACCTCCAATCTTTGCTCTTGGATGAGCGGTTAAGTATGTTTTTTTCAATTGCTCGAAAGAGTTGTGCGTATAAACTTGCGTGGCTGCAAGGGAGCTGTGCCCCAGGATCTCCTTTATGCTGTTCAGGTCCGCACCGTTGTTCAGCAGGTGGGTTGCCAGCGAATGTCTTAGCAGGTGGGGCGACTTGCGCCCGGTAAACCCTTCTGCCTTCGACAATTCCGCCTTCACTATGTTGTTGACCATCGCCGGATACATCTGCGCACCTTTGTCAGTCACAAAGAAGAAGCTGTCATTGTCGCTTGAAAATTCCTTGCCAAGCCTTTTCAAATATAGCAAAATATATTCACAAATCAAAGAGGGAACCGGCACTTCCCTCGGCTTGTCGCCCTTGCCCACGATTCGGAAAACTTCCCTGGATGCATCGAAATCTCCCACCTTCAGGTTGCAGATTTCGCTGCGACGCATTCCGGTGGCGTAGAGCACCATTATCAGCATCCTAGCACGCAGGTGTTCCATAGTCTCCTCGCCCTCGAAATCGCTCTTCTTGAGCGCGAAATAGTTGTCAAGCGACTGCGTCGTGTAGAACTCCGGAAGCCTGCGGGCCTCCTTCGGGCGGAAAACCCTTCTGGCGGGATTGGAAGGCAGTTCTCCCTGCTTGACGAGCCAGTTGCAGAAACTGCTGATGGCCGATAGCTTGAGGTTGACCGTGCGGGCGGTCAGGCCGTTCTC
>JAFXPV010000095.1 GCA_017527625.1 Bacteroidales bacterium | reverse complement strand
AGCTGCTTGGAACCATTGGAGTAGAAGGCTATGACACTACTCCATCGCTCAGGGATGCATATGCAGTATGGCCTGCATACGAATAAATCCCGATGGGCACCAACCTCCAAATGATATTCTACAAGAACCGTCAGGGTGACGTTATCGTCAAGATGCTCCGCAACGAGAAGGAGACAGTCATTCCCAGACTCCCCACTTTTGACGGGCCTTATTATAAATGGAAAGACCTCAGGGAATATCTCGCTGACCGCTGTGGTCTCGACTAAACAAAAAAAGGAAAAAACAGATGATCAAAACCATAGGATTTGTAGCCCACGACTCCAGAAAAGAGGAGTTGATTGACTGGGTGAAATACAATGCAGAAACAATAAAGCATTGTACATTGTATTGTACAGGCACGACGGGAAGGCTCATCAAGGCAGCCCTCGTCGAAAAACTGGGTGACGAGTGCCCGGAAGTCAACGCACTTCTCAGCGGTCCGCTGGGAGGCGACGCCGAAGTCGGCGCAATGATTGCCGAAGGCAGGCTCGACATGCTTGTGTTCTTCTGCGACAACCTCATAGTACAAGGACACCAGAACGACGTGCTGGGCCTCAGCAGGCTTGCATCGCTCTACAACATCCCTTATGCTTCCAACCGATCTTCAGCAGACTTCATCATCTCTTCTCCCCTCTTCACCGACAAGGGTTACGAGAGAATGATTCCCGCCTGCATCGAAACCTACAAGAACCGCAAACTGAAATAATCCACATAAGTTCCCCCAATGGACACAATCATCATCCTTGACTTCGGTTCCCAGTACACACAGTTGATAGCCCGCAAGGTCAGGGAACTGGACACCTATTGTGAAATCCATCCATATAACAAACTTCCTGAACTTACGCCGGACGTCAAAGGCGTGATTTTCTCAGGAAGTCCATATTCCTGCAATGCGGCAGACGCTCCCGTACCCGACCTTGCTGCAGTGAAAGGCAAACTGCCGCTGCTTGCCATCTGCTACGGTGCGCAGTATCTCGCAAAATGGGGAGGCGGCAAAGTGCAGCAGTCCAAGATCAGGGAATACGGCCGCGCAAACCTCCAGTACATTGACCGCAACTGTCCGCTGATGCGCGGCGTAAGCGACCGGTCGCAGGTATGGATGAGTCACGGCGATACCATTGAGGCCATTCCCGACAACTACCGCTGCATATGCTCGACCGACAATGTCAAGTATGCCGGCTTCAAGATCGACGATGAAGAAACATATGCTATCCAGTTCCATCCCGAAGTTCACCATTCCGTGGATGGCCTGGCCATCCTGCGCAATTTCGTAGTGGACATCTGCGGCTGCGACCAGGGTTGGACTGCGGCTTCGTTCGTAGACACTACCGCCAGGGAACTGAAGGAGAAACTGGGAGACGACAAGGTCATCCTCGGCCTATCCGGCGGTGTGGATTCATCAGTTGCCGCGATGCTGCTCCACAGGGCCATCGGCAGCAACCTGCACTGCATCTTCGTGGACAACGGACTGCTGCGCAAGGACGAGTTCAGCTCGGTTCTCGAATCATACCACGATATGGGCCTCAACGTCAAGGGTGTTGATGCGAAGGAACGTTTCTACAAGGTGCTTGCAGGTGTCAGTGACCCTGAGGCGAAGCGCAAGGCCATCGGCAAGACTTTCATTGAAGTATTCGACGCCGAGGCTGCGCTCGTAAAGGATGCGAAATGGCTCGCGCAGGGCACCATCTATCCCGACGTGATTGAATCGTCTTCGGTCAAGGGCCCGAGCGTCACCATAAAGTCTCATCACAATGTCGGAGGGCTCCCTGCATATATGCAGCTGAAACTCGTGGAGCCGCTGCGCCTGCTCTTCAAGGATGAAGTGCGCAAAGTGGGCCGCCAGCTGCAGATGAGGCAGGAGTTGCTTGGCCGGCATCCTTTTCCCGGCCCCGGCCTGGCCATCCGCATCCTGTCGGATGTCACTCCCGAGAAGGTCCGCATCCTTCAGGAAGTCGATGACATTTTCATCCGCGGCCTTCGCGACAACAATCTCTACGACAAAGTATGGCAGGCAGGAGCCATGCTGCTTCCGGTACGTTCCGTGGGCGTGATGGGCGATGAGAGGACCTATGAAAGCGTAGTTTCGCTGCGTGCCGTGGAGTCTGTGGACGGCATGACAGCCGACTGGGCTCACCTGCCCTACGATTTCCTTGCAAAGATTTCCAACGAGATCATCAATCGTGTCAAGGGCGTCAACCGCGTAGTATACGACATCAGTTCGAAACCCCCCGCAACTATCGAGTGGGAATAGTACGACACCCCGACAGCGGATTCTCCAGTTATGCCTGCCGGTTTTTTAGTCTTTTCGCCAGGGCGGCGGAGACGAAACGGGCAAAGAGAGGGTGCGGATTTTCCGGTGTGCTCTTGAGTTCAGGATGGAACTGTACACCTATGAAGAAAGGATGTCCTGGAATCTCGACTATTTCTGCGAGGCCGCTTGCAGGGTTTACTCCGCTGACCATCAGACCTGCCTTTTCCAGTTCTGCCTCATAAGCAGCATTCAGTTCGTAGCGGTGACGGTGGCGTTCTGAGATTTCCTGCCTGCCATAGATAGTAGCGGCCAGACTGCCAGGCTTAAGCGCACAGGGATATGCGCCCAAACGCATCGTACCACCCTTGATGACCGTCTTTTTCTGGTCTTCCATCATATCGATGACAGGATTCGCCGTGTCGGGATTTGCTTCGGTACTGTCGGCATCCTGCAAACCGAGCACATTGCGGGCGAACTCTATGACAGCCATCTGCATACCTAAACAGATGCCGAAGAAAGGCACGCCGTTCTCACGGGCATATCGGACTGCGGCGATCTTGCCCTCGAGGCCCCTGCTGCCGAAGCCGGGCGCCACCAGTATTCCGTCAAAACTGCCTAGTTGCTCTGCCACATTGTCTGCATTGATGTGCTCGCTGTGCACCGTATGCACGTGTACCTTGCAGTCGTTGACTGCGCCTGCGTGGATGAATGACTCCAGGATAGACTTATAGGCATCCTGAAGCTCCACGTACTTACCCACGAGAGCAATGTCGACTTCGTGGGAATGATGGAACATACGCTGCAGGTAGTTGTTCCAGGAAGTCAGGTCCGCAGCAGGCAGGTCAAGGCCGAAATGCCTTACTATTATATCATCCAAGCCCTGTTTGTGCATATATACAGGAACCTGATAGATGCTTTTTGCATCAACTGAAACTATCACGTTCTCTGATGAAATGTTGCAGAACATGGCGATCTTGCGACGCATTTCGGCAGGCACTGCACGTTCGCTGCGACATACTATAACATCGGGGCGCACACCATTCTGCTGAAGCTGGCGGACTGAGTGCTGCGTCGGCTTAGTCTTGAGTTCCTTCGCAGCTTTCAGATACGGAATCAGCGTCAGATGCACAGACATACAGTCTACGCGCGGCAGTTCCCACTGCAGTTGACGTACGGCCTCTATATATGGCAGAGACTCGATATCCCCGACTACTCCGCCTATCTCAGTTATTACCACGTCATAATTCCCGGTTCTGCCGAGCAGCAGCATACGGCGCTTGATCTCGTCGGTTATATGCGGAATTATCTGTACGGTCTTGCCGAGATAGGCTCCTTCACGCTCTTTCTCGATAACTGTCTTGTAAATGCGACCTGTCGTAACGTTGTTTGCCTGCGACATGCTGACATTCAGGAAACGCTCATAGTGTCCGAGGTCAAGATCTGTCTCGGCTCCGTCGTCAGTCACATAACACTCGCCGTGCTCGTAAGGGTTCAGAGTCCCGGGATCGACATTTATGTAGGGGTCGAATTTCTGGATTGTGACTCTCAAGCCTCTCGTCTGAAGCAGTTTGGCGATGGAAGCGGCAAGGATTCCTTTTCCGAGGGAAGAGGCCACACCGCCTGTCACAAAAATATACTTTGTCCTCATAGCTATGTGTTCAGTTTGAATTCGTCTGATGCTTTTATGCTTATATCATCCATCGACATAGTGCAGAACGCCTTGACGAAGGCAGTGGCAAGACGTGCGTTGGTGAAGAGCGGCACGTTAAAATCCACTGCAGCACGTCTTATCTTGTAGCCGTTCTCCAGTTCTGTAGCTGTATAGTTCTTGGGGATGTTTATCACCATTTTGACTGTCCTGCTGCGGATTAGTTCCAGTGCTGTTTCGTAAGTCAAATCAAGGCTTTCGCTCTCCTCATCGGGCCAAAGCGCCCTTGTTGCAGGGATATCATTGTCTGCCAGATGACGCTGCGTTCCCTTTGTCGCATATATGGTGTAACCCTTTGCCGCCAGCAGTCTGCAGGCCTCCAGCAGGTCAGCTTTCTGCAGGGCGTCGCCGGAAGAAATCAGCACCGGCCCGTCAGGCACAGGATAGCCGACAGATTCGACCGCCTTGATGAGCGCGTCGTTCAGGTCATCACCCATACAGCCGGCTTCGCCTGTGGAGGCCATATCCACCCCCAACACAGGATCTGCCCTGAGCAGTCGGGCAAATGAGAACTGGGATGCCTTGACGCCGACATAATCGAAGTCGAAATCGTCCTTGTGGACTGGTTTCGGATGTTCTCCCAGCATAGCCTGGGTGGCCAACTCTATCATATTGACCTTGGACACCTTCGACACAAAGGGAAAACTGCGCGAAGCCCGGAGGTTACACTCAATGACCTTGACGAAATTCTCCTTGGCGAGGAATTGAATATTGAAAGGTCCGGTGATGTGCAAAGCTCCGGCAATCTTGCCGGCTATAGCCTTGAGTCTTTTCATCGTGGCCAGATAAATCTTCTGCGCCGGAAACACAATCGTAGCATCGCCCGAATGCACGCCGGCGAATTCCACGTGCTCAGATATGGCATAGGCCAGAATCTTCCCGCCGTCGGCAACGGCATCAAATTCAATCTCCTTGCAGCGCTGCATGAATTCACTCACTACGACAGGGTGCTGCTGTGACACCTCAACCGCCATCGACAGATAGCTGTCAAGTTCTGAAGAATCATAGCAGACGTGCATAGCCGCACCGCTGAGCACATAAGAAGGCCTTATCAACACAGGATAGCCGACTCGCTCTATGAAGCCGTCCAGCTCCTTCCGGCTGGTAAGTTCCATCCATTGCGGCTGGTCAATGCCCAGAGAATCCACTATCGAAGAGAATTTGTGACGGTCCTCGGCCCTGTCGATATCGCTTGCACTGGTGCCCAGTATCGGAATCTGGTGCGCATCAAGACGCACTGCCAAGTTGTTGGGGATCTGGCCTCCCACAGATACTACCGTTCCGTGCGGCTGTTCCAGTTCGCAGATATCCAAAACCCTCTCCAGTGTTAGTTCTTCAAAATAGAGCCTGTCGCAGATATCATAGTCGGTAGAAACTGTCTCAGGGTTGTAATTGATCATTACCCCGCGCCATCCGGCCTTCCGAATGGTCTGCAATGCCGTCACGGAACACCAGTCGAATTCTACGGAAGATCCGATGCGATAGGCGCCGGAACCAAGCACTAGCACTGACTTTCCGTCATCTTCGAAGACGATGTCGT
>JAFXPV010000094.1 GCA_017527625.1 Bacteroidales bacterium | reverse complement strand
TGTATGGGGCCGGGCTTTAGAAGCCGGCGGCTGAGCCGCCGACCTTCTTTACAGGGGACTCTGTCCCCTGAGACCCCTGCGTGCTTCGCACGGCCAGCATAGCTGGCTGACGCCGGCTTCCCTGGAAGCCAGCTTTTTCCAATGGGGCTCCGCCCCAAACCCCGCGTCGCAAGCGCCGGCAGCTGACGCTGCTGGGAGTTGTTGAATCTGTATTGTGCGTGATTTGTAATTGGGTGTAAATCAGAATATTTGCGATATGTCATACCCTTGATTTGAGGGTGAGATGTATGCGTTATTGTTTGGTATATAGTCTTTTACAAATCACGCGCAATGTGAGTGCTTGCTTCACTTGAGACGGTTTGACATTCTTATCGGCTTTACTCGTTTCAGATTAGTAAAGCTATTATTACTTGATTCCAGTTTTGTCGGTAACCTGGATGAACTACCCGTCGCAGCAGGAATAAGGCCTTCGGGGGGCTGGCCACCCGCGGCGGCAGAGCGGGAGGGACCCGACGAATGCGAGTTCTGCGAAGCAGGACGAAGCAGGCGTTGGGAGGGATTGGAGTGAGCCGAAGGCGAACGGAACCCCCCGAAGACCTTATTCCTGCTGTGACGGGCAGTTGCTGCGGTCACACCTAGAATGGGCAAGGTCTGCGTTGATTTTGCAGACCTTGTACACCTAGACGGGTTTTGAGCTGTGGCCTGTATCAATATTGTACACAGTAATGCAAAATGATACTGCTTCTTTTCACTGATGGACAATTGATACTGGAATGTATCATATAATTGTTTCAAATTATTTATTAATTGTAATAAAGTGTTGCGGAGAGTTGATTATTCTCTATCTTTGTGACAACAAAACAAAGCAAGAAATGATGACTCGTTTTTCATGGTGGTGGCGTGACTCAAGGATTAAAAATTCGTGAGACGCTGCAGCCGTGTAAACTAATCAAATACCATCGAAGGCCTGTCGTAATCACGACAGGCTTTTTTTATACCCGAACGAAAACAACAATAAAACCAAAGATATGAGTTACCAAGTAGATGAAAACGGATTCTACGGCGAATTTGGAGGAGCCTATATCCCCGAGATACTCTACAAGTGCGTAGATGAACTGAGGAAAGCCTACCTGCCGGTAATCCAAAGCGAAGAGTTCAATAAAGAGTACCATCGGCTGCTGCTGGACTATGCAGGCAGACCTTCGCCGCTGTACTATGCAGACCGGATGAGCCGTAAGTACGGCTGCCGACTCTACCTCAAACGCGAAGACTGCAACCATACAGGAGCCCACAAGATCAACAATGCCATCGGACAGATCCTGCTGGCCCGTAAGATGGGCAAGACCCGCGTGATAGCCGAGACCGGCGCAGGACAACACGGAGTCGCGACAGCCACAGTGTGCGCCCTGATGGGAATGCAATGCGAGATATTTATGGGTAAGACCGACGTAGAACGCCAGCATACCAACGTAGAACGAATGCGTATGCTTGGTGCAAAAGTCAATCCGGTGACGACAGGCAATATGACCCTCAGCGACGCCTGCTCCGCCGCCATCCGGGACTGGTGCTGCCATCCTTCAGACACATATTACCTGGTAGGCTCGACGATGGGCCCCCATCCATATCCGGACCTCGTAGCAAAGCTCCAGAGCGTAATCTCAGAAGAAATCAAGACCCAGCTGCTGGAAAAGACAGGCCGCGACTACCCCGACTACCTGATAGCCTGCATCGGCGGCGGCAGCAACGCAGCAGGAACCATCTATCACTATATGGATGACGACAGAGTCAAAATCGTCCTGGCCGAAGCCGGAGGCCACGGCGTAGATTCAGGCTACACGGCAGCAACCATCCACCGCGGCCGCACAGGCATCCTCCACGGCTCCAAGATGCTCGTAATGCAGACCCCCGACGGCCAGATCGAAGAAGCATTCTCAATCTCCGCCGGCCTGGATTATCCCGGAGTAGGACCGATGCACTGCAATATGGCAAAACAGGGCCGCACGAAGGTGCTCGCCATAAACGACGACGAAGCAATCTATGCAGGCTACGAAATGACCCGCCTCGAAGGCATAATACCAGCAATCGAGAGCGCCCACGCGATAGCGGCCCTGAGCAAGATAAGCTTCCGCCCCGACGACATAGTCGTCCTCACGGTAAGCGGCCGCGGCGACAAAGACGTCGAGACCTATCTCAAGAACAAAGAAATGGCTGCAGAATATGGAAACTTTTAAATACACCACCAACGCCCGCAAACGTCTGGCAGACCTCCATACGCCAGTTTCAGTATATATGAAACTCCGCGACCTTTATCCCCAGTCGGCCCTGATGGAGTCAAGCGACTACCACAGCGGCGAGAACTCCAGGTCCTTCATCGGCATCGCCCCGATAGCAAGCGTAGCCGTGGAACACGGAGTAGCAGTAGCAAACTATCCCGACGGCAGCAGGATGCGCAAGCCCCTGGCGGACGACTATACGGCAGATATGGCAGTCAACGAATTCATACGCAGCTTCGACGTGAAGGGCGAATACAGCAATATGTGCGGTCTGTACGGCTATATGACATTCAACGCAGTGCGCTATCTCGAAAACATCCAGGTCAAAGACGAGACCCAGGCCAGGAACGACGCTCCCGACATCCTTTACATACTCTACAAGTACGTAATAATGTTCGACCACTTCAACAACACGATGGTGATGGTAGAACTGATGAAAGAAGGAGAGAAGAGCGGCCTGGCGAAGATAGACCAGGAGATGAACCGCACCAATGTCAATCCCTACGGCTTCCATCCGGTAGGAGAGACCACGTCCACAATAAGCGACGAAGAACATAAAGCCAACGTACGGAAAGGAATAGCCCACTGCCTGCGCGGAGACGTATTCCAAATCGTGCTGTCACGCCGCTTCGTGCAGAAATACGAAGGAGATGACTTCAAGCTTTACAGGGCGCTGAGAAGCATCAATCCCAGCCCCTACCTTTTCTATTTCGACTTCGGAGGCTTCCGCATCTTCGGCTCATCCCCCGAAACCCACTGCCGCATCGAAGGCCGCAGAGCCTATATCGACCCTATAGCCGGCACGACAAAGCGGACTGGAAACCGCGAAGAAGACGCAGCAGGCGCAGAATTCCTGCGCAACGATCCCAAAGAAAACGCAGAGCACGTAATGCTGGTGGATCTGGCGCGCAACGACTTGAGCCGCAACTGTCACGACGTGAAAGTCGAATTCTACAAGGACCTCCAGTACTACAGCCACGTCATACACCTCGTATCACGCGTGAGCGGCGAGCTTGACGACGATGCAGACCCCGTGAAAGCGTTTATGGACACATTTCCGGCCGGCACACTGAGCGGCGCTCCGAAGGTGAGGGCGATGCAGCTCATCAGCGAATACGAACCCCACAACAGAGGCGCGTACGGCGGCTGCATCGGATACATCGGCCTTGACGGAAGCCTCAACCAGGCGATAACCATCCGGACCTTCGTCAGCCGCAACAACGAACTCTGGTTCCAGGCCGGAGGCGGGATAGTCGCCCGCAGCAACGAAGAATATGAACTCCAGGAAGTCAACAACAAACTCAACGCGCTTCGCAGAGCGATTCTGATGGCCGAAAATATGTAAGACAATGAAAATAGTTATCATAGACAATTACGACAGCTTCACCTACAACCTTTCCCATCTGGTGAAGTCCCTGGGAGCCCAGGTGACGGTCTACCGCAACGACCGCTTCGAGATGTCCCAACTGGAAAAGTTCGACAAGATAATCCTCTCGCCTGGCCCGGGCATTCCTTCGGAGGCGGGTCTGCTGCTCGACGTAATCCGCAGCTACGCAGGTCGCAAGCCGATGCTGGGCGTTTGCCTCGGCCATCAGGCCATAGGAGAAGTCTTTGGCGGAAAACTCGAGAACCTGAGCGACGTATTCCACGGTGTAGCCACCGAAGGCAGCCAGGCAGGCAACGACTACATCTTCAGCGGCCTTCCCGAAAGAATAGTGATGGGCCGCTACCACAGCTGGGTGGTCAGCAAAGACAACTTCCCGGACTGCCTGGAGATAACGGCGCAGAGCGACGAAGGTCAGATAATGGCCCTGCGCCACCGTCAGTACGACATCCACGGCATCCAGTTCCACCCCGAGAGCGTCCTGACCCCTGACGGAACAGTAATAATCAAGAATTTCATCGATAAACAATAACCTGCTATGAAAAAGTACCTGGAAGAAGTACTCAACCACGAGTACCTGTCACGCGAAGAAACGCACGACATCCTTATCAACATCACACAAGAAAAATATCCCAGTGAGCAGCTGGCCTCCCTGATGAGTATGCTCCAGCTCCGCGGCATCACCGTAGACGAACTGCTGGGCTTCCGCGACGGCATCCTTGAGACCGGCCTGTCCGTAAAACTCGATGCAGACCGGTATGTCGACATCGTCGGAACCGGCGGCGATATGAAGAACACCTTCAATATCTCCACCTGCGCCTGCGCAGTAGTGGCCGGAGCAGGTTACAATGTGGCCAAGCACGGCAACTATGCCAGCACCAGCACCTCCGGAGCAAGCGATGTGATGGCGATGCACGGAGTGCAGTTCTCTTTTGATGAAGACCGCCTGAACCGCTCGATGGAAAAGACCCATATGGTATATCTCCACGCCCAGGTATACGCCAAGGCGATGAAATTCGTCGGCCCTGTCCGCAAGAAACTCCCCTTTATGACATTCTTCAACCTGCTAGGTCCGCTGGTCAATCCCTCACAGCCGAAATGCAACGTGATGGGAACGGCGACGCTGGAGCAGATGCGCCTCTACAACAACGTCTTCCAGAAGATGGGAGTAGACTATGCCCTTGTGAACAGTACCGACGGCTATGACGAAATCTCACTGACAGGAACGTTCAAGATCACCACCAACAAGTACGAGAAAGTGTTCGACCCGTCAGACTTCAACCTGCCGCAGACGAATGATTTCGACCTCTTCGGAGGCCGCACCAAAGAAGAGGCATCCGGCATATTCGACGACGTCCTTGAAAACAAGGCGACCGAAGGCCAGAAGAACACTGTGCTGGCCAACGCGGCAGTCGCAATACAGTGCGTAGACCAGGGCCTGGACATACTTCAGGCGCTGGATATCGCCCGCGAAAGCCTGGAAAGCGGCAAGGCCCTCGCCAATTTCAAGAAATTCGTGGAAATGAACAGCTAAGGCACAATGGATATCCTTGATGAAATAATAGCCCACAAGCGTATCGAAGTTGCGGCCCAGAAGCAGGAAAGGCCTCTTGCAGCCCTGCGCCGCGATGTAGAAACCGCAATGGCCGCCGGCCCACAGCCGTCGATGGTGGCGGCTCTGCTGGCCTCCGGGAGCGGCATAATAGCCGAATTCAAACGCAAGTCCCCTTCGAAAGGCTGGATAAAGGAAGACGGCGACGCAGCCGTCATACCCCTGAGCTATCAGCGCAACGGAGCCGCAGCCGTCAGCATCCTGGCTGACGGAAAGTATTTCGCGGGCAGCCCGGAATATATCGCGCAAGCCCGTCGTAGCGGAGTCACCCTGCCCATCCTTTACAAGGAGTTCATCGTGGACGAGTACCAGTTATACTTGGCACGGCTCAGCGGCGCCTCTGCCGTCCTGCTGATTGCGGCAGCGCTGACCAAGGCTGAATGCGGCAGTTTGCTGAAGACTGCGCACTCCCTGGGCCTCGAAGTCCTGCTGGAGATGCACAGCGAAGCGGAACTGGAATATGCGGAGCTGGGACCGGATATGTGCGGCATCAACAACCGTAACCTCGGCACATTTGTGACGGATGTCGGAAACAGTTTCCGCCTGGCTGAAAAACTGCCTTCAGGCGCCGTGAAGGTCAGCGAAAGCGGCATCAGCAGGCCTCAGACCCTGAAAGAACTGAGGGAATGCGGATTCAGAGGCTTCCTCATCGGCGGGATGCTTATGAAGGAGAATGACCCCGGGGCGGCACTCGGACAATTGATCGCGGAACTATGAAAATCAAGGTATGCGGAATGCGCGACGCAGACAACATACGCGCAGTGGAAGCTCTCGGTGTAGACATTATGGGATTCATCTTCTGGCCCGGCTCCGGCCGCTATGTCGACAGCCAGCCCGTCTACCTGCCGGAAAGCTGCCTGAGGGCAGGAGTCTTCGTGGATGCGGCCCCCAGGGACATACTGGCAGTCGCGAAGGCGTACCGTCTGGACTGCATACAGTTTCACGGCCACGAAACGCCGGAGTATATAGCATATCTCAGGAAGCAGACCGACCGTCTGAAGGCCGATATGCGCTTTATAAAGAGCATCCCGGTGACTACGGCGGAAGATCTCGGACAGACTCAGCAGTTTGAAAACGTGTGCGACCTCTTCCTTTTCGACACGAAAGGAAAACTGCCGGGCGGCAACGGAAGCCAGTTCGACTGGGGACTGCTGCAGGACTACACCGGGCGACTGCCGTTCCTTCTCAGCGGAGGAATAGGCCCCTGCGACGCGGAGCGCATCAAGGCATTCCGTGCCCCCGGATGCATCGGAATCGACCTTAACAGCCGCTTCGAGACTGCGCCAGGGATGAAAGATGCAGAATCTTTGAAAACCTTTATAGACAAGATAAGACAATGAACAAGATAGACAGACTTTTTGAAGGTCGTGGCGACAAAAAACTGCTTTCGCTCTATTTCTGCGCCGGCGACCCCACATTTGATGGAACAGCAGACGTGATACGCGCAATGGAACGCCGCGGCATCGCTATGGTCGAAGTGGGTTTCCCCTTCTCGGATCCGCTTGCAGACGGTCCGGTGATACAGACGGCGGCGACAAACGCCATCCGTGGCGGAATGACCATCAGCAAACTCTTCGCTCAGCTGGAGGAAATCAAGGATGAGGTGTCCATCCCCCTTGTGCTGATGGGCTACCTGAACGTGGTGATGCAGTATGGCGTGGAAGCGTTTTTCCGCAGCTGCGCGGCCAGCGGGGTGAGCGGGGTGATAATCCCCGACCTGCCGTTCAAGGACTATATGGAAGAAGTGCGGCCGGTCGCCAGACGCTACGGCATATATGTCATTATGCTGATCACTCCCGAGACAGAAGAAGAGAGGATACGGTTTATCGACGACAACACCGACGGCTTCATCTATATGGTGAGTTCAGCGTCGATAACCGGCACCCAGAAGAGCTTCGACGAGCGCAAGCAGGAATATTTCCGCCGCATCGACGCGATGAACCTAAAGCATCCGCGTATGATAGGCTTCGGAATAAGCAACCGTCAGACTCTGGAGGCCGCCCAGAAAAACGCCGCCGGGGCCATCATCGGAAGCAAATTCGTCACTCTGCTGGAGCAGAGCGGCAGCCCCGACGAGGCCCTGGACAGACTGTTTGAAGCGCTGGCTTAGAGAGCGATCTCGAAAGGAGAAGCCGGCATTCCTTCGGCGTTGTAGAGGGTTACATCTTCACGGACGTAGTTTTTCCACAGGAAGCGGACTTTCTTGGGATTCTTGATGCCGCCGACATAGAGGACAACCCTGTTGCCAAGGATGGTGGCATTGACGCGCTGGTAGACCCCGTTTTCGTCAGATACTGCGAAGCCCTTGATCTCGTCTCCCTTGATGACAAGGCCGTTGCCTATTTCACTGAAAGTGAGGTAAACCCTTCCGTCCTTGAGTTCAGCCTTGGTGCATTCCGGAGAAAGGACCACTGTCTCACCGTAGGCAGTCCTCATCGCAGCCTTGGCGACTCTCTCGGCCACCGGTTTCTTGTTGATGGGGTGGATGTTGTTCCACGTACCGATGTCGCACGCTACTGCCAGTGCGGCGTTGGGAAGCATATGGGTGGCAAGCCTCTGTCCCTCACGGACGTTGGCCCAGCCGTCCTGCACGGGCAGGAAGGTCTTTGCCTGGTGGCTTGCGAGCTGGCAGATGATCACCGGCATATTGTTGTTGCGGAAATCCTTGCTCCAGGTCTTCATCATCCTGGCCAGGAAAGTGCCGTATTCCGGAGTATTGCCGCTGTTGGTTTCGCCCTGATACCATACTACACCTTTCACGTTGGCATTTGTGACAGGTTTCAGCATACCCCAGTACAGACCGAAGGGGGTGCGGACCATAGAGGAGTGCTTAATCTCCCTTTCAGTGTACTGCATTACGACAGGACGTTCCGCAGGAGCTCCGCCGGGCCTTGCAAAGTTGCTGGGAATGTCTTCTTTGAAGAACTTCCAGCCGTCATTGAGAGAGATGGTGTCCTTGTCGAGGCGGAGACGGTACTGCTCGTCCTCATAGAAGCCGCCGTTGGCATTGGCACCGTTGATTTTGATACATATCACATTTTTGCCTTCCTTGAGAATGCCTTCGCCGAAAGCGTAGTTGCGCGGCGGATATTCATATCCGGTGGTTCCGACCCTGACGCCGTTGATGAAAGTCTCGTCGGCCTGGGTGATGGTTCCGAGCTTGAGCAGATTGTTCTTGGATGCAGCCTGCTCGGCAGTCAGCCAGAGGTCGTGTCTGTAATAGATCAAAGCGCTGCCGGTGATGCCGACCTCCCTGAAGTAATGAGGCAGATAGGCCGGAGCCCACTCCGAGTCGTCGAAATCAGCAGCATAATAGGCAGGATTCTCTACCGGACGTTCCGCGGCAGCTCCGCCGCCCGTCGGCCTGTTCCCGAACAACGCCCCGAAAGCAGGGCCGCTCCTCGGCTGGGGATTGCGCTGGGCTTCGAGGGCCTCAGCGTACTGAGGATAGTCCTTCAGGTCGTCAGGGCTCATCCAGCTCTCGATGGCAGTACCGCCGACAGCACACTGGATGATGGCTACGGGCACCTGGTAGGTATCGTATATCTTGCGGGCGAAGAAATAGGGAATCATCGACATCTTGAGACAGTTGACAGGGTCGACTTCCTTCCACGTACCCGATGCGAAATCCTTCTGGGGACCGTCATAAGCATATTTCTCACCAACGAGGAACTCGCGGATGAGAGGATTGGTATAATGCAGGACATCGTCGCCGTAGAGGTCCAGGGCACGCTCCAGCGGAGTCTGCATATTAGACTGGCCGGAAAATACCCAGACATCTCCGAACACGACGTTGTGCACTTCGATGTCATTGACTTTTATGGTATATGTCTTCCCGTCCCAGGAAGTTGAGGGAAGGACAACGAGCCAGTTGCCGTTGCGGTCGGCTCTGGCGTTGTAAGTGTTCCCGTCGAATGTAACGGTGACTCTTTCCTGAGGGTCGGCAAAACCCCAGATGCGTGCGGGCTGGTCACGCTGCAGGATGAGGCCGTCGCTGATCATCTTGGGGAGTGTGACTTTTGCGTTGACGCTTTGAGACAACAGCATAGCTGCCATGCTCAATACAATGAGAACATGTCTTTTCATAACAAGATATAAAAAGGGAATGATGTAATAATAAGAGAAGAGCCTTTCACGGGACTCGAACCCGCGACCTGCTCATTACGAATGAGCTGCTCTACCGACTGAGCTAAAAAGGCTTTTTGCATTGCAAAAGTAACAAAAAAACTATTTCTGCAATGCTTCTTTGACTGCTTCTTCGATGCTGTCGCCGCGCAGGTTCCGCTTGGCTATGGTACCGTCAGGAGCGAATAGTATCAGGTGAGGTATAGTGCTGATGCCATATACCTCAGCCGGAGTAGAGTCGTGACCGACAAAAATCTGGTCATATTTGATGCCGAGATCCTTCAGCGCCTTGTCGGTGTCCTCCCTTTCGTCAGAAATGGGGATGCCGACAACGGTGAAGTCCTTGCCTGCATACTTCTTGTAAACGGCGATTATCCTGGGAATCTCTTCCTTGCAGGGGCCGCACCAGCTTGCCCAGAAATCTGCGAGCACCCATTTCCCCTTGCCGACATAGTCGGAAAGGGAGACAGGCTTGCCGTTGGCAGTTTCGCCCTTGAAGTCCGCGAACATACGTCCGACAGAAGTGCTTTCCATCTTTTCAAGGCCTGCGCGGATATTCCTGAACGGCTCGTAGTTCACGATGAAGTCGGCAGCTCCTTCGAGGGCCTTGTCAAAATCAGCCACCGTCGCGAAGTCGTAGGCCATATCGGTCAAGGCGTAAAGGCCGATGACATTGTCCTTGTTTGCGTTGAAAGTATCCATATTGAGCTCGCTCAATTTGGACTGGGCATCGTCGGCGACCTCATTGATGGCTGCCTCCAGCTCAGCGCCTGTCAAGTTGCCGCTCAGTTCCCTTGCCTTCGAGGTGTAGCCGTTCACGATGGCGGTGACAGCCTCGTTGTAAGCTTGGAACTTGTCGTTCAGGACGCCGCCCTGGATAACCTTGGGCGCCTTGAAATCAATTTTGATATTCCCGGCCTCGGGAATCAGCGTCACTGCGCTCGGAGTGTCCGGCACGCCGCCGTCAACAAGCATTATCTGTTTAATGGTTTCGTTGGAGGCCGGGCAGGTGAAAGTGAAGGATCCGTCGGAGGCTAATGCGGCAGTGTCGATCTGCTGCGTCAGGTTGTCGACCATTATCATAAAGTCGCCTTCATTGAAATCCAGGTAGGATTCAATCGACCCTTTGACGGTACACTTGTCTTGTGCGCAGGATGCGGACAATGCAGCTATCGCAAGTATGGCAAGGGCTTTCTTCATATTTGAGGCAATTACCAGGCAAGGGCTCCGGCGCCAAGGATCGCTGCGTCAGACTCCTTGAGGGCAGAAGGGATGATGTCGATCTTGTCTTTCCAGATTGAGAGCAGGTTGGCGTTCATTGCTTCGCGCATAGGCTTGAAGATGAATTCTCCGGCCCTTGCCAGACCTCCGAAGAGGACGATAGCCTCAGGAGCGCTGAATGCTACGAAGTTGGCGCAAGACTCACCCAGTATCCTGCCAGTGTAGTTGAAGATGTCGATGGCGAGCTGGTCTCCTTTTACGGCAGCCTCATATACATCTTTTGATGTTATTTCCTGGATGGAGGCAAGGGAACTGTCGGCATATTTGCCGCTCTCAAGCCATTCGCGTGCAGTCTTGGCGACGCCGATGGCAGAAGCATAGGCCTCGAGGCAGCCGTCGTGGCCGCAACCGCAGCGGCGTCCGTTGTGACGTACGGCACGGGTGTGGCCGAGTTCTCCTGCAAATCCGTCGTGGCCGTAGACAAGGGATCCGTTGATGACGATACCGCTGCCGACACCTGTTCCGAGAGTAAGCATAATGAAATCCTTCATTCCGCGGGCAGCGCCGTAGGTCATTTCACCTACTGCAGCGGCATTGGCGTCGTTGGTCACGGTGACGGGGATGTTCAGCTTCGACTCGATATATTGCTTCAGGAACACCCTTTTGCCGTTGGCCCAAGGCAGGTTGGGGGCATCCTCGATCATTCCGGTGTAATAGTTGCCGTTAGGTGCGCCGATTCCGATGCCCTGGATCTGGTCAAGCCCGATGTTGGCTGCAAGACTCTTGATGGTTTCGCACACTGAGTCCATAAATTTCTCGCCTTCGTCCGGGCCGAATTTAGAAGAGATGACGGTTTGCGCGGGAATTTCTCCGCGACGGTCGATGATGCCGATCTTGGTGGTCTGTCCGCCGACGTCTACACCAACAACATATTCTTTGTCCATATTCTGTTTTTATAAAATTAATCTACGGGAATGTCTTTGTTAACGTTCTTGCTGCCCCAGATTGCATAGTAGAGCAGGTAGGCGAGCATAGCCACTACCAGCCAGTAGCTGGGGATGGCACCTGCACGCTGGGCTATGGCCTGCTGGATGAGCGGCATTATGCCACCGCCGACAACCATCATCATAAAGATGCCGGAAGCCTGCTCGGTGTATTTGCCGAGACCCTCGACTGCGAGGTTGAAGATTGCACCCCACATTATCGAAGTGCAGATACCGCAGAGGGCGAGGAAGATACATTTCATAGGAACGGCAGAACCCTTGACGGTCATACTGACGCTTTCGGGCAGGAAGATGGCGATGAGCAGCAGCAGGATGGCCAGTGACGACACTGAAATCATCTGGGTGCGGGTGCTGATCTTTCCGCTGAGAGTACTGCTGAGGAAGCGGCCTATCATCATCAGGAACCAGTATGAAGCGGCGAGGAAGCCGGCGACTGCGGCAGAACCCTCGAAGCCGAGGTCGGAGATGTAGAAGTTCAGCTGGGCGGGGATGCCGATCTCGATACCTACATAGAAGAAGATGGCGATGACGCCGAGCACGGTGTGGCGGAAACTCCAGGCGCTGTGCTCATAGGTAGTGGTCTTGCGCTCCTTTGCAGGCTCGGGAATATTGACGAATGATATGATGATGAAGGCAAGAGCGAAGACGCCCATTGCGATGAAGAGCAGAGGAACGACGTCAGACATTGCGGTGTTGTCGGTAACGGTACCGATGAGCACGCCGACGAGCAGGGGAGTGAGGGTTCCGGTCAGGGAGTTGAGGGTTCCACCTGTCTGGATGAGCTGGTTGCCGCGGTTGCCGCCTCCTCCGAGGATATTCAGCATCGGGTTGACGACGGTGTTAAGCATACATACGCAGAATCCGCAGACGAAGGCACCGAGGAGATAGACGTAGATGGCGCTTTCGCCAAGGAAGCCGAAGCTTGAAAGGTACTGGATGCAGATGCCCACGAAGCCTGTGGCAAGGGCGATGAGGGTTGTTTTCTTGTAGCCGACCTTGACCAGCATCTTGCCGGCGGGGATACCCATAAACAAGTATGCGGCGAAGTTCATCATATTACCCATCATTGCAGCCCAGCTGTACTGGCCTTTCCAGATGTTGCCGAACGGAGCGGCCATGTTGGTGACGAATGAAATCATCGCGAAGATGAAGCACATCGTGATAATCGCGACAAGTCTTCCATTCTTGTTGGTTGTAGTAGTGTTTGACATATTTTAAAAGGTTTATTATTGCCAAAGTAATGATATTCAAATTTAGCGTTTTTAATGAAAAAACTCTAATTTTGGAGTAGTTCTTGCAATACACGCTATTCAAAAACCGATTACGATGAAAAGATTATTAATTGCAGTTGTTCTCGTACTTTCTTGCGGCCTTTGCGGCCTGCAGGCAAACGCCCAGTCTAAACTTGACAAAATGATCGGCACCTGGCTGATCAAAGTCGATATGAACGGTGAAGAAATGGAATTCACCTACGATGTCGTCAAGACCGACGAAGGAGTCTTTGCGGTGATGGAGATGCCCGGAGCCCCCGAGCAGAGGCTTCAGATCAAGGAAGTCAACGGCAAGCTCTGCAGTCAGCTGGATATCCCGGAATTCGGTTCAGTGATTGACATCAACTATGCTGTCGTAGATGATGATAACATCAATATTGCGATTGATGCCGGCGGGTTCTTTATGGAATCAGCTATGACCCGAGTCAAGAAATAAGACACAGCCCCTGATATGAAAAACTATGCTATGAACTTCATACTTGCAGCCTTGCTGCCGGTATTTCTTTGTGCAGGCGCCGGTTGCTCCCGCACGGTCACTACTTCCAACCCCGTAATCTATGGTGACGTCCCCGATCCCGACGTTATCAGGGTGGGCAATGATTATTATATGACCAGCACCACGATGCATCTTCTGCCCGGTGTGCCGGTGATGCACAGTACCGACCTCGTCAACTGGGAGATTGTCTCCTACGTCTATGACCAGCTCGAAGACAATGACAAGGCGAATCTTCTGAACGGTGAATTCAGCTACGGTGGCGGTTCGTGGGCATCGTCCATCAAATATGCCGGCGGAGAGTATCACGTATGCTTCATCGCCAACGAGCAGCACAAGAGCTATATCTACCACACGAAAGACCTGACCTCAGGAGAATGGACCAGAAGCGACTTCGACGTTGTCTTCCACGATCCGGCCCTGTTTGAGGATGAAGACGGCACGGAGTGGGTTGTCTATGGCAACGGTGGGCTTCATATCACCCAGCTCACAGACAATTTCCACGCAATCAAGCAAGACGGCATTGTCGACAGTCTGCTGCTCAACCTGCGTTCGCGTGAGTTGCAGCTCCAGCCCGAAGGCAGCCACCTCTACAAGCGCAACGGATACTACTATCTGTTTGACATTGACTGGCCGCGTGGAGGCGTACGTCGCGAAATAGTCAACAGAAGCACGAACCTGATGGGACCCTACGAGCAAAGGACTGTCCTGTATACTACCTTGAACGAGGGCCGCGGTGGTTTCTCTGCCAATGGCGTTGCACAGGGTGGAATCGTTGATACCCCGACCGGCGAATGGTATGCCTTCCTCTTCCAGGACCACGGTCCGCTCGGCCGCTGCCCGGTGCTTGTGCCTATGGAGTGGGTCGATGACTGGCCGGTGATGGCAGGTGGCGATGCTGCAGGCGCTGCGACCGGAAAGACCTTCGGTATGGCGAAGCTGCCCGAAGTGGGTGTTATGCCCGCAGAGGTTGGCGTAAAGGCGAAAACTGTCACCGTGGCCAACTGGTTCGGCAGCGATGACTTCGATTATAAAGAGAACAAGCTTGGCCTCGCCTGGCAGTGGAACCATAATCCTGTCGCTGCGGGATGGAGCCTTACCGAGCGTCCCGGCTGGCTGAGGCTGAAACCCGTTTCACTTGCTCCCAACATCCTCAGGGCGCGCAATTCACCGTCACAAAGGCTTCCAGGCCCTCGTTGTGACACTGAAGTGCTGCTGGATTTCAGCGGGCTCAAGGCTGGCGACAGGGCGGGTATCTGCGCATTCCAGAGCAATTATGCCTCAGTGGGAATTGCTGTAGGCGAGAATGGAGAAAAACGCCTGAGCGTGATGCAAAGGACCGGCGGCGGAAACAAGCGTATGCTCGGTGCTGAAGATGACGGTTCGGTTGAGGTCCTTTCCCAGCCGGTTCCCGATGGCCTTTCTACCGTGGCCCTCAAGATAAGGTATATCTTCGACCCTGCCGACGACAACGATACCAAGCGTGATTTTGCGACGCTCGCATACTCGTTTGACGGGGGCAAGAACTGGGTTGACTGCGGAATAGAACTTCAGATGCGTTATACCCTCGACATATTTATGGGTTACCGCACCTTCCTGTATTGCTATTCAACTCTGGCTACCGGCGGACACGCTGACTTTGATTACTACCACGTGTCAGTGGATTAAGACTGAGCCGGATCATCTGCCTGCGATTCCAGGTTGCGCTTCTGGTAATCTTTGGCTGAAAGGCCGAAGAATTGCCTGAACGCTGTAGAGAAGACAGAAGGGTTGCTGTAGCCCACGGAGTAGGCTATCTGTGCGATGTTCTTCTTTTCGCCCTTGAGCAGCTGTGCTGCCTGATTCAGGCGGATGGTGCGGATATACTCTCCGGGAGACATCCCTGTAATCTCCTTTATCTTCCGGTGCAGATGGCCTCTGCTTATGCCGATGGCACCTGCAAGCATCTCGACGTTAAGGCCCGGGTCGGACAGGTGCTCGTTTATGATTTCGAGGACTTTCTTGATCAGAGCGTCGTTGTTGCCCTCAAGTTCGACGGGCTGGAGCGTCTCTCTTGATATCTGCATCTCCTTGATGTGGCTTGCCAGTCGTGACCGACTCATAATGAGGTTGTTGCAGCTTAGCATAAACTCTTCTTCGTTGAACGGCTTCGATATGATGGCGTCCGCTCCGGTCATAAGGCCTTGTACTCTGATCTGGTCTCCAGGCAGGGCTGTCATCAGAAGCACTGGAATATGGGCAGTATTGGCATTGCTCTTAAGCCGTTTAACCAGAGATATTCCGTCGATCTCGGACATCATTACTTCAGCGATCACAAGGTCGGGCATCTCTGAAATAGCGGCATTCAGTCCTTCGGTAGGATTGCTGTAGGTCGTGACATTGAAACGGGGGCTGAGCAGCATATAGAGGTAATGGCAGATATCAGGATACTCGTCGATGGCGATTACTGAGTATTTATGGCCGGACGAAGATCCTTTGTCAGAGCTGCCGTCATCAGAACCTTCACCTGAGTTGATGCTGCCCCACGTCTCGATAAGTTTGTCGCTTCTGCTTGTAAGCTGCTCTTTCGGGATATGGGCGTTCCCTTGAGGAAGCTTGATAGTAAGGCTGTATCCATCACCGTCGGGGAAGTTTGAGACTGTTATTGTGCCTTTGTGCTTGCTGATTATATCCTTGCACAAGTAAAGTTCCATATTGGTGCCGGTGACAGCGCCGGAGTCTGACCGTTCGAACAGTTCGAAAAGGTGTGGGATACGCTCTTCTGAAAGTACCCTGCTGTTGGTGTTGATTACGATATAGGCGTATCTGTCGTCATTTGATACTTCTACGTCAAGCTTTCCGCCTTCGGGAGTGTGTTTGATAATCACCCCCACCAGGTTTACGAACAGCTCGTCGAACCTGTACCTGTCCAGCCAGGCGGTAATCCTGTCCTTGTTGCAGTGAAAAGCCAGCTCTACATTGCCTATTTTGGACTGATACCTGAAAACGGACAGGAAATTACTTATGTATTTTACAAGATTGATTTCCCAGAACCTCATACTGCTGCTGTCTTCGTCAATCTTGTCGACACTCATCGTCTTGTTGAGAAGCAAAAGGGCCTTTTCTGTATTCTGCTGCATCGCATTCAGTTCTTTTTCGGTCTCTTCGTCGTAACTGTTCTCGGTCAGTTTTTGTAAAGGGGTGGTGACCAAAGTCATCTGCGAGCGGAGTTCGTGGGTCAGATACGTGAGGTATTCCAGCTTTTTTTCGACAGTTTCTTTCTGTGCGGCATTCTTTTTTGCCGATTGTTTATATGAGAACCACACGGCGATGCCTGAGATTGCCGCGGCTGCACAGCAGGCAAGAAAAACATAGAGGACGTTGAGTCCGGATGTTAGAAAATGTAAAGTAAATAGATGTCGCATAGGGCGAAGATATACAATTACTAACATCAATTGTAGCAATTGTTACAAATATAAAAGTATTTGATACAAATAAGAGCCGCTATGAAACACTATAAATAGTACATGAAGTAAAATCTAAAGTGCATTTCGGGTGCCCTGATTACCTTTGCATTGAAACAAATGAGCCCGCGTTGTCAGGCAATAATAGTGTTTAGGTGGGTAGGGGTGATGCCTTGAGCATTACCCCTACATTTTTTTCCAGACAATCGAATCATCCCGTCCCCAGTATGACATCTGGCGTTTGGCATAATGTCTGGTGTTGCGCTTGATGGCTTCGACTGCCTCATCGAACGTGCAGTCTCCGTCGAAGTATGAGAAGAGTTCCTTGTAGCCGACAGTGTTCAAGGCTGTGAGATTCCGCAGCGGCAGCAAGCCTCTGGCTTCTTCTTCGAGCCCTTGCTTCATCATTTCGTCGACGCGGCTGTCGATGCGTCCATAAAGGATGCTGCGCTCTCTCTGCAGGCCGATTTTTTCTATCTCGAAGGGGCGTTTCTTTGCCGTCGCGGTTTTGAAGTCGGAGAACTTCCGTCCGGTGGCGATGGTCACCTCCAGGGCCCTGACTACCCGCTGCCAGTTCGCTATGTCGATTGCGGCATAGCTTTCCGGATCCATCCTCTTGAGGTCCATCCTCAGCGATTCGACACCTTCCTCCCTTACGCGCCGAGTGAGTTCTTCACGGAGCTGCGGATCAGCAGGGGGAAAGTCGTCAAGGCCTCTGCATAGGGCGTCGATGTAGAAACCCGAGCCGCCTGTCATCACGACCGTGTCGTATTTCTTGAACAACTCTTCCAGAAGAGCCATAGCGTCCAGTTCGAACATACCCGCCGTGTAAGGTTCCTTGACGGAACGGCAGGCTATGAAATGATGCTTGACACGGCTGAGCGTTTCTGCGTCCGGGCGGGCGACACCAATGGACATCTCCCTGAATATCTGTCGGGAATCGCAGTTGACGATCTCTGTGCCCAGACTTTCTGCAAGGCAAACGGCATAGTCCGTCTTGCCCACAGCCGTGGGGCCGAGCACTATCGTCAGTTTTTTAGGCATTAAGGGACGGATTAATCTTCTGAACCGGAATCAAGCCCGTCTTCAAACTCGCTGAAGGCGTTGTCGTCGTCCTTGCCGTCCTCTTCATCGTCATCATCGTTATCATCCTCATCATCGTCGTCGACAACGGGACTGCTGCCGCTTGCGCGGGGGATATACACCTGGGGATCCTCGTATTTGGCTGAGAACTGGTCGGGGTTGTGCCCCTTCTCGAGGACGGTCTGGGGATAATGGCTTCTGGGGTCTTCAGGCTCTTCGGAGAGAATCGTGATGACTATGCAGCTGTTGTTGTGCATATCGTAGCAGAACTGAAGGACATTCTGGCCTTTCTGTGCCAGCTGCTCGAAAGTGACCTTGTCCATTGAGCCGTATCCGAGGTCGAACAGGCCGTACACTGCGGTCATAGCTCCCTTCTCATCCAGGGCACGGTAGACCACTATCTGGTCTGAAGAGAAACACAGATCGTTGATGATGAACTTGTTGAAATCAAACAAACTAATCTTGGCAGGGACTTCATATTCCCTGACGAACACCTTGCTGGAAGGGATTGTCGCTCTTAATCTATAGATCATATCAGTAAGCCGGGGCTTGTTTCATCTTTGCAAAAATATAAATAAAAGCCTACTTTTGCAATCGGTAATGGATTCAGTTGCAAAACCGGTCACAGATAGCTACAAAAGCATCGCTGCCCCCTCAAGAGGCCTTTATAAAGACAAAGGGAGCAAATTTCTTTCATTCGCTTATCCGGTTTCCTCGCAAGAACAGGTAAAAGACATCGTTTCCTCCCTCAAAAAAGAATATTTCGACGCCCGGCATCACTGCTACGCATACCGTCTGGGCCTGAGCGGCGACTGCTGGCGCGCCAATGACGACGGAGAACCCTCTTCGACCGCCGGCCGTCCCATCCTCGGACAGATACTGTCGGCGGAACTGAGCGACATCCTCATAGTAGTAGTGCGTTATTTCGGAGGTATACTGCTGGGCACGTCAGGCCTGACGGTGGCATATAAAACTGCTGCAGCTGACGCCATTGCCAACAGCAGGATAGTGGAGAAGGTCGCCACCGAGCTTTTTGAGATCCGGTTCGACTACCTGCAGATGAACGACGTGATGAAGGCGCTCAAGGAGCTGCAGATCGCTCCACTCGAGCAGAGTTTCGACGAAAGATGTCTGATTGCTGCCCCTGTCCGGCTGAGGGACATAGACAGATTCAAGGAAATGCTTAAAAATACAGATATATGCCAAAGAGCCTGATATCAATCCACGATTTTTCGAAGGATGAGATGCTGCACATCCTCGATGTGGCTTCAGAGATGGAGAAGAACAAGTCCCAGAAGATACTGGACGGCAAGGTGGTCGCCTGCCTGTTCTTCGAGCCTTCGACCCGCACGCGCCTGAGTTTTGAGACTGCCGCCAACCGTCTCGGAGCTAGGGTGATCGGTTTCAGCGACGTGGGCAATACTTCCATCAGCAAGGGAGAAAGCCTTAAAGACACCATCAAGATGGTTTCAAACTACGTCGACATAATTATTATGCGTCACCCTCTCGAAGGAGCGGCCCGCTATGCCAGCGAAGTCTGCAACCTGCCGGTGGTGAATGCGGGAGACGGTGCGAACCAGCACCCCAGCCAGACGCTGCTGGATATGTATTCGATCCGTCAGTCGCAGGGCCGCCTGGACGGCCTGACCATCAATATGGTTGGCGACCTGAAGTATGGACGTACGGTGCATTCGCTGCTGCAGGCGATGAGCCACTTCGACCCGAGCTTCGTATTCACGGCTCCGCCCGAGCTGCAGATGCCTGCCGAGTACAAGCAGTTCCTCTGCGAACGGGGCATAGCATTCAAGGAGACCACTTCCCTGAACGAACATCTCAACGACTGTGACATCCTGTATATGACAAGGGTGCAGCAGGAACGCTTCAGCGACCCTATGGAATATGAGAAGGTCAAGGATGTGTACAGGCTCGACGCAAGTATGCTCGGCGGCGTGCGCAGCAATATGAAGATCCTCCATCCGCTGCCCCGCATCAACGAGATAGCCCAGGATGTGGACGACACACCTTATGCATATTACTTCAAACAGGCCGAGAACGGAATGTATGTCCGTATGGCCATCATAGCCTGCCTGCTCGGCTACAGATAACGGAGGAACGCAATATGACAACATCAGCAAGACAACTCATAGTCAACGCCATCGAGAACGGCACCGTGCTTGACCACATCCCTTCTGAAAATCTTTTCAAGGTGGTGGAAATCCTGCATCTGGCAGAATCTTCCAACCAGATCACTATAGGCAGCAACCTGGACAGCAGGAGCTTCGGCCGCAAAGGCATCATCAAGATCGCCGACCGTTATTTCGAAGATGACGAACTCAACCGCATAGCCCTTGTCGCCCCCCGGGCCACAATCAACATCATAAAGGACTACAAGGTCATCGAGAAGCATAAAATCACCATTCCTGAAGAGGTCGTCGGCATCGGCAGATGCGCCAATCCGATGTGTGTGACGAACCATCAGAAGATCGCCACGAAGTTCAAGACGATAGTCGCTCAGGACAGCATCAAACTTCTCTGCCATTATTGTGAAAAGACCACAAATATTATAAATTTGTAGCCCCTTCCGGAAGAGACGGAAGCAGCACTTGAATCAGCAAAAAACCAACAATATAAATGAAAAAAGCTTACAATTTTACCGCCGGCCCGTGCGTCCTGCCGCAGCCAGCCATTGATGCAGCCATCGAGGCTCTCAAGGATTTCGCAGGAACGGGTGTCCCTGTCGTTTCAATCTCTCACCGCACCAAAGAGTGGACCGCCGTAATGGACGAGGCCCGCAGTCTGTGGAAGGAACTTCTGAACATTCCTGACAACTATGAAGTCCTTTTCCTCGGTGGAGGAGCATCTATGCAGTTCCTTTATGTTGCAATGAACTTCCTGGAGCATAAAGCTGCTTATCTCGAGACAGGTGTGTGGGCAAAGAAAGCCCTCAAGGAAGCCAAAGGTCTGGGTGACGCCTATGCTCTCGCATCCAGCGCCGACAAGACTTTCAGCTATATCCCCAAAGGCTTCGAAATCCCCACTGACATAGATTATTTCCATATCACCTCGAACAACACTATCTACGGCACGGAGATCAGGCACGACATCGACAGCCCGGTTCCCCTGATCGCGGATATGTCGTCTGATATCCTCAGCCGCCCGGTGGATGTAAGCAAGTATGCCCTCATCTACGGTGGTGCGCAGAAGAACGTAGGTCCTGCCGGCCTGGCATTCGCCATCGTCAACAAGGACGCTCTCGGCAAGGTAAGCCGCTACATCCCCACGATGCTTGACTACCGCACCCATATCGAAGGCGCATCTATGTTCAACACACCTCCGGTATTCCCGATCTTCGTGATGACTGAGACCCTCAAGTGGCTCAAGGGAATCGGCGGAGTAGAGGCTATCAACAAGATCAATGTCGCCAAGGCTGAAAAGCTCTATGCTGAAATCGACCGCAACAGCCTCTTCCGCGGCACTGCAGCCAAGGAAGACCGTTCGATTATGAACGTTTGCTTCGTGATGGCCGAAGGCCGCGAAGCTCTCCAGGACGAGTTTATGGCTTTCGCCCAGAGCAAGGGTATGGTCGGCATCAAGGGCCACCGCTCAGTCGGCGGTTTCCGCGCTTCCATCTACAATGCCTGCCCTATGGAGGCTGTGGATGCGCTGGTCGCTTGTATGCAGGAATTCGAAGCAGAACACAAATAACAGATTGCCGCGATGAAAGTATTGGTAGCAACAGAGAAACCTTTCGCAGGCGTGGCCGTGAAGGGTATCCGCGAAATTGTAGAGAGTGCAGGCCACACATTCGCCACACTCGAGAAATATACTGACAAGAAAGACCTGCTCAAGGCAGTCAAGGATGCTGACGCCCTTATCGTCCGCTCGGACAAGGTTACCGCCGATGTCGTTGAGGCAGCAAAGAACCTCAAGATCGTCGTCAGGGCCGGTGCCGGTTACGACAACCTCGACCTCGACGCCCTCAGCGCAGCCAAGGTTGTGGCTATGAACACTCCCGGCCAGAACTCCAATGCGGTAGCAGAGCTTGCAGTAAGCTTTATGGTGTATATGTCCCGCAACCAGTATACTCCTGCCACCGGCAGCGAGCTGAAGGGCAAGACCCTCGGCGTACAGGCCTATGGCAACGTGGGACGTCTGGTGGCCAACATCGCCAAGGGCTTCGGTATGAATATAATGGCCTTCGACCCGTTCATTCCGGCCGAGAAGATCGAGGCTGACGGTGTGAAGGTTGCTTCATCTCTCGAAGAGCTCTACAGCAGCAGCAACTTCATCTCCCTGCATATCCCTGTCACTCCGCAGACCAAGGGTTCCATCGGCTACGCCCTTCTGAGCCGTATGCCGAAAGGCGGCTGCCTTGTGAACACTGCCCGCAAGGAGGTCATCAACGAGGCTGAGCTGGTGAAGGTGCTCACCGAGCGTGAAGACCTCAAGTACATCACCGACATCGCTGCCGACAACCAGGCTGAGCTGAACGAGAAGTTCGGAGTGCGCGTGTTCGCCACTCCCAAGAAGATGGGTGCCCAGACTTCTGAGGCCAACATCAACGCCGGCTTGGCTGCAGCCCGCCAGATCTGCGACTTTTTCGCAACAGGCAATACCCGTTTCCAACTTAACAGGTTCTAAGATTTCTAAATATGGTAAAAGTAAAACCCTTCGCCGCTATCAGGCCTCCCAAGGCTCTTGCAAAGGAAGTGGCGAGCCGTCCCTATGACGTGCTCTCATCTGAGGAAGCTAAAGCCGAAGCCGGCGAGAAGTCGCTGCTTCACATCATCAAACCTGAAATTGATTTCGACCCCATAGCCGAAGAGCAGGAGCCGCGCGTCTACGAAAAGGCCGTGGAAAATTTCAAGCTCTGGCAGAGCAGGGGCTGGCTTGTGCAGGATGAGAAGGAGTGTTACTACGTATATGCCCAGACTATGGGCAGCCGCACCCAGTACGGCCTTGTTGTCTGCGCCAACATCGAGGACTATATGAGCGGTGCCATCAAGAAGCACGAGCTGACCCGCAAGGACAAAGAGGATGACCGTATGAAGCACGTGCGCATACAGAGCGCCAATCTGGAACCCGTGTTCTTCGCTTATCCTGACAATGCCGCCATCGATGCCATCGTGGCCAAATATACCGCCCGTCCCGCTGAATATGATTTTGTGGCGGATGACGGCTTCGGCCATAAGCTTTGGGTCATCGACGATGCGAAGGATATCGAGGCCATCACTGCCGCTTTCGCTTCAATCCCCGCTTTCTATGTTGCTGACGGCCATCATCGCACTGCTGCCGCAGCCCGTGTGGGAGCTGAACGCAGGGATAACAATCCTGCCCACGACGGCACGGAAGAGTACAACTACTTTATGGCAGTCGTATTCCCGCAGAGCCACCTCAAGATAATGGAGATCAACCGTCTGGTCAAGGACCTCGACGGCCTGACTCCGGAGCAGCTCATTGATGCGCTCAAAAAGAATTTCGTTGTTGAGGAGGCTGAGGGCAGCGGTCCCTACCGTCCCTGCAGGCTTCACAACTTTGCGATGTATCTCGACGGCAAGTGGTATTCACTGACCGCAAAAGAGGGCACTTACGACGACAATGACCCTATCGGCAAGCTCGATGTGACAGTGCTTTCGAACCTTGTCCTTCAGGACATCCTGCACATCGGCGACCTGCGTACTTCCAACCGCATCGAGTTCCCCGGCGGAATCCGCGGCCTCGAAGAGTTGCAGCGCCGAGTGGACAGCGGCGAGATGGCTGTCGCCTTCGCCCTCTATCCTGTGACGATGGAGCAGCTTGTGAGCATTGCCGACACCGGCAACATAATGCCGCCGAAAACCACCTGGTTCGAGCCCAAGCTCCGCAGCGGTATAACTATACACAAATTCTAAATCATCGATATGACAGATTACTCTATGAACGCCAATCTGCTGGAAAGGGCGCTCGGCAAGCCTTGCAGCGCTTTCACCAGGCAGGACCTGATTGATTTTTGCGTAGCCAACAAAGTTGAATTCGTCAATTTCCACTATTGCAGTTTCGACGGGAAGTTCAAGACTCTTAATTTTGTGATCCACAGTCTGGAGCATCTCGAGAATATCCTGACTGCCGGAGAGCGTGTGGACGGGAGCAATCTTTTCCCGTTCATCAAGGCCGGAGAGAGCGATCTGTATGTCATTCCCAAATACAAAACCGCCTTCCTGAATCCCTTCAGCGAAGTGCCTGCCCTCGACCTTCTCTGCTCATATTATGGACGTGACGGCAAGCCCTATGAGAGTTCTCCGGAGTATATCCTCCACAAGGCCCACTGTGCGCTCAAGGCCGCTACCGGCCTGGAGATGCAGGCTATGGGTGAGCTGGAGCATTATGTCATCAGCGACAAGGAGGATATGTATCCCGTGCCTGACCAGAAGGGCTATCACGAGAGCGCTCCTTTCAACAAGTCGTCAGAATACCGCAACGAGGCTATGAGGCTCATCGCACAGTCCGGCGGCAAGATCAAGTACGGCCACAGCGAAGTAGGCAATTTCTGCCAGGACGGCAAGAACTATGAGCAGAACGAGATTGAGTTCCTGCCTGTCGACATAGAGGATGCTGCAGACCAGCTTGTCATCGCCAAGTGGATTATGCGTGAACTTGCCTACAGGCGCGGGCTGACCATCACTTTCGCCCCGAAGATTACTGTGGGCCAGGCTGGCAGCGGACTGCACGTCCATATGAAGTTCACCCGCGACGGCCGCAGCGTGATGGTCAAGGATGTAAACGTTCCTGCCGATGCCGGTGACGGCAAGGTCAATCTGACCGAAGAGTGCCGCAGGGCTATAGCCGGGCTTATGATGGCCGGAACTTCGCTTCCTGCCTTCGGCAATCCCAATCCGCTGTCATATCTCCGTCTGGTGCCCAACCAGGAGGCTCCGACGTCTCTCTGCTGGTCGTTCAGCAACCGCAGTGCGCTGGTGCGCATCCCTCTGGGCTGGGCAGGCTGCAGCGATATGGCCGAGCAGGTCAACGGACCGCAGAAGGCTGCCGATGTGGATTTCAGCAAGAAGCAGACCTTCGAGTGGAGGGCTTCCGACGGATGCGCCGACATCTATATGCTTATGGCCGCCCTTTGCGCAGCCGTACGTCACGGATTCGAGGTTGAAGACGCTCTGGCTGTCGCCGACAGGACCTATGTGGGCCTGGGCGTAGACATCCACGACAAGAAAAACACTGCGCTGGCCAACTCTCTGGAGCAGCTTCCCGATTCCTGTGCAGGCGCCGCTGCCGAACTTGAAAAGGACCGCGCCATCTACACTGCGAAAGGAGTGTTCTCGGACAGCATCATCGACTATCTCGAGCGCTATCTGCGCAACTTCGACGACGCGCGCCTGCGCGAAGCCATCTCAGGCAACAAATCCCTCACGATGGACCTCGTAACCAAAAACCTGCACGTAGGTTAGTCCCCTATTCCTGGCTTTCAAGTTCGTGCGTGACCAACGGCTATCCGGCGCATCAGGAACTTGTAGAGCCAGTAGCAGACGGCGGCGAAGAGCACGCCGCAGAGGATGCCGCAGAGCACGTCCAGGGGGTAATGCCGTCCCAGATACATACGGCTGTAGCAGACCAGCAGGGCCCATACGACAGCGAAGACGGTCCAGGCCTTGCGGCGGAATATCAGCGATGTGATTACAGCGAAACCGATGGTGTTGGCGGCGTGTCCGGAGAAAAAACCGTAGAGGTTGCCGGCCCCGTCGATGAGCCTTACCGTGCTGCCTATGACAGGGTCGTGCCCGGGCCTGAATCTGCAGACGGTATTCCTCACTATGTCAGACACGTGGTCGGTCAGCAGGTAGCAGAAGAGCACTGCCACAAAACCGGCCATACCGACCAGCCATACCTTGGCACCGTCGCAGTCTCTGCGGGCGATGCTGCCGCGGGAGTACAGTTTCGGGATGAAGAGGGCTACGGCTACGAGCAGGTACAGCGGAAACCAGAAACTGACCTTGGACATCGTGACCATAAGGGCATCAGCCCACGGCGAAGTCCAGTGATTGATGGCCAGAAGCAGTTGCTTGTCAAGCTCGATAAGCCGTTCCATAGGGAGCCTTACGCCCTGTAGAAGGGCAGCTTCACGACTTTAGCCTTCAGCAGGCGGCCGCGCACGCTGATGAAGATTTCGCTGTCGACAGCCTTGTGGGCAGCATCGACGTAGCCAAGGCCGATGGCTTTCTTGACAGAAGGGCCCATCGTGCCTGAAGTGACGTGACCGATAACGGCTCCTGAAGCGTCGCAGATATCATAGCCGTGGCGGGCGATGCCTTTGTCCACCAGCTCGAAACCTACCAGGCGGCGTTTGATGCCGTCGGCCTTGAGAGCCTCCATATAGGCGCGGTCGATGAAGTCGCCTTTGGCGTCATTGAATTTTGTTATCCATCCAAGGCCTGCTTCCAGAGGCGATGTGGTGTCGTCGATGTCATTGCCATAAAGGCAGAAGCCCATCTCGAGGCGGAGGGTGTCGCGGGCACCGAGGCCTATGGGCTTGATGCCGAACTCGGCTCCGGCCTCAAAAACAGCGTTCCACAGCTTTTCGCCGTCTTCATTGGCAACATATATTTCACATCCGCCGCTGCCGGTATAACCGGTGGTGGAAAGGATTGCGTCGTGGATGCCTGCGATGTCGACTTTCTGGAAGGTGTAGTATTCCATCGACAAGATGTCCTGCTTGCAGATTTTCTGCATAGCTTCCATTGCCTTGGGACCCTGCACGGCCAGCTGGCAGATTTCGTCAGAGGCGTTGTAGAGTTCTTTGCCGGGAGCCATTCCGAACTTCGGGCCGATGCTGCACAGATGCGTCCAGTCCTTGTCGATGTTGGCCGCATTGACTGCAAGCAGATATGTCTGCGGATCTATGCAGTATACGATCAGGTCGTCGACGATGCCTCCGCGGCCGTTCGGGAAGCAGGTGTACTGGGCTTTGCCGGGGTAGAGCACAGACACGTCGTTGCTCGTTACATACTGCAGGAAAGCAGTTGCGGAAGGGCCCTTTACCCAGATTTCACCCATATGGGAAACGTCGAAGACGCCGACGCCGCTACGGACGGTGGCGTGCTCGTCGTTGATTCCGGTGTATTCGATAGGCATCAGGTAGCCGGCGAAAGGGGCCATCTTGGCTCCAAGGGCGATATGTTTGTCGGTGAAAACAGTTCTTTTTTCCATTATCTATTCGTGGATTGCGGTTTTAGTATCATATATCCAGATGTCGTAGGGGCACGTCTTTTCATATTCCATGAATTTGTACATACTCCTCAGGGCTTCGTAGTAATTGTCAGTTCCGCTGGTCAGCAGCACGTCGTAGCCGGTCTTGAACCGGACGGCGAGGATGTCGTACCCCTGCTCTTCGAGGTAGGCTTTGTAGTTGACGGCATTGGAAGGGACCTTGAAGCCTCCCAAGGCTACATAATACCGCGACGATACTTTTTGGGCGGCAGCTTCCTGCTCGGCTGCGATACGCTCCACTTCAGCCTGAAGGGCAGCGATGGAATCTTCCCTTGCCTTCGCCCTTGCAGCCTCCTGCTCGAGCCGCAGTTGCTCCAGATCCTTCGAAGTCGGCTTACCCAGCATAGAGCGGACCGCATCGCAGCCGGTAAACAGCATACATACGGCGAGAAGTATGGCGGACAGTCTGAAAAGTTTCATTTCGACAGGCTTTTTGTATCTTCACAAAAGTATACAATTGCCACATCAAAGGCAAAAAAATCGTATATTTACAAAAAACACACAACAGCTCCCGAATGATAGAAAAAACACTGACGCTTGAGCATTTCGATCCTGTAGAAATCTATGGAGTCAACAATAAAAACCTCAATCTTTTCCGATATCATTTCCCGAAGGTCAAGGCGGTTGCCAGGGGTTCCCAAATTACAGTCGAGGGTGCCCAGGAGGATATTGAAGCTTTTGAAGCGGCTTTCAACGCCCTCCTTTCAATCAAAGAGTCCAAGGGCGTGATCAATGAATATGACATAGACTTCCTTTTCGAGGAGAAAGGCCGCGAGGCCGAGGTCGGCAAGGTGGATATGCAGTCCGGCGACGACTATATCATAGTCTACGGCAACGACGGCAAGTGCATCAAAGCCCGCACGAAGAATCAGAAGCGGCTTGTCAAGGAATACTATGACAACGATCTTATATTTGCCCTCGGACCTGCCGGAACAGGCAAGACTTACACGGCGATTGCACTCGCTGTCAGGGCGCTTAAGAACCGGGAGGTGAAGAAGCTGATCCTGACAAGACCGGCTGTCGAAGCCGGGGAAAGGCTCGGCTTCCTGCCGGGCGACCTGAAGGAGAAGCTCGACCCGTATCTGCAACCGCTGTACGATGCCCTGCAGGATATGATTCCTGCCAAGAAGCTGCAGGCATTTATGGAGGACGGCACCATCCAGATTGCGCCGCTGGCCTATATGCGAGGCCGCACCCTGGACCGCGCCTTCGTAATCCTGGACGAGGCGCAGAACACTTCGCTGGGCCAGCTGAAAATGTTCCTCACCCGAATGGGCTGCGATGCGAAGTTCATCGTCACGGGCGACGTCACCCAGATAGACCTGCCCCGCAAGAGTGATTCAGGCCTTGAGCGCGGCGTCGAGCTGGTACGCGGCATACGCGGCATCAGCGTTATCGAGTTCGGCCGCGAGGACATAGTCCGCCACCCGCTGGTCACAAAGATCGTCGACGCCTTCGAGAAGGCATCTATCGCCGATCAGAGTCAAGAATAAGTCCGGGAGTGTGCCAGACGCGCATATCGTCCTGCTCGCCGTATACGAGGTATGCTTCGACACCCTCACCCGCCAGCCGGGATGAGATGACCTGCTTTGCGGCTTCGGTACCGATGACCATAAACCAGGTCGCATAGGCGTCGGCAGTGGCTCCGTCGCAGGCTACGACAGTTGCGCTGAGCAGTGAATGCTTCACCGGAGCGCCTGAAACCGGGTCCACCGTGTGAGAGTATTTCTGTCCGTCCTCAACGTAGAATTTGCGGTAGTTGCCGCTGGTGACAAGGCCGCAGTCGCTGATGGACACAACATCCTGTTTCAGCTCTCCTGATACGTAGTTGCCGTCCTCCGGCTTGTCGATCCAGATTCGCCAGGGGCCGCCCTGCTCGCGCTGTCCCTTGCAGACAATCTCTCCGCCCAGCTCGATGATGTAGTTGCGGCTGCCGAAACTTTCCAGTATGCGGGCCACTGCGTCGCAGCTGTAGCCCTGGGCGATGGCGTTGAAATTGAGCCGGCAGCGGCTGTCAGTCTTTGTCAGGAAAGTTCCCTGCGGAGTCTCCTCGAAGCCGAAGAGGTCCATCCCGATGTATTCTTTCATCGAGGCTGCCATCAGAGCTTTCCGGTCGGCGGTGGCTGTGCTGTCGGCAAAGCCGAAGCCCCAGAGGTCGAACAGCGGTCCTGCGGAAGGGTCGAAGGCTCCGCCGCTCTTGAGCCAGATGTCCTTCGATATGTTGAAGATATCTACGAATATGTCGTCGAGAGCCACCTGTTCTCCGTTGTTGACGCGGGAAAGGATGGAGCCTTTGTTGTAGCCCGAGATGGAATTGTCGATGCGAAGGAGGACGCTGTCGACTGCATCCTTGACTTCCTGCGACAGGACGGTGGACGGCAGGCTGCATTTGATGGAATATGTGCCGCCCTGTGCGAAACCCTGGATGTTGACGTAGCGGTCCATACTGCAGGAGCATACAGACAGGAGCATCAGCAATGACAGCAATCTTTGTTTCATAAGGCCCGGTGGCATGATTTTGGCTCCACCGCCTGCAAATTTACAATAAATACTTATATTTGCATTTTACAGACCAATAGCCACGATGAAGAAGATTAGAGGATTTGCCCGCCTTATTGCGGTTTTTGCAGTTTGCCTTTCATTGGCATCCTGCAAAAAGAACGTCGACCCGTCATATACGCATATGGTGGGCTCGACCGATTTCGAACTCGAATCTTTCCTTCCCTGCTCCCAGCTCATCGACCTGAAGGCAACAGGAGTGGTCTCTCCCGAGAAGTTCGTGGTAAAATGGCTGATTCCAAAAATATACGAAGATACCCTCACAGGCACTCATCTCACTATCCGTACTCCTGATGAGCCCTGCAACCTGTTCGTAACAGTTATCACCAATGCTTACGGCTACTATGAACTGACTCAAAGCAGGACGGTAGTCATCATCGATCCTGAGGAGTCCCTTACCGGCCGTGTCTTCAAAGGCGGGCTGATTACCGACCCCCGTGACGGACAGCAGTATCATACGACAACTGTCGGCGACCTCGAGTGGTTCGCTGAGAACCTCAAGTGGGGTGGAGCCGGCATCTGCTATGACGACTGCGACGTGCTTCAGGATCTCTTCGGCAGACTCTACACTTGGAATGAGGCTACCGGAGGAGAAGATGGCTTCGGGCTTGCAGGCGGTCCTCAGGGAGCCTGCCCCGAAGGATGGAGCGTCCCTACAGCCGAAGATTGGGAGAACCTCGGCGAGGTCCTAAACAAAGGCGTGGAAGTGCCTTTCCTTTCGAACTGGGCCGGACTCGGGCAGAAACTCACTGTCGAAGCGTTTATGAACGGCGAGAAACTCTGGCCGATATCTCCCGACAACAACAAAGCCAACACCGTGAACTGGAATGCCCTCCCGGCTGGTTACTGTATGACTTCCGGCGACATATTCCGCGATATGAGGGCATACGGTATGTGGTGGAGTTCTGCAAGAAGGTCTTCCGACCGCGCATATTACCGATATATCTACTTTGATGCTGACTATTGCGGCGTCAATTATGCTGATGTCGATGATATGGCCTTCTCTGTAAGATGCGTAAGGCTCGCCGACGGCGCTGGCAGGTAGGATGAATCCGATACCCATACTTGACAAAGAGCAGCAGCTCAGGATAGTCGAGGCCATTGTAAAGGCCGAAGACTGTACCAGCGGCGAGATACGTGTTCACGTCGAGCCCAAGTGCAAGACGGACCCGGTATCCCGTGCAATCAAAGTATTCAACCGTCTTGAAATGTACGATACCGCCGCCCGCAACGGCGTCGTGATATATCTGGCATATCAGTCCCGAGCCTGCGCCATCGTCGGCGATGTAGCCATCAATGAAGTGATTCCTGCCGGCTTCTGGGACGGCATCCTTGCCGATATGAAAGCCGCATTCGCTTCCGGTCTTTACACCGAGGGCATAATAGCCGCAATAGAGGCCGTCGGCAAGGTACTTTCGCAGTACTTCCCTTATCGGAGCGACGACGTTAACGAGCAGCCCGATGAAATTTCTTTCGGAGGAGATGAGGATGAAGAGGACTAGGACGCTGGCTGCGGCATTACTGCTTATTTGTGCCGTCGCCGCGATGGCGAAGATACCCGAGCGGCCCTACCCGCCGCGCCTTGTCAATGACTTTGCCGGCATTTTCAATGACTGGCAGAAGGCGGCTCTGGAACAGCGCCTTGTCGCTTTCGACGACACGACTTCCAACCAGATAGCAGTCGTTACTCTTGAAGAGCTTGAAGGAGATCCGGCGATGGTTGCCTATGAAATAGGTGAGAGCTGGGGTGTGGGCGGCGAGAAAAACAACAACGGCATAGTAATCCTTATCAAGCCGAAGACTGCGTTCAGCAGCGGGCAGGTGTTCATCGCAGTAGGATATGGCCTCGAAGGGGCTATTCCTGATGCTATGACCAAGCGGATATTCGAGAATGAGATGGTTCCCCACCTCAGGAACGGCAACGACTATTACTCTGCAGTGAATGCGGCCCTGGATGTGCTGATGCCGCTGGCCTGCGGGGAATATTCTGAAAGCAGGGAGTTTGACGGAGAAGATGTGCTTGCCCTCGTCTCATTCGTAATGTTCCTGCTGGCTGTCCTGGTAATAGTTCTCATCCTGGCTTCTATGAATGGAGGAAGCACCAACATCGGCAGTGGCAAACATCATCTGGATCTGTGGGACCTGATTGTCCTCAGCAATATGTTCGGCTCTTCCGGAGGCTCTTCATCTAGCGGCAGATCTTCTTCCGGAGGATGGGGCGGCGGTCACTCAGGCGGATTCGGCGGTGGATTCGGCGGTTTCGGCGGCGGACATTTCGGGGGCGGCGGAGCCGGCGGAAGCTGGTAGCGGCTACATCAGCTTGTTCAGCATAGCATAGACGGTCAGACCGGCGATTGACTTTATCCCTGTTTTTGCAGTTATGTTCTTGCGGTGGGTGTTCACTGTGTTCATCGATATGTTCAGCATATCTGCTATTTCCTTGCTCATATAACCCTTCGCCACAAGCACGAGGATTTCAGTCTCCCGTTGGGTCAGTGCCTCGTCAGCCATCCCGCTTTGCGAATCATCGGATTTCTTTCTTTCCTTGGAGTGCCCGGCTCCGTGGTCGTCGGTGAACACGGCCTCTTCCAGCACCGTGTGACGGCCGAGGTCTTCGGCAAGTTGGAAAATGTCGAAGGTCAGCTCTATTATTTCTTCCGATGAGATGTTCTGCGGCAGGAACTTGAAGATGATCTTGGTAAAGTCGGAGAGTTTTTCCTCTATGCTGTCGTGGGCTCCGGTGAAGGCTTTCTTGCTGCGGGCGATGTCTTCAACGACGATGGGGAAGATGTTGGCCTCCTCGAATGCGAAATGGTCCTCGACTTCCTTGCGGTAGTCGTCGAAGAACTTTTTCAGCAAGTCTCCGTAGGGGGAGCCTGCCTTGTCGGCCAAATCGTTGAGGTGCCGCTCGATGTGGGGGAGCCGTTCTTCCAGATAATAATGGTGGGAGGCCCGCAGGTAATGCAGCAAGGCAGGAAGGTCCTCGTCACAGATGCTGTCGCTGCCGGCCGTGAACCCTTCATAGCAGTATACGTTGCATACGAACAGAAAGAGCCTGACGCTGACTCCGTGCTCCTCGCACACCTGGGCTATGGTCTTCCCTCCGAAACCGACGGGGATGCCGAAACGGGGAAGCAGCAGGAGAAGGTTGCGGTTCTCGAACAATACATCCGAGAGCTTCATCGATGCTGAGAACGGCGTAGTTGACATCTGTTTCTTTTGATTTTGTGGCAAAAATATTAAAAAAAACTGCCAAAAAGTCCACAAATATGACGATTCGTCATATTCTGAGCCGTGGGCACAGCGTTTGCCTATATGAGGTTTCGAAACACAAAAGAACAACTTAATCAATAGGAGGTATTAAAAATGACACTAGTTAGAAGAAATCAGAATTGGTTGCCGTCATTTTTCGATGACTTTTTCGACAACGATTGGATGGAAAGAGTCAATGCATACAACAATGCCGTAGCTCCTGCCATCAATGTGAAAGAAAACAAGAACGCTTATATCCTTGAGGTCGCCGCTCCCGGTATGACAAAAGACGACTTCCAGGTACACGTCGACGAAGATGACAATCTGGTAATCGCTATCGAGAGCAAGAAAAAAGAAGACAAGGAAGAGAACAAAGACACGCGTTACCTGCGCCACGAGTTCTCATACGCAAAGTTCCAGCAGACTATGCTGCTTCCTGAAGATGTCGACGCTGACAAGATCGACGCCAAAGTCGAGCACGGCGTGCTGACCATCGACCTGCCTAAGAAAGCTCACGTTGAATTGCCTAAGGCAAAGAAGCAGATCTGCATCAAATAAAACTGATTGTTTGGTAAAAAGGTTTATGAAAGAAAAACCCCGGGTGCTTGGGCATCCGGGGTTTTTTCATATTTTTACGCGGTTGAAAGATGGCAGCGAGCAAAGAGATACTTTTGGGCAGAATCCGAGACGGAGAACCACTTGCTCTGGGGCAGCAGGTCCGGTTGACTATGTATCTGTGCGGCCCGGCCATAATGGCGCAGGTGGCTTCAGTGCTGCTGCAGTTCATCGACGCATCGATGGTCGGCAGCCTCGGAGCCAATCCATCAGCTTCCATAGGCCTCGTTTCGACAACGACCTGGATTTTCGGCGGATTCGCAATGGCAGCCGCGCAAGGCTTTTCGGTGCAGGTGGCCCATCTTATCGGCTCGAACGATTTCGTCCAGGCGAGGAAGGTGATGAGGCAGGGGCTTGCAAGTGTCATCATTTTCAGTGTCTGCCTGTCGATGGCCGGATTATCCGTGGCCGGGCCTCTGCCGGGCTGGCTTGGCGGAAGCCCTGAAATCAACGGTGCGGCATCAGCTTACTTCCGGACGTACACGATGTTCCTGCCGGCTATGCAGCTTGGATTCTTTGGGGCTACGATGCTCTCGTGCAGCGGCAATACCAAAGTACCGGCCATACTCAACGTTATGATGTGCTTACTCGATGTCATCTTCAATTTCCTGCTTATCTTCCCGACGAGGGAGATCAGCATCTTCGGCTCGCAGATAACGATGCCTGGAGCCGGAATGGGCGTGCGCGGAGCTGCGCTCGGCACTGGCCTCGCAGAGGCAGTGACTGCCGTCGTTATGATTTACTTTTTGCTTGTGCGCTCCAGGGAGCTCAGAATCGTCCACGAGGCAGGCTCTTTCAAGCCGACGGCGCAATGTCTTAAGAATGCCTTTGGCATCTGCGGGCCGATGTGGGTGCAGAATGTCATAATGCGAGGAGCGCATATCGCCAGCACTGTCATCGTTGCTCCGCTCGGCGCAGTGGCCATAGCCGCAAACTCATTTGCAATAACGGCAGAAAGCTTCTGCTATATGCCCGGCTACGGTATGGGTGATGCTGCCACGACTCTTGTGGGCCAGAGCCTGGGAGCGAAGCGGCGGGACCTGGTGAAGAGTTTTTCCCGCATAACGCTGGGCCTTGGTATGGGAATGATGTCAGCCCTGGCCGTGGTGATGTACTTCATCGCCCCGCAGCTTATGTCCCTGCTGAGTGTCGACCCTGACGTAGTGGCGCTTGGAGCAAGGGTGCTGCGCATAGAAGCGTTCGCGGAAGCCGGCTATGCCGCTTCGATAGTGGCTTACGGCGCCTGCGTCGGCACCGGAGATACGACGGTCCCGAGCATCATCAACCTCGCCAGTATGTGGCTGGTCCGCATCATACCGGCCATTTTCCTCACCAGGGTCTACGGCCTGGTCGGGTACTGGATTTGTATGTGTGTGGAACTCAATGTCAGGGGACTGCTGTTCATCGGCCGCATCAGCGGAGAAAAATGGATGAAGAATATGATAAAAACGACATAAAGCTATATGAAAGAAATCAAGAATCAGGAATTTGGCGGCGAAAGACCGTTATATTGTGAGCACGACCTTTATCTCGAAAACGTGGTCATTCACGCCGGCGAATCCGCAATAAAAGAGACTTCAGACATCACTGCGGTACGTTGCCGCTTCGAAGGCAAGTACCCGTTCTGGTGCTGCGACCGTTTTACTGTAAAGGACTGTATTTTCACCGTGGGCGCCCGTGCCGCGCTTTGGTATTCACGCGACCTTCTGATGGAAGACACTATCGTCGACGCTCCCAAGATGTTCCGCGAGATGGAACGCCTCACCCTGCGCCGCGTCATAATCGATTCGGCGGCCGAGACCCTCTGGCACTGCGGTCACGTAAAACTTGAAGATGTGCGCGCCGACCGTGCAGACTACATTTTTATGCATTGCCACGACGTAGACATAAAGAATTTCAAGCTGGGCGGCAACTATTCGTTCCAGTGGGCGAAAGACATTGTGATCCGCGACTCAGTCCTCAACACCAAGGACGCATTCTGGGAGGCTGAAAACGTCACTGTCTACGATTCAGTCATCGACGGAGAATTCCTCGGCTGGCATTCCCGCGGCCTGCATCTGGTGCGTTGCCACATCGGCGGTTCCCAGCCCCTCTGCTATGCCGAAAACCTCGTGCTCGAAGACTGCACCTTTGCAGCCGACGCTGACCTGGCTTTTGAGTACAGCGACGTAAAGGCAACCATCAAGGGCCATATCCCGTCGATCAAGAATCCCCGCACAGGCTATATCAAGGCTGACAGCTGCGGCGAGGTGATTCTCGATGCCAACATAAAGGCGCCCGGCGACTGCGACATCAAGATCGGATAACGGCTATGTACGATTTCGACGAAATAGTCAACCGCAGGGGTTCCGGTTCCGTCAAATGGGACTCCCGGCCTCCTTTTGGAATCCCTGGCGATGATGTCATACCACTTTGGGTCGCCGATATGGATTTCAAGGCTGCACCGTTCATACTGGACGCCTTGAAGAAACGGGTGGAACACGGCGTGTTCGGCTATGTCAACGTGCCTGACAGCTATTATGACGCTGTCATAAACTGGTTCGCAGCAAGGCACAGCTGGAAAATGGAAAGAGAGTGGATCCTGTACACCACAGGCGTGGTGCCGGCGCTGTCGGCAGTCATCAAGGCTTTCTGCAAGCCCACCGACAAGGTCATTGTCCAGACGCCGGTCTATAACTGCTTCTTCTCATCGATACGCAACAACGCCTGCGAAATCCTCGACGTCCCGCTGCTGTATCACGACAGCACCTACAGCTTTGATTTCGAAGGACTGGAGCGTGCGTGCGCTGACCCGAAAGCCCGTGTACTGCTGCTGTGCAACCCCCACAATCCGGCCGGAAGGGTATGGAAGGCAGAAGAGCTGGCAAGGGCGGGAGAGATTGCCCGCAGACACGGCGTCGTGGTCGTGAGCGATGAGATCCATTGTGAGATTGTAATGCCAGGACACCGTTTCGTGCCTTTCGCTTCGGTTTCGGCGGACAACCAGTCTTGCTGCGTCACCCTCTGTTCTCCAAGCAAAAGCTTCAACATAGCAGGGCTCCAGATTGCAAATATCGTCACAGACAACGCCGGCTGGCTCAGACGCATTGACAGGGCTGTCAACGACAATGAAATCTGCGATGTCAATCCGTTCGGCGTCGTCGCCCTGCAGGCTGCCTACTCTGAACAAGGCGCCAGGTGGCTGGAAGAACTCAATGAGTATATATTCACAAACTACAAGCTTCTGAAAGAGAAGATCGCGGACTTCCCTGTCTGCAAGCTGGAAGGCACGTACCTGGCCTGGATCGATGTGAGCAGCCTCGGGATGCCGTCGCAGACGCTCGAAGAGGAACTTCTGCGCAGGGAGCGGGTCTGGATAAACGCAGGGACGATGTATGGCACGGAAGGATTCATAAGGGTGAACCTTGCCTGTCCCAGAGCCTTGCTTTCACAAGGACTGGAGCGCCTCAGCCGAGGCCTTGCCTCTTTCTGAACTATTTTGCAGAGAGCTGGTCGCTGATCTGTTTGGCAAGTGCCTGCCAGTGTGCCTGTGTGACTTTGTCCGAAGACTTGGCCTTGGCCATTTTTTTCTGGAGGTCTGTCAACTGGGCAAGAAGCAGGGTGCGCACATCTGAAGTCTTGGCCGCATCGCTGGCAACGACAGTGAGGGCTGAAGTGATGTAGCGGCGCTGCAGATAGCGGCGGTAGCTGTCGACCTTGCTGCCCTTGCCGAGCTCCGAGAAGATCTTGCCGCTCAGGTCTGAGAGGTACTCCTCGGGACTGTAGTTCGACGAGTCGTAGAGCGAGAACTGCTCAAGACGGGCAAGTTTCGAAGTGCTCAGCAGGTTGGTCGGGCTGACGACATTGTTCACCAGCGTGTACAGATAGCTGTCCGGACGGTCGGTGAGGTCCCAGATGTAGGGAACGTCCACCAGCCACTCGGGCTTGTGGAAAAGATTGTCGTCCAGCCAGTCGAGGGCGCGTTTCTGCTTGTCTTTCGGGACGGGTGCATACTTGACTGCGCTGGTTTCCTCGATGCTGTGGTTTGTGATGTAGCGGCCTCCGATGTTGGCTGAAACGTGGCCCAGATAGCGGTTGAACTGGCTTACGACTGCTGAATACATCCTTGACACATTGGTGAACATATCAGCCTCTTCCTTGTTCCATTCGGGAATCTGGGGAAGGGTACGCTGCAGGTTGGCGATGCCGTAGCTGCTGGCAACCATTGCATCGTCGCTGAGGTCTTCGGTGAGGGCGCGGGGGTCCTCGTCACGGCCTTCGCCGCCGAACCACAGGCGCGGATTGGCTGACAGGCGGTCGATTATGACCTTGTTCCAGTAAAGGTGGTCTTCCTTGGCCGTCTTGAAATAAGTGGGGGTGTAGCCGAACTCGATGGCCCACTTGTCATAGTCGTTGATGCGGGGATAGAGGCCGGCCTTGGAAATGTTGTCCTCCGGCTGGGCTACGTAATTGAAGCGGGCGTAGTCCATAATGCTGACGGTGTGGCCGTGGGCTTCCACCCACTCTTTGTCGCGGAGTTTCTCGACGGGTGTCTGGCTGCTGGATCCCATATTGTGGCGGAGTCCCAGGGTGTGGCCGACTTCGTGTGAAGAAACGAAGCGGATGAGGTCTCCCATCAGTTCGTCGTCATATTTGATTTTGCGGGCGCGGGGGTCTACCGCTCCTGCCTGTACCTGGTACCAGTCGTGCACGAGCGTCATAACGTTGTGGTACCAGCCGATATGGCTTTCAAGGATTTCACCTGAACGCGGGTCGTGCACGTTCGGGCCGTAGGCATTGGCGATGTCGGATGCCAGATACCTGATGACTGAGAAACGGGCGTCCTCGAGACTCATCGTAGTGTCGTTCTCAGGCCATTCCTCTGCGCGGATCGCATTCTTCCAGCCGGCCTGCTCGAAAGCTGCGTTCCAGTCGTTGACGCCGGCGATGAGGTATTTGCGCCACTGCTTCGGAGTCGCAGGGTCGATGTAATAGACAATAGGCTTGACGGGTTCCACGAGCTCTCCGCGTTTCTGGCGCTCTACGTCCTCGGGCCTGGCCTCAAGACGCCATCTGGTGATGTAGCGGATGCTCTCGACGCCCTGCTGCTCATCGCTGAACTGGGTGTATCCGCCTGCGAAGAATCCGACCCTGGGGTCGAACCATCTCTGCTGCATAGGCTCTTCGGGCAGAAGGACGATTGAAGTGTTGAGGACCATAGTCACAGTCCCTGCCTCACGGCCTGCGGGCAGATTCCTTGCCTGCTGTCCGCCAGCTGCAGGGCCGCCTCCGGTCGGGGCGTTATAGTTGAAAGTCTTGGTAACGGTGATTTCGGTATTGATGGGGTAGGTCCTGATGCTGTTGATGAAGCTGGCATCAGCCTTTACTCCGCCCAGATTGAAGGATCTCTTGTCGCCGGGGGTCAGAGAGAACACCTGGAGGTCACCTTCGAAAAGACTGTTGGCCTTGATCCTGGTCACTCCTTCGGGAGCGTCTTTCTCGGGCTTGAACGATGCTACTATAGGATTTTCGGAGCTGATGTCGACAGCTTTGCGGATCACCTGGTCTTCATCTGCCTGGATGCTGAGTACGTCGGCTCTCAGCAGCAGATTGCCGTTGGAAGCCTTCTCCCAATATATCATCTTCTCGTTGACCTCTTCGCCGCCGTATTGGCCGGCGCCGGCAGTGATGCTTGTGAATCTGGTCACTGCCAGCATCCTTCTGCCGAGCAGGCTGTCGGGCACGTCGAAGTACCAGTCATTCTCGTTATGGGCCACTCCCACCATTCCGGGGGTGACTTTCAGTTCAACTTTTTTTTCTTCTTGTTTGTCGTTGTCTTTGGGCTCTGCAGCGGGTTTGCGGGGCTGGGCTCCGGCCAGTGTGCAGATGGCAAGCAGGCTTACTGCTATGAAGGTGATTTTTCGGAACATAATAATTGGTAACTGGAAAAACTGACCGTAAGGTAAGCAATTTGCATCACTGGACGCAAAAAAATATAGCCGCTAGTCGTCTCCTTCTTTTTCTTTGTCTTCTTTCTTGAAATCCAGGGAAGACCTGACGACCGGCAGGGAAAAAACGAACGCAGCCGCATCAGTGGCAAGACCTTCGTTTCGGTAGACGCTTTTCATAACTTCGTCCTTGATGTCTGAAGGAACAAGGATGAGTATCATTTCTTTATCAGGCTGGATGGGGATGTTGAAGAATTCCTCCGCCTCGGGATTGGCGGTTCCGCGGCCTCGGATAATAGTGCCTCCCTTGGCTCCGGCTGCGCGGGCTGCCGTCATTACATTCTCTGAATAACCCGCATTTACTATGCAGACAACAAGCTCGTTTTTAGTTGCATCAGACATTTTATACTTCCTCCTTGAATCTTTTTTCGTTACTTAAGAAACCATAAGCCATCGTGCCGATCATACTGCTGAACGGGATGGTAAAGGCGACGCCTTTATAGTTTTTGCCCTTGCTGAAGTTCTCGTTCAGGACTTCGAAGAGACCGGGAGCTTCGTCGGAACGCACGACGCTCATTATGATGTTCTTGGGACGCTCAGTCAGGCCGAGGTAGCCAAGCAGCAGATGGGTGCTGCCCTTGCAGGGGAGAGTCAGCTGCATATTGGCCTGGTGAGACTGTATCAGGCTGGAATAATATGCCGATTTGTCGTCGTGTACTATGGCGACCAGCAGTTCCAGCTTCATAGGGGCTATATTCCGTGTTTCTGACATAATTATTCAAAATATATGATAGTGTCCTCCTTGGCTGCAAGTATGCGGCGGAATGCGGCATTGCGGCGACGGCGGGTAGCTATGACAGATTTGAAACCAAGGCACTGGATAGTGATGAGGGGAGTCATAGCGACCATTGCGACTACGCCGAAAGCCAGCTCCATCACATTCGATTCGCCCTGCATACATACGCAGGAACCGATGACCAGGGGCAGTATGAAACTTGAGGTGAGCGGACCGCTGGCCACGCCGCCGGAGTCGAAGGCGATGGCCGTATATAGTCTGGGCACGAAGAGTGAGAGCCCGAGAGAGATGACATATCCGGGTATCAGGTAGTACAGAAGCGAGAAACCGAAGTAAACTCTGATCACTGAAAGGCCGATCGAGGCGCCTACGCCGAGAGAGAGTGCAGTCATCATCTGCTTGCGGCTCACTTCTCCTCCGGTGATTTCGCTGACCTGGTTGTTGAGTACGTGCACAGCCGGCTCGGCCAGCACTACCACCATACCTATGATGAATGAGAAGACGATCAGTATTATGGGGTTCGCCTCGGCCAGCTCGACGCCGATGCGGTAGCCTATGGGCATAAAGGCCATCTCAACTGCAGCCAGGAAGAGCACCAGGCCTATGAAAGCATAGATGATGCCCACGATGATCTGGAGAATTTTGGTCTTCGGAAGCCTTAGTATGGCAAACTGCAGGATGAAAAAGAAGATCACGATCATCACCAGAGACTTGCCTACATTGGCCATAGATCCGAAAAGGATGTCGTCGAACCCTTCAGCCAGGATGGCGGACATCGAATAATCCGGCACGGCATAATCTGGAACGCCAGTGGAGAGCATTGAAAGGACGAGCACTGCGGCGACCGGGCCGATCGAGCACAGGGCGATGAGGCCGAAACTGTTCTCGTTGGCATTGCGGCCGCCGATGGACATCGCGATTCCTACGCCGAGAGCCATTATGAACGGGACGGTGATAGGGCCGGTAGTGACGCCGCCGGAGTCGAAACTCATAGCCAGCAGCGGCCAGGTTTCATCGTTGTCCATCAACAAGGCAGCCAGGCAGAACAGTATCATATAGCCATAGAGCAGAATGCTGGTCAGATCAGCGTGTGTCAGGATTTTTATCACGCCGAGGAGCAGCATTATGCCGACACCCACACCTACGGTGAGTATGAGGACCGTGCTGTTCATAACTGCGCTCACCTGCGAGGCCAGAACTGACAGGTCAGGCTCGGCCACGGTGATCAGCAAGCCCATAACAAAGGCGATAGGCAGCAAGATGCTTGATTTCTTCGAGCGGGTCAGACCTTCTCCTATATACTGGCCCATCGGTGTCATTGCCATATCGGCTCCCAGGTTGAACAGGCTTATTCCCACAATCAGAAGGATGGCCGCTCCCAGGAAGACGCACAGGTCGTGTGTGGAAATATCAACCCAGGGAGTCAGTGAAAGGATGACTACCAGCGCGCTTACCGGAAGGACCGACACCAGCGACTCTTTCAGCTTCTCCCAAAGGGATTTCCAGACATCTTTGAATATTGCAGAATTCTTACTCATTTATCAGGATAACCAATCGTGCAAATTTAGCTTTTTTTAACATTGTTTTACGGTTTGTAACATATACTTTCGTGTTATCACCACAAATAGTGATACATAATTGCGTGTAATTGCCGACATTTGCACTTCGAAGATGGAAGAAAACAACAAACAGAACGAAGTGACTGTGCTGACCGATATCCCTACCGGCAGCAGTTGTATCATCTCCAAGGTGCACGGCCACGGCGGTTTCCGCCACCGCATAATGGAGATGGGTTTCATCAAGGGCGAGAAAGTGGACGTCATCAAAAACGCCCCCCTGATGGACCCGATAGAATACAGCATAATGGGCAGCCACGTCTCCCTCAGGCGCTCTGAGGCCGACAAGATCGAGGTGGTGTCGCTGGAAGAGGGCTTCCATCCGGACTTTGATTTCAACGGTACGATCGAAGCCCACGTGGCGCGGGAAGTCGAGACGAGTTCAAAGACGATCACGGTGGCACTGGTTGGCAATCCCAACTGCGGCAAGACATCCTTCTTCAACCTTGCCACAGGCCTCCGCGAGAAAGTGGGCAACTATTCAGGAGTGACAGTGAGCAGCAAGGTGGGGACCTTCTACCACGACGGCTATACGATCAACCTGGTAGACCTGCCCGGAACATATTCCCTCACTGAATATTCACCCGAAGAACTTTATGTGAGGGACTATCTGCTGAACCACCATCCCGACCTTGTTCTGAACATAGTCGACGCCGGCAACCTCGAGCGCAATATGTACCTCACCGCGCAGCTTATCGATATGAACCCCAGGATGCTGATGGCTCTCAATATGTACGACGAGCTCGAGAGGTCCGGGGACCAGCTTGACGTGGAGAGCCTCGAAAAGATGCTCGGTTTCCCCATCGTGCCTGTAGTTGCGCGCACCGGTCGGGGCGTCGAAGACGTGCTGGAGAAAATCGTGCACATCTACCGCGATGAAGAAGGCTATACGAAGCATATCCACATCAACTACGGAGAGAACGTAGAAGACTGCATTTCATCCGTCAAGAAGCTCATCGACGCCGACCAGTCCCTCCGTGACCGCTATCACGGACGCTACCTTGCCCTCGAATTGATACAGGGCGACAAGGTCATCACGAAATCCATCGAATCCGTTCCGGCATTTGCACAGATTAAGGAAGCCGCGGACTCTGCCCGCGCCCGCCTCGAAAAAGAATATCGCGGCGAAATAGCCGACATCATATCCGACATCCGCTACGGGTTCATCCGTGGAGCGTTGAAAGAGACCCTGACGCCGGCCAAGGAGGACAAGCGCAAGCTGGCCTATGCCCTCGATACGGTCCTTACCAACAAATATCTCGGATTTCCCCTGCTGGTAATATTCCTGTGGGTGATGTTCCAGACGACATTTACCCTGGGCGCATATCCCCAGCAGTGGCTCGAGGCCGGCATTGCCGCCCTCGGCAACTGGATAGGCGGCCTGCTGCCCGAAGGAATGCTGAACGACCTGCTGGTGGACGGCATAATCTCCGGAGTGGGAGGGGTGCTGGTGTTCCTGCCGAACATCATCATCCTGTTTATGTTCATCTCGTTCCTCGAGGACACGGGATATATGGCCCGAGCGGCATTCATAATGGACAAGCTGATGCACCGCATAGGTCTGCACGGCAAGTCGTTCATACCCTATATCATCGGCTTCGGCTGCGGAGTGCCTGCGATAATGGCCACCAGGACCCTTGAGAACCCGAAGGACAGGATC